>NZ_JBITCL010000015.1:0-168672 GCF_044453165.1 Streptomyces sp. NPDC051740 | reverse complement strand
GGGTGCCGTCGCGCCCACCCGTGCCGCCCTGCGGCACGACTGCCCGCGGGAACGCCATAGCTGCTGGGCGCGCCGACCCGCCGCGGCTGCGGGCAATCGTGCCGCTGGGGCGGCACGGGTGGGCGCCGGGCACCTCGCGTACGCGGGCAAGTGGAGCCCACCTCCGCCCAGCGGTGGCGCCGGGCACCTCGCGTACGCGGGCAAGTGGAGCCCACCTCCGCCCAGCGGCACGCGGCAAGCGTCACGGCGTGCTTCGCGGCCGCGCCCGCCGCCCCAGCAACTCCGCCAGCCCCCGCCGGGTGGCGGCCAGCACCACCCGGTCCTCGGCACGCAGCACATACGTGTCAGGGAGGTCCCACACCAGCCCCGCCCCCGGCGGCACCCCCGCACCGTCCCCCGACCCCGCCGTGTCCAACGCCAGCACCCGCCAGGCCCCCGCCCGAAACGCCTCCCCCACCGTCCGCCCCTCCAACTGCGCGTACCCGCCCACGACCACCGCCGCGAACAGCAGCACCCGCCGCTCCACCGGTATCGCCCCCAGGATCTGCCGCCCCATCATCGCCCCGGCGAAAGCCGGCGCCGCCAGATGCGACACACTCCGGCTCCGCGTCAGCGCCGACGGATGCGCGGTCCGCAACGTCCGGTACACCGCCTTCGCGAAGTCGTCGTCGTACAGCCGCAGCACCGCCCGCAGATCGGGCCGTACGGACCGCGCGTACAGCACCGCCTCCAGATTCGTCGTATCCGCACTGGTCAGTGCCAGCAACGCATCCGCACGGTGGATCTTCGCGGCCTCCAGCACCCCCTCCTGAGTGACGTCCCCCAGCACCACCGGCACCCGTAGCCGCCGCGCCACGGCCATCCCCCGCGCCTCCGGATCGGCCTCGACGCACACCACCGGAATGTGCAGCTCCCGCAGCCGCGTCAGCACCCGCGTCCCGATCTTGCCCAGCCCGAGCAGCACCACGTGCCCGCCCAGCCCGCGCGGCGGCTTCCGCAGCGTCGACGCCGTGCGGAACGTCCCCAGCGCCTCCAGCACCGCCGCCAGCAGTACCGGCAGCAGCAGCAACCCCACGACCATGGACAGCAGTTGCAGCACCTGCCGCCCGGTGGACTGGTGGTGCGCGGGCTCGTTGATCGCGAAGAGGTCGAGCAGGGTGACGTACGTGGCGTGCAGCGGATTGTCCTGTGTCACCACCGTCAGCGCGACGGCGAGCGCGACCACCGCCGCCACCAGCCCCGCCAGCGACCACCGCAGTCGCCGCGAGAACAGCGAGGCGAACGGCGGACCGCCCCGCCCGGCGGACAACGGCGCTCCGGAGTAGGACAGTTGCTCCAGCACCACCGTCCCCCGCCCGGTCGCCGCCGCCACCGCCGCCGCGTCGGGCAGCAGCCGCGGCCCCTGCTCGCCACTGTCCTCCGAACCCTCGTCCCCGGCAGGGTCGTTGCTGGTCGCGGAGAGCAGCGCGAGGGTGCACAGTCCCGGATCGGCCACCTCGCCCGGCCCCGGAGGCCGGCGCTCCACCGCCCGCAGCAGCAGCCCCTCCGCGTCGACGACCTTGCTGGTACCGACGAGCGCGGTGGCGACCAGCGCGGGCGCGGCCGTGTCGGCGTCGGACAGCACGGTCGTGGCGATGTCGGCCCCACCGGCCCCACCGGACCCGCCACGTCCTGCCGCGCCGCCACCGCCACCTCCCGCCAACTCGGCTGCCTGATCGAGGAGTTCCTCGATGTGCTGTCCCAGCCGCCGGTTGTAGAGCCGCAGGACGAGCCGCAGCCGGGGGTTGAGCCGGCGGGCGGTCAGGGCGGCACGGATGTTGGTCTCGTCGTCGTCGTACACCAGCGCCAGTGCGGCGGCGCGTTCCACCCCGGCCCCGGCGAGCACGGCCTCGGTCGGCTCGGCGGCCTCCACGACCCGTTCACCGGGCGCCAAGGTGTCGTCGGACCCGCCGTTGCCCCGGTTGACGGCGGTCACGACCCGGTCGAGCAGGGCGGCGGAGGCCGCGCGGGCCCGTCCCGCCATCGGCTGCCGGCCGCCGCGCCCGGACGGCGGTACGACGAGGGTCACCTGCTCGCGGTACACACCGCGCAGTTCGGCGGCGAGCCGGTGCGCCAGCCCGTCGTCGCCGCACACCACCATGTGCGCCGACGGGTCGCCGGGCAGGGCCGGGTTGGGAAGGAGGCTCACCACAGGGGAAGAGACTGCCTCATGGTGACGGGTGGTTCCAGGCCCTCCCCTTCCCGGTCCCGCAGGACCCGTACGACGGGGCGTGGAGCGGCCAGGGCGGCAGTCGGCTAGGACTGGTACGGCTGCTGCTGCGACTGCTGCCCGTGGCCCTGCCCGCCGCCGATCGCCTGCGCCTGGAGCTGCTCGGCCTGCTCCTTGGTCACCTTCTGCTCCGCGCCGCAGAAGGTGCACTGCGTCGTGTACTTCGTCGAGACCGGGAACAGCGGGACGAAGAACAGGGTGAACTTGGTGACCCGCTTCCTGAGCGTGTGCGCGGCGGGGTTCCCGCACTGCGCGCACACCAGCGTCAGTATCGCCAGCTGGTACAGGTACCCCTTGGTGCCAAAAATGATCATGTCGTCGATCCTTCCCGGGGCTCGGCCCCCCGAACCACCACACCAGACGGTGACCACGGTCGGCAACGTGACCGGCCACAACACTGCCGCACCCCGCACAAGCGCGCCGGCCCCCGGTTCGTGGAGTGGGCGGCCCCCGAGGAGGTGGGGGAGGGCGCGGGCGCCTAGGGTGGACGCCGTACACCGGGGCCGGTCCGTACTCGTCCGCACCGGTCCGTACCGGTCGGCACGAGAGGGGATGGTGGAGATCACCGGGCAGGCCGACGCCGTCCACCGGACCCGCACCCCCCTGAGCAGGGCGCGGGTGCTGTCCGCCGCCGTCGCCCTGGCCGACGAGGGCGGGGTCGACGCGCTCAGCATGCGGAAGCTGGCGCAGGTGCTCGGTGTCGTACCCATGGCGCTGTACAAGCACGTGGCCAACAAGAACGAGCTGCTGGACGGCATGATCGACGTCCTCGTCGGTGAGATCGACCCACCGGTCGCGGACGCCGACTGGAAGACCGCCGTCCGGCTGCGGGTGCTCTCCGCCCGCCGGATGCTGCTGCGTCACCCGTGGGCGTCCGGGGTCATCGAGGCGCGGCTGAAGGCGCGGGCCGCGCCGACCCCCGTGGTGATGGCGTACCTGGACTCGATGATCGGGATCTTCCGGGCCGGGGGCTTCCCGCTCGACCTGGTCCACCACGCGATGCACGTCATGGGCAGCCGGCTGCTGGGCTTCTCCCAGGAACTGTTCGAGGACGGCGCCGGCCGTGAGCCGGACCCGGACGCGCTGCCGCCCGAGGAGATGGCCGCGCGCTACCCCCACATCACCGAACTGGCCATGGCGGTCGCCCACGACGAGGAGTCCGTGGTCGGCGCGGGCTGCGACGACCAGTACGAGTTCGAGTTCGCCCTGGATCTGACGCTGGACGGTCTGGCCCGGCTGCTGCCCTGACATCCTTCCCGGCCCTTGTCAGGTGTACGGCGTACACCCATGATGGTGGGTGTACGCCGTACACCCATGAGGGGGAGATCCGGATGAAGGCGATCGTCCAGGACCGCTTCGGCCCGCCGGACGTCCTGAAAGTGGCAGACGTCGACCGCCCCGGGCCGGGGGCCGGCCAGGTGCTGGTGCGGGTGCGCGCCGCCGCGCTCAACCCGTACGACTGGCACATGCTGCGCGGCGACCCGTACGCGGCCCGGCTGACCCGGGACGTGGGGCTGACCCGTCCGAAGTCGCGCGTGGCCGGGATCGACGCGGCCGGACGCGTCGAGGCGGTCGGCGCCGGCGTGCGGGGGCTGAGGCCCGGCGACGAGGTGCTGGGCTTCTGCCCGGGGGCCTTCGCCGAGTACGCGTGCACCACCGAGGACCTCCTGGTCCCCAAACCCGCGGACCTGACCTTCGAGCAGGCCGCGGCCGTATCGATGGGGGCGGTGACGGCCCTGCGCGGCATCCGGACCGTGGGGCGGGTGCGGGCGGGGCAGCGGGTGCTGGTCAACGGGGCCGGCGGCGGCGTGGGCACGTTCGCCGTGCAGATCGCCGCGTCCCTCGGCGCCGAGGTCACCGGCGTGTGCAGCGCCCGCAGCACCGACCTGGTGCGCTCACTGGGCGCCGGGCACGTCATCGACTACGCGCGCGAGGACTTCACCGACGGCCGCGCACGCTACGACGTCATCCTGGACAACGTGGGCAACCACCCGCTGGGCCGGCTGCGCCGGGCGCTCACCCCGACGGGGACCCTGGTGGGCAACGGCGGCGGCTCACCCGGCCGTGTGTTCGGCGCGATGGGGGCCGTGCTGAAACTCCTCGCGGTCGACACGGTCGTCCGGCAGCGGCTCCGGGTGATCCTCCCGGCGGCCCCGGCCGGCCCGACCCACGAGGACCTGCTCGCCGTCACCGCGCTCATCGAGTCCGGCCGCCTCGCGCCGGTGGTCGACCGGACGTACCCGCTGGCCGAGGCGGCCGAGGGGGTGCGCCATGTGGAAGGGGGGCGCGCCCGCGGCAAGACCGTACTCACCGTTCCCTGAGGGCCGGGGTCCGACGTCCGGGAGGAAGCCGGACCCTGTGGCGGGAATCTTCACGGAAGTGGCGTTCGTGGTGGAAAGGCGCATTCCGCCAAAGCGGTTATGGCGGAGTGGTCGGTCAATAGAGTCCGAGTGTGCCTGCTTATGAAACTCCCGTTCGCTTTTCCGTGCTGGGTCCGGTTCGGGCGTGGCGCGGTGAACAGGAGCTGGACCTCGGATCGCCGCAGCAGCGCGTGGTGCTCGCGACGCTGCTGCTGGGCCGGGGGCGCCCGGTCGCCCTCGCCGAACTCATCCGTGCCGTCTGGGGCGAGGAGCCCCCGACGGCCGCCGTGTCCGTCCTGCGGACCTATGCGTCGCGCCTGCGCAAGGTTCTGGAACCCGGACGGGAGCCGGGCCGGCCGCCCGCACTGCTCGTCTCGGTCGGCGACGGCTACGTGATCCGGGTCCCGGAGGACTCCCTGGACCTCACCGTGTTCGAACAGCGGGTCGCGGAGGCGAAGAGACGGCACGCCGCCGGCGAACTGTCCGCCGCCGGTGAACTGCTGCACACGGCGCTCGGCGCATGGCAGGGACCGGCACTGGCGGGCCTCCCCGGCCCGCTGGCGGAGTCGGAGTGCTCATGGCTGGACGAGCAACGGCTCACCGTGCTGGAGACCCGGCTGGACATCGACATCACGCTCGGACGCCATGACACGGTCGTTCCCGAGCTGCTCTCGCTGGCCGCCAGACACCCGCTGCGCGAACAGCTGTGCCGGCTGCTCATGCTGGCGCTGTACCGGTCCGGCCGGCAGGCCGGCGCACTGGAGGCCTACGGCAGGACACGGGACGCCCTGGTGACCGGGCTGGGCATCGAACCGGGCGCACCGCTCAAGGACCTGCACCACCGCATCCTGACGGCCGACCCGTCCCTTCTCCCTGGCCCGACCCCGTTCCCGGCCGCCGGTCCGTTCCCGACTCCGGTGGTCGGCCCTTCCCCGGTCGCCGGTCCGTTCCCGACTCCGGTGGTCGGCCCTTCCCCGGCTGCCGGTCCGTTCCCGACTCCGGTGGTCGGCCCTTCCCCGGCTGCCGGTCCGTTCCCGACTCCGGTGGTCGGCCCTTCCCCGGTCGCCGGTCCGTCCTCGGCTTCCGGACTGTTCCCGTCCCCGTCCTCGTTCCCGGCTTCTGGTCCGTCCTCGTTCCCGGCTTCTGGTCCGTCCTCGGTCTCCGGTCCGTCCTCGGTCTCCGGCCCGACCCCGGCCCCCCGACCGGACCCCCCGGCCGAGCGCGCTTTCCCGGACCCCGTCGAGTACCCGGCCGCCCGTCCGGCGCAACTGCCCGCCGATCTGCCGGCCTTCGTCGGCCGGCACGCGGAACTCCAGCGGATACGCGCCCTGTTGCCCGAGGACGGCAGCCCGCCGGCGACCCTGGTGATCAGTGCGATCGGCGGCATGGGCGGCATCGGCAAGTCCGCCCTGGCCGTGCACTGGGCCCACGAGGTCGCCGACCGCTTCCCCGACGGGCAGCTCTACATCAACCTGCGCGGCTTCGACCCGACCGGCTCGGTCATGACACCCGACGAAGCCGTCCGTGTCTTCCTCGACGCGCTCGGTGTCCCCCCGCAGCGGATCCCCGGCGACTTCGACGCCCAGGTGGCGCTGTACCGCAGCGTCCTCGCGCGGCGGCGGGTACTGGTCCTGCTCGACAACGCCCGCGACACCGAGCAGGTCCGCCCGCTGCTGCCCGGCTCCCCGGGCTCCCTGGTCATCGTCACCAGCCGCAGCCGGCTGTCCGGACTGATCGCCGGGGAAGGGGCGCACCCGCTGACGCTGGACCAGATGACTCCCACCGAGGCGTTCGACCTCCTCGCCGCCCGCCTCGGCACCGACCGGCTGGCGGAGGAGCCGCGGGCGGCCGGCGAGATCATCGCGCGGTGCGGCCGGCTGCCGCTGGCGCTGGCCATCGTCGCCGCCCACGCCGGGGTCCGCCCCGGCTTCCCGCTCAGCGCCATCGCCGAGGAGGTGAGGGAAAGCCACGGCAGCCTCGACGCCTTCGCCGGGGGCGACGACATCACCACCGACGTACGGGCCGTCTTCTCCTGGTCGTACAAGGCGCTGTCCGCCCCGGCCGCCCGGCTGTTCCGCCTGCTGGGCCTGCACTGCGGGCCCGACATCTCCGTACCCGCCGTCGCGGCGCTCGCCGGGCTCCCGCCGCGCGAGGCCCGCGGCCTGCTCGGCGAACTCACCCGCGCCCACCTGCTCACGGAACACTTCCCGGGCCGCTGCGCCCTGCACGACCTGCTGCGCGTCTACGCCGCCGAACGGGCCCGCGCCGAGGAGACGGCACGGGAGCGGGACGCGGCCGTCGAGCGGCTGCTGACCTGGTACCTGCACACCGCCGACGCCACCTACCCGCACATCACCCCCAACCGCCGCCGGATCCCGCTGGAACCGCTGCCGGACGGGTGCCGGCCGCTGGTGTTCACCACGCGCGAGGAGGCCCTGGAGTGGTGCGAGACCGAGCGGCCCAACCTGGTGGGCGCGGTGCACCAGGCCGCCGGGTCCGGGCAGCCGGGCATCGCATGGCGGCTGCCCGCCGTCCTGTGGGGGTTCTTCTACCTCCGCAGCCATACGCACGAATGGCTCGACACCGCCACCACGGGACTGGCCGCCGCCCGCGCCGCCCACGACCGCAAGGGCGAGGCCCAGGCGCTCGCGGACAGGTCGGCGGCGCTGCGCGACTCCGGCAGGCTGGAGGAGGCCATCGGTCCGCTGCGCGAGGCCATGGCCATCTTCCGGGACCTCGGGAACGCGGCGGGCAGGACGGCCACCGTGGCCAACCTGGGCGACGCGTACCTGCAGGCCGGCCACCTCCGCAAGGCCGTCGAGTACACGCGCCGGGGACTGGCCATCGCCCGGGCCACCGGCAACGTGTGGAGCCAGGGCATCGCACTGTCCAACCTGGGCGACGCCTACCAGCGGCTCGGCCGGTTCGACGAGGCCGTCGACTGCCTGGAGCAGGCGCTCTCCATCCTGCGGGCCCACGACAACCGCTGGGTCGAGGGCATCACCCTGGACATCCTCGGCACGGTGCACCGCCGGCTCCACCGCTACGACGAGGCGGTCGAGCACTACCACCAGGCGCTCAAGGCCCACCGGGACATCGGCAACCGGTGGGGGGAGGGCCACACCCTGGGCAACCTCGGGGACGCCCAGCTCGGTGCCGGGGAGTCCGAGGCGGCGCGCCGCAGTTGGCTGGAGGCGCTGGCGATCCTCTCGGAGTGCGACCACGCGGACGCCGAGAAGGTCCGCGAGCGACTCGCCCGACTGGACTGAGTCCGCACCGTCCGACACACGTCTCCTTCGGTCAGGACCCGGCCGCGGCAAGGGGGAAAGCAGCGGCCGGGCACCCGTACAACGGGAGGCGGGTGAGGAAGGTTCAACTCCCGGGCCGGAGCGTCACGGAGGGCCGTCCGACGCGGTCCCGGCCACCCCGGTATTTTATGATTAGAGCCGGTGTGGACGCATTTTTCCCATCGGCGTGAACCAATGCGCTCCCGTACTCGTTGGATCCTTCGGATTCCGTCGGACACCACAACGGGCTGTTCGATCAATTCGGTTCAAGGCGGGAGAAAGGAGGCGGGCACCCATGCGCACGGGTACGGGAGGCGTCGTCGGCGGACCCGGTGTCCTGCCGCCACCGCTCCGGGCGTGGGGCGGTCCGTCTCCCGTCGATTCCGCTCCGCCCGTGTGAGGAGGGCAGCAGCAGCCATGGTCCGCTTCGAAGTGCACATCTCCGACGAGGGGTTCGCCGGCATCGACGGGGAGCCCCTCGTCCTCGACGCGGGCCGGTCCGTGCACGAGGCCGTGCTGGACCGGCTGCGGCAGTACGCGGAGCAGCGGGGCGCCCCGGTCGAGGCGACAGTGAACGACGGGCCCGGCACCACCCACTTCGTCCTCCAGGTCGCCCCGGACGGCTCCAGCCGAGTCGTCATCCCCACGGACCCGGCCTCGGCACCAGCACCGGAATCGGACCCGGCCTCGGCGCCAGCACCGGAATCGGACCCGGCCTCGGCGCCAGCACCGGAATCGGACCCGGCCCCCGACCCCGACCCCGACCCCGACCCCGACCCCGACCCCGACCCCGTCTCGGCCCGGCCCACCACCGGAGCGCCGCCCTCCGCTCCGCTGCCGGCCGACCTGGTCGAAACCGTCACCCGTATCAACGCGTTGACGTCCGACGGCCGGCTCGACGAGGCGTCCGCCGCCGCGACCGCGCTCCGCGAGAACCTGACGGCCTCCCTGGGCGCCGAGCACCCGGACACCCTGGAGGCGCGGGCGATGGAGGCGTATCTGGCCCATCTGCGCGGTGACCACCGCGAGGCCACGGTGCTGGCCCTGGACGTGGCCCGGACCATGTGCCGGACCGGCGACGCGCAGGCCCCCGCGGCGGTGGCGCGGGCGGCCGCCGCCTGGCGACGGCTGGACGACGACCGGACCGCTGTCACCCACGGACGCGAACTCCTGCGCCTGTGCGACAGCCTGCACGGCGCGGGCCTGCTGCCTCCCGACCACGCCGACCTGGCCCGCCGGGTCCGCAGACGGCTGGAGAAACTGACGTCCCGATGTACGGGGCCGTCAACCGCACGTCAAACGAATGTGGAACGTTCCCGGTAAGACTCCGTCCCACGGCGGCTCCGGCCCGCGGTCCCCCATGACCGGGCCCGGACACCCCCAAGGAGCGGGAGCACACCATGAACGTGACGGTCATCGGATCGGCGAACGCGCCCTCCCCCGAGGAGCGGGCGATGCGTGACCTCTACGTGGAACACGGCCCGGCGCTCTACGCGTACGTTCTGCGCATGCTGGGCGGCGACACGCACCGCACGGAGGACGTCGTCCAGGAGACGTTGCTGCGCTGCTGGGCCAAGCGGAACCTGGCCGACGACGAGGGCATGGCCGTACGCCCCTGGATGTTCCGCGTCGCCCGCAACATCGTGATCGACGCGCACCGTATGCGCACGGCCCGGCCGGCGGAGATCGGCGGCGTCACCTGGCTCGCCGAACTGGGCGCCGAGGCGGACGACGTCGACCGCGTGCTGTCGTCCATCGTCCTGCGCGACGCCCTGGGTGCCCTGACCCCCGTCCACCGCGAGGCCCTGGAGGCCACCTTCTTCGCCGACCGCAGCACCCAGCAGGCGGCCACCACCCTCGGCGTCCCCCAGGGCACGGTGAAGTCCCGCGTCCACTACGCCCTGCGCAGCCTCAGAACGGTCCTGGAGGAACGCGGGGCACGCTGAGCGGGCCGGCCGCGGTGTCCACCCGCGGTCACATGAACGGCTGACAGGTTCTTCAAGAGTTCTTCATCGGTGCCGTCCTACGGTCGGTCTGCCCGCCGCGTCCGCGGACGGGCTCGGCAGGAGAGCGGGAGAACCGGTGAGGGCGAATCGGGTACTGCTGGCCGTGGCGGCCTCGGTCGTGGCGCTGGCGTTGACCGGCTGCGGGGGCGACGAGGGCGACTCGGAGATCCCGACGGCCGCGAGCGGCGGCGCGGCCACGCCGTCCGCCGGCTCGGACGGGCAGGGCGGCGGGGACGACGTGGCCGCCTATGTGCAGGCACAGCGCGAGTACGTGAAGTGCCTGCGGGAGAACGGTGTCGACGCCCCGGACCCGGACGAGAAGGGGAACATCGACTTCGGCGACAACCTGGACCTGAAGAAGGACGCGAAGTTCCGGGCGGCCACGGAGAAGTGCGCCGAGTACCTGGCGGCCGTGCCCGAGGGCATCGAGAAGGGCAACCAGTCCAAGCTCACCGCCGAGCAGATCAAGGTGAAGCAGCAGTACGCGAAGTGCATGCAGGAGAACGGCGCCGCCGACTTCCCCGACCCGGGCCCCGACGGCCTCGGACAGGGCGACTGGGACCAGAGCTCCGCCGGTGCGAAGCGGGCCATCCGGATCTGCGGGCCGATCGTGGGCGTTCCGGAGAACCCGGGCCCCGGCAAGGGCTGACCGTGGCGGATACGGTGACACGGATCGATGACGAGTCCGAGGCGGTGTCCGAACCGCCACGCGGCGCACGGGGACGGCGTACGGCGCTGATCGCCCTGGCCGTGGTCGTCGTGGCGGCGGTCGCCGTGGTGGGCGCCCTGGGCCTCGGCGGTGGTGAGGACGAGAGCGCGGGCGCACCGCCCCGGACCGGTTCGCTGGTCGAGGTGGTCCGGGCCACGCTGACCGAACGCACCCAGGTGGACGGCCAGTTGGGGTACGGCACGGAGATACCCCTGCCGGTCAAGGCGACCGGGACCGTGACCGGGCTGCCCGAGGCGGGGACCACGGTGAAGCGCGGCGACACACTGCTGCGTGTCGACGACCGCCCGGTGGTGCTGCTGTACGGGTCGCTGCCCATGTACCGGGACCTGGGGCTGACCGCCACCGCGCCCGAGGCCGACACCGCGTCCGGCGGTGGGACCGCGTCCGGCGGTGGGACCGCGTCCGGCGGTGGGACCGCGCCCGGGGCCGGCACCACGGCTTCCGGCGAGGGCAAGACGGACGGCGGGACCGGCGGCGGCGCCGCGAGCCCCTCCGCTCAGCCGGCGCCGACGGGCACCGGGGCCGCCGCGGTGACGGAACTCAAGGGCATGGACGTCCTGCAGTTCGAGACGAACCTGGCCGCGCTCGGCTACACCGGCTTCACGGTGGACGAGAGGTTCACCGACAAGACGGCGGACGCCGTCGAGCGGTGGCAGAAGTCGCTCGGGATACCCGAGACCGGCAGGGTCGGCATCGGGGACGTCATCTACTCCGCCGGCAGGGTGCGGATCGGCCGGCCGGGCGTCCGGCTGGGCGAGGCCGTCGCCGAGAACGCCCTCACGTACACCGGAACGGCGCGCAAGGTCGTCGTCAACGCCTCGGCCGCCGACGCCTCCTGGGCCGTACGCGGCGCGGCCGTCCGGGTCGGGCTGCCCGACGGCAGGACCGTACGGGGCGAGGTGGCGTCGGTGGGCAGACAGGCCACCGCCCCCGAGGGCGGTTCCGGCGAGGACGGTTCGGGGCAGGGCGGGGCGACCCTGCCGGTGACCGTCACCATCGAGGACCAGAAGTCCGTGGGGCGGCTGGAGAGCGGCCCCGTCACCGTCGAGTACGTCGGCCGCGAGGCCAAGGACGTGCTGACCGTGCCGGTCGCCGCGCTGGTGGCGCTCGCGGAGGGCGGGCACGGGCTGGAGACGGCGGACGGCGGCTTCATCGCCGTGAAGACCGGACTGTTCGCCGACGGCAAGGTGGAAGTGAGCGGTTCCGCGGTGCGCGCGGGACTGAAGGTGAGGATTCCCGAATGAGCGGCGGAGACCGGGCCGTCGTCGAGTTCGACGCCGTCTCGAAGACCTACCCGGGCCCGGTGGCCGCGGTCCGGGACGTGAGTCTGCGGATCGGACGCGGGGAACTGGTCGGGGTGGTCGGCCCGTCCGGCTCCGGCAAGTCCAGCATGCTCAACCTCATGGGCAGCCTGGACCGGCCCACGTCGGGCCGGGTCCTGGTCGACGGCCACGACGTGGCGGAACTGTCCGACCGCGAGGTCTCCGCGCTGCGGGCCACCCGGATCGGCTTCGTCTTCCAGCAGTTCCACCTCGCGGTCGGGGTACCGGTCCTGGACTCGGTGGCGGACGGACTGCTCTACGCGGGCGTCCCGATGCGGCGGCGCCGGGCCAGGGCCGCGGCGGCGCTGGCCCGGGTCGGGCTCAGCCACCGCGTCCGGCACCTGCCTCACCAGCTCTCCGGCGGTGAGCGGCAGCGGGTCGCCGTGGCCCGTGCCGTGGTCGGTGAACCCTCGGTGCTGCTCGCGGACGAGCCGACCGGCAACCTCGACTCCGCGTCGGGCGCGGCCGTACTCGCCCTGCTGCGCGAACTGCACGCGGCCGGCACCACCGTCGTGGTCATCACGCACGACCGCGAGATAGCCGCGCAGCTCCCGCGACGCATCGAGATGCGCGACGGACGCGTGGTCACCGACACGTCGGCCCATACGTCGACCGACGTGTCGACCGGTCCGTCGACCGGTCCGTCGACCGGCCCGTCGATCGGGGTGACCCGATGACGGACAGCACCCCCGGCTCCTCCCGGCGGGACCCGGGTGACCGGCTGCGGGCCGCCCGGCTCGGGCCCGCGGACGTCGTACGGCTCGGCGGTACGGGGCTGCGGACGCGTCCGCTGAGGGTCTTCCTCTCGGCGCTCGGCATCGCCATCGGCGTCGCCGCGATGATCGCGGTGGTCGGCATCTCCGGCTCCGGGCAGGCGGAGGTGGACCGGCGGCTCGACGCCCTCGGCACGAATCTGCTGCGGGTGGCCCCGGGCGAGTCCCTGACGGGCGAGAAGGCCCGACTGCCGTACGAGGCCGTCTCGATGGTCCGTCGTATCCCGCCGGTGCGGCAGGTGGCCGCCACCGGCGCGACCGACGCGCACGTCTACCGCAACGACCACATCGCCATCGGCCGGACCGGCTCCCTGACCGTGCTCGCGGCCGGCACCGATCTCCTGCCGGCCGTCGGCGGGCAGGTCCGCAGGGGACGCTGGCTGGACTCCGCGACCGACGAGTACCCGGCGGTGGTGCTCGGCGCCACCGCCGCCCAACGGCTCGACGTGTACACGCCTGGCACCCGGGTCTGGCTCGGCGACCGCTGGTTCTCGCTGATCGGTGTCCTCGATCCGGTACCGCTGGCACCGGAACTCGACGGCGCCGCCCTGGTCGGATGGTCGGCGGCCCGGACCTATCTGCGCTTCGACGGCCATCCGTCGACGGTGTACGTCCGCGCGGAGGACAGCCGGGTCGCGGCGGTACGGGCGGTGCTCCCGGCCACGGCGTACCCGCAGAAGCCGGGCGAGGTGCGCATCTCACGGCCCTCCGACGCGCTCGCGGCCCGCGAGGCCACCGAGTCGGCACTGACCGGGCTGCTGCTCGGACTCGGCGGGGTCGCCCTGCTCGTCGGCGGTGTGGGCGTGGGCAACACCATGGTCATCTCGGTACTGGAACGGCGTCCCGAGATCGGTCTGCGGCGCGCGCTCGGGGCGACCAAGGGCCAGATCCGTACGCAGTTCGTGACGGAGTCACTGCTGCTGTCCCTCATCGGGGGCCTCGGCGGAACGGTCCTGGGGACACTGATCACGGCGGGATACGCCCTCAGTCGGGACTGGCCGACGGTGGTCCCGGCGTGGGCGAGCCTGGCGGGCATCGCCTCGACCCTGGCCATCGGCATGATCGCCGGCCTGTACCCGGCGGTCCGCGCGAGCAGGCTGTCCCCGACGGAGGCGCTGTCCGGCACATGAACACCGCCGGGTGTCCCCGGTCGGGGACACCCGGCGGCGGGCGTCACTGCGTGGTGCCCGGTGTGACGAAGGGACCGTCAGAAGCCGCAGTGGACGAAGCTGCCGCCGTCGCTCAGCAGGTCGTCACGGATCCAGCCGGTGACACCGGTGGCGTCGTTTCTGACGTACGTCCAGGTGTAGCCGTCGTTGCCGACGGTGTAGCAGTGGTAGTCCAGCGACTGCGTGTTGTAGGCGACGCCCTTGATGGTGCAGCTGGTGCTGGAACCGCTGCGCTCGTTGGCCCCGTTGGCCGTCTTGCCCCACGAGCTGCCGTCCTTGTCGGAGACGGTCGTGCCGCACGAGGCGTGCGCGGCGGCCGGCGTCGCCAGGGACAGCGGAACCGCCACGGCGACGGCCGCGAGCACGGGCACGAATGCCGCGAGTCGTTTCATGATGTACCCCCTGTGTGTCGTGTTGTGACTGCCGCGTTCGCCCCCGGACGAGGCCGGAGCGGAGGCGGTGGCCTCCGCATCGGCAGGGACGCGAGCGGCCGTATGTACGATCACACCCGAATTAAGGTGAAGAAATGGTTCCGTCGGGTAGTGGCCACTTTTCGCTCATGTGGGGCCCAAAAGCATCAAATTGATAGGAATGAGCCATTCCTGATGAGCGTTGGCCGACGACGCACTCTTGTAATTCCGGAAACGACCGAAGGAGGCACGGTGAGCTTCCGGCTTCGCGTTCTCGGCATGCTCATGCTGGTGGCGCTGGCCGCCACCGCCGCGACCGCATGGCTGACGCTGCGTCAGGCCAACCGCCAGGTCCAGGAGACCGTCACGGCCGGGGAGCAGGAGGTCTCCCGGATCACCGGCGCACTGCGGGCGTACGGGTTCGCGCACGGCACCTGGGAGGGACTGTCGCCCACGGTGGCCGGGCTCGCCCGGGACACCGGCCAGCGCATCCGGGTCGTCACGGAGACGGACGTCCTGCTCGCCGACTCCGACGCCCTCGCCGGCCGCGACCCCCGCCCGCCGAGCAGCCGGCCCGCGGTCCTGGTCGACCCGCGCCCCACCCTGCGGTTCCCGGCGGGCCAGGCACCGCGGACCTCGGTGAAACTCACCGCCACGGCGATCGCCGACTACCGCGCGACGGTGGCGTACGCGGCCTGTCTGACCGGGGCCGGAGCGGAACCGACGGCCACCGCGGACGACATCGGCGTCCCCCGGATCAGCACCGGCCGGCGGCCCGCGCAGTGCCCCGAGCCGAAGCCGGGGGCGAACCCGCCGACCGCGCAGGACGTCGACGCGGTCCAGCCGTGCGGGACCGAGCGGCGGCCCACCGCCTGTCTGCAACGGGCGTTCGGCGAACGGACCGCTTCCGTCGCCCCGCCCCGCCTGGAGATCCGCCTGGGCGTACGCGACGAGTCGCCGCCCACCCTGGCCGCCGCGCCCACCGTGGCCGTCGCGATGGGGGTCGCCCTCGCCGCCGTCCTCGGCGCCCTGCTCCTGAGCAGGGCCGTACTGCGCCCCGTCCGGGCCATGACACTGGCCGCGAAGGGTCTCGGCGAGGGCGACCTGGAACGCAGGGTCCCCGTCTCCGGCCGGGACGAGATCGCCCAGCTCGGCGGCGCCTTCAACCGCATGGCCGACTCCCTCCAGGCGGGCGAGGAGCGCCAGCGCCGCCTCATCGGTGACATCGCGCACGAACTGCGCACCCCGCTGGCCAATCTGCGCGGCTATCTGGAGGCACTGCGGGACGACGTCGTCGAACCGACCCCCGAACTGCTCGCCTCCCTGCACGAGGAGGCGCTGCTGCAGCAGCGGATCGTGGACGACCTCCAGGACCTCGCACTGGCGGAGGCCGGCGCGCTCACCTACCACCCCACCGAGGTCGATCTGAGGGAGCTGCTGGAGACCGGCCGCACGGCCCACCGCGCCCAGGCCGACGCGGCGGGCGTCACGCTCGAACTGGAGGCGCCCGAACCGGTGTTCGTGACCGCCGACCCTGACCGGTTGCGTCAGGTCGTCGGCAACCTGGTCGGCAACGCGATACGGGCGACCGCGGCGGGCGGCAGCGTGACCCTGGCCCTGACACCCCGGCGCGAACTGGCCGTCGTGGAAGTGCGCGACACCGGCAAGGGGATAGCGGCCAAGGACCTGCCGCACCTCTTCGACCGCTTCTGGCGGGCGGACGCCTCCCGGGGCCGGGCGACCGGCGGAAGCGGCCTGGGCCTGTCCATCGCCCGCCAGATCGTCACCGACCACCGGGGCACGATCGAGGTGCGCAGCACCGTCGGGGCGGGCACGACGTTCACCGTCGTCCTGCCCATGGCCCCGGGCGGTGGACGTGCGGACGTCAGGAGGACGCCGGGTCCGGACCGTCGTTGAGGCGGTAACCCCGCCCGTACACCGTCTCCAGATGGCGGGGGCGTCCGGGGTCCGCCTCCAGTTTCCGGCGCAGGTTCATCACATGCGCGTCGACGGTCCGCTCCTGCACGTCGTGGTCGAAACCGAAGACCCGCTCGATGATCTGCGCCCGGGTGAAGACCCTGCCCGGCTCCCGGGCCAGCGCCTCCAGGATGGCGAACTCCTTGGCGGTCAGCACCACGGGCTGCCCCGCCACCCGGACCTCGAAGCGCGCGGTGTCCAGCACCACCGCGCCGACCCGCAGCACCGCGGGCTCCGCCGAGCCGGCGGCCTTCCGCGACCTGCGCAGCAGCGCCCGTACCCGTGCGGTCAGCTCACGGGGGCTGTAGGGCTTGGTGAGGTAGTCGTCGGCGCCCAGGTCGAGGCCGAGGAGCATGTCCTCCTCGGTGGTGCGGGCGGTGAGGAGAAGAATGGGCACATCGGATTCGGCCCGCAGGATGCGGCACACGTCGAGCCCGTCGACCAGCGGCAGCATCACATCGAGCACGATGAGATCGGGTCTGGACGAGCGGGCCTTCTCCAGCGCCGCCCGGCCGTCACCCACGACCTGCACCGCGTTGCCTTCCCGCTCCAGGTAGATCCGGACCAGCCGGGCCTGCTTCTCGTCGTCCTCGGCCACCAGAATCCGAGCGCTCACCGATTCTCCCCCAGCAAGATCCTCCGCTTCCCCGAACGCTAGTACACCCGGCCCGTGCCCGCCCGCGCTCTCCGGCGTCGCGGTGCTTTCTCCGCCGTCGGCCCGCAGGCCCGCAGGCCCGTCGGCCCGCAGGCCCGCAGGCCCGCAGGTCCGCAGGCCCGCCGGCCTGCCCGGCCCCCCCGGCGCCTGGCCGTCCCTGACTTCGGTCACCGCGTACACGGCCCCGGCCCCGACGGGGTGGCGGGCCCTCGCGGACTCAGGCTCCGCCCTCCTGGGCGGCGTCCGGGAGAGCGGCGGTGTCCTCGGCCGGCGGGGCCTCGATGGTCACGGGCCGGTCGATGTCGAGGAAGGTGACGGTCAGGTCGAGCGGCCCGCCACCGGCACCGGCACCGGCACCGCCACCGGTGCCGGTGCCGGTCCGCACGCCGTCGATCCGGGCCTGCCACCGGAACCGTTTGGCGCGGTTGTCGCCGTCGATCCACAGGTCCATGGTGAGGGTGTCGGGGGTGCGCAGCCCCATGAACTGGTCGAGGCATTCGACCAGACGTTCCCGGGTCGCCTCGTCCGGGGCGGCGTCGCGGGCGGCGCGCAGACTCCCGGAGGTGACCGTTCCCCTGTAGTGCGTGGTCCTGGTGCCGTCGACCGTCTCGGTCCCGACCACCCGCACATCCCTGGACCCGGTCAGGAGGGTGGACTGCACGACCGGGCTGCTCTCCAGCTGACGGGGCAGTACGCCGTAGGAGTCGTTGTCCACGGTGAGGCCTCCCCACCCGGCCGGGTCCGCCCTGAACCAACGCTTGCCCCGCACCGCCTTGCCGACGTACATCACCTCGTCGACGAACCGGACCGGCAGCGGGCCGTCCCCGTCCTGGCCGGCCGTGCTCATCTCCGTGCTCATCGCCGGTGGATCCGTCCTCATGAACGCGTCGGCCTCCAGCCGGCCCGTCTCCGGCACGGTCCCGGTGATCCGGTAGTGGAGCGACGTGATGTCCGCGGAGTTCGCCGCCGCCTCGGCCACGGCCGTCGCGGGCGTCACCCCGGACGGCTCCCCCTTCCCGGAACCACTCCCGCCGTCACCTCCGCAGGCTCCCGCTCCCCCGGCGACCAGCACGACGGCGAACGCCGCGCTCATCACTCCGCGCGGCACGGAACCACGCGATGAATTGCCCACAATTCCCCCCGGTGTCAACGCGGTTGACCTTCGTCAGGGCTGTGAGCGTATCCCGGCGTGTGTGCTGCGACCCGCTGGATTCCTACGGGGCACACGCGACAGGAGTGGTGCCGCTGACCGTGTTCCGCAAGGCCGGGACGCGGAAGGAGCCGGAGGCCGATGACTGTCACCGACCACGGATTCGGGCCGGCGGGCGGCGTTCCGGAAGGGGCGGGGCGGCCGGATTCGAACCGACGTCCTCCGAGATGCTGTCGCGGCGCACTACCTCTGTGCTACGACCCCGCCTTGCCGGTGATCATAGACTCCACCCACGGCGACGAACAGGGCGCAACGACCGCCGAGGCCGCCACCAGTACTCCGCACGTCTCCCTCCGGAAGCCCGCTCACCGGACCATGGATTCCCCCTTGCCCCTCGCCGGAGATCCCGGGCGCCGGCCGGCCTCGTCGACTTCTGTGACGTGGTCTGTCGCGTCCCGGATGCCGGCTCGCGCGTGGCGGGAACCGGACCTCACCAGGGGTCAGGCCGAAGCCTCGTCGGCCGGCTGAGGCACGGCGCACGGACGCAGGACCATCAGCGAGTCCTCCGCGGTCGCCACCATGGCGAAGGGGAACCGGTCGAGTTCGAGGCAGAGTGCGACGTCATCGGGGTGGGCTCCTTGGCGTACGCCCTCCGTCAGTTCGGTGGCGGCTCGTGACTCGCCGGCGCGGCGGAGGAACTCGGCCGCGTCCGTCCTCCCGGCCTCGGTGGCCCTCCGGGCGATGTACTCGGCGCACGCCAGGTCCTCATCGGCCCGCCCGTCCTCGCCGGTGACCACGAACGTGACACCGTCGCACTCACGCGCCCGCAAGAACCGAGCCGTTGCCTCCGCGACCACGAAGCCGGCGCACAGCACCAGCGACGCGTCCCTGACCGCGAGGGCGCCGACCGTCCCCGCCGTGGTCTTCTGCACGACGGTCCGTCCGCCGAGGTCGACGGACCGCAGCAGACCGGGCGAGTTGACCATGTCGAACCCGTCCGCCGGCGCACCGTCCTTGAGCGCCACCCAGCCCGGGTGGCGAGCCTTGAGCGCCAGGGCCTCGTCCGGTGACCCGGCAAGAACGATCTTCTCCGCTCCCTGGCCGAAGGCCCAGGCGGCCACCGTACAGGCACGCATGACGTCGACCACGACCGCCACGGACGGGGCTTCGACCAGCTCGGAGATGCCGAGGAAACGAGCGTCCATCCGGCCATGATCACGCATGCCCGACCCGAAGCACCCGGACGGTGACGCGCATCACGCCGACGGACACGGGCTCACCCGCACACGGACGGGCTCCACGGCGCGCAGACGAGACAGGCCCGGGGCCTACTCACGTGAGTAGGCCCCGGGCCTGTTGTTTCTCTGTCGGGGTGGCGGGATTTGAACCCACGACCTCTTCGTCCCGAACGAAGCGCGCTGCCAAGCTGCGCTACACCCCGATCGTCGCTGCTCTCGCGGCGACGACGTTTACTTTAGCCCACTGGGGGCCCGAGGCGAAATCCGGTTTTCGAGCGGTGGCGGACCGGGTCCGGGCGGGTGTGGTCCAGGGCCACGAGGAGGACGGCCAGGGCGTAGAAGGCGAGTCCCAGGAGGAGGGCGTTGGCGAGGACGTTCCGGTAGCCGTGCCGGGCGACGTCGAGGAAGGGGTAGAGGTAGCGGGCGGGGGAGCCGGGGAGGAGTTCGCCCCGGGCCAGGGTGAAGGCCAGGTAGGCCAGGGGGTACAGCAGCCAGGTGGCGGCCTGGCGGAGGCGGGTGCGGGCCGGCGGGGTGAGGAGGAGCCAGTCCAGTAGCGCGGCGATGGGGAGCACCGTGTGCAGGGTGTGGGCGGCGAGCGGCTCCAGCCAGGCCGCCGCCCCGGTGGTTCCGTCCGTCATCGAGAAGCGTGGGGTCGCGTCCGCCAGGAGGATGTGGTGGACCAGGGACGCCATGATCACGTACAGCAGGGCCGCTCCCGTGATCGCGCCCGGCAGGGGGTGGCGAGCGCTCCAGGCGCGGCGGGCCGAGGCGAACGTGACCAGGGCCAGCAGGGCCGCGCTCTGGACCGCGAAGTGACTCAGGACCCGGGCAGGGTCGCCGAGGAGGGTCTCCAGCACCACCGCCCCCGCCGCCAGCAGCGCCAGGAGCAGGCGGTACGCCGCTGTCAGCGGGCGGCGTACCAGGGGTACGACGGCTCTGGCGGGGGCGAAGAGGGCGGCCGACGCCGGATGCGTCCGCGGCAGGGCGGGGATGTCCGGGAGGTCCCTGGGTATCGGGGCGGTCATGCACCCCAGCGTGGGCGGATGTCCGGTTCGGGGCGATGTGGGTGGGCCGGACGGGTGATCTCAGGCCGGGCTGAGGCGGGTGGTCTCAGGCCGGGCTGAGGCGGGTGGTCTCAGGCCGGGCTGAGGCGGGTGGTCTCGGTCCCGACCGGGGGTGGTATCGATCCCGGCCGGGGGTCCCAGCCCGACCGGGGCGAGTGGCCCCAGCCCGGCCGGGGGTGGTCTCGGTCCCGACCGGGGCGGGTGGCCCCAGCCCGGTCGGGACGGGTGGTCTCAGTCCCGGCCGACCAGGGTCAGCAGCGTCGCCTCCGGAGGGCAGGCGAAGCGGACCGGGGTGTAGCGGCTGGTGCCGCAGCCCGCGGAGACGTGGAGGTAGGACGTGCGGCCCTCGGACGTGTGCGTGGACAGGCCCTTCACACGGTCCGTGTCCAGGTCGCAGTTGGTGACCAGGGCGCCGTAGAAGGGGATGCAGAGCTGGCCGCCGTGGGTGTGGCCGGCCAGGACCAGCGGGTAGCCGTCGGCCGTGAAGGCGTCCAGGGCACGCAGGTACGGGGCGTGGACGACGCCCATCGAGAAGTCCGCCCCGTCCGACGGGCCTCCCGAGACCTCCGCGTACCGGTCGCGCTTGATGTGCGGGTCGTCCAGGCCGGTCAGCTCGATCGACGTGCCCTCGATCTTCAGGGTGCCCCTGGTGTTCGTCAGGTTCAGCCAGCCGGCCGTGTCGAAGCCGTCCCGCAGGTCCTCCCACGGGTTGTGGACCACGCCGACCGCCTGGGCGTTGCCGTTCAGGCCGTGGCGGCCCTGGACCTTCTCGACCAGGTAGCGGCCGGGGTTGCGCAGGGTGGGGCCGTAGTAGTCGTTGGAGCCGAAGACGTACGCGCCCGGGAACTCCATCAGGGGGCCGAGTGCGTCGAGGACCTCCGGCACGCCCTCGGGGTCGGACAGGTTGTCGCCCGTGTTGAGCACGAAGTCGGGGCGCAGGCCCGCCAGGGAGCGCAGCCAGCGCTGCTTCTTGCGCTGGCCGCCGACCATGTGGATGTCGGAGACCTGGAGCACGCGCAGGGGGCGCATCCCGGACGGGAGGACGGGGACGGTCACCCGTCGGAGGCGGAAGGAGCGGGCCTCGAAGCCCGCCGCGTACAGCAGCCCGGCGGCGCCGGCCGCCGTGATTCCCAGGGGGATTCCGTATCGCGCGCGCATGGGCCCATCGTGTCAGATCCGACGGGGTCCCTCCGCACGGCCCCGGGGAACCCCCCGGGGGAACAGGGGCCTTAAATCAGTAGGCGTTCGTCGTCGCGCACCTGCGACAATCGAGCCATGACCACGCTCAAGTCGAAGCTGCAGGATGACCTCAACGCCGCGATCAAGGGGCGCGACGAGCTCCGCTCCTCGACGCTCCGGCTGACGCTCGCCGCGATCACCAAGGAGGAGGTCGCGGGCAAGGAGAAGCGCGAGCTCTCCGACGACGAGGTGCAGAAGGTGATCACCCGCGAGGCGAAGAAGCGCCGCGAGGCGGCGGATGCCTTCGCGCAGGGTGGCCGCTCCGAGCAGGCCGAGCGGGAGAAGGCGGAGGGTGAGGTGCTGGCGCAGTACCTGCCCAAGCAGCTGTCCGACGAGGAGCTGAGCGCGATCGTCGCCCAGGCCGTCGAGGAGGCGAAGGCGGCGGGTGCGGAGGGGCCGCGGGCCATGGGGGCCGTGATGAAGATCGTGAACCCGAAGGTGGCCGGGCAGGCGGAGGGCGGCCGGGTCGCCGCCGAGGTGAAGAAGCTGCTGGCCGGCTGACCGACGGTTCCGGCGCCGCGTACGGCGGCTTGAGCGGCGCGCACGGTCCGCCGGGTACGGCGGCTTGAGCGACGGCTTACGGCCTGCTGCGTACGGCCGGCTGGGCAGCGCGTACGGCCCGCTGAGCCCGGCCCCTCGCCTTCCGGTCACGACGTCGAAACGGCCCCTTCCCCGACAGCATTGGGGGAAGGGGCCGTTCGCGTGTCCGGCTCCGGCTCCGGCTCCGGCCGGGGCCGTCAGTCGCGTCCTCCGGGGCCGGTGCCCGCACCCCGGATGAAGCCCTCAGGGGTGGAGAAGGTCGGGTCCGGCTCGGTGTCTCCCGTGCCGCCCGATCCGTTGCCGCCCCCGTTGCCGTTGCCACCGCTGATCAGGCCGCCGATGAAACCGCCGTCGCCGTTGTCACCGTTGTTGCCGTCGTCGTTGCCGTCGTTGTCGCCCTTGTCCTCGTCGCGGTCCTGGGCGTCCGGGATGTCGACGAGGTTGAAGGACGGGGACTCCTTGCCCGACAGGGCACCGGTCATGGCGTCCTTCCAGATGGGGCCCGGGACCGCGCCACCGAAGACGAGCGCGTGGTACTGGCCGCCGATCGTGATGTTCTTCATCTCGACCTCCTGGCTCGCGCTGCCCACCCACACGGCGCCCGACATGTTCGGCGTGTAGCCGACGAACCAGGCGTTCTTGCGCTCGTCCGTCGTACCCGTCTTACCGGCGTTGTCCCGGTCGCTGAGGCCGGCCGCCTGGCCCGTACCGGAGTCGACCACGCCCTGCAGCAGGCTGTTCACCGTGTCCGCGGTCTTCTCGCTCATCGCGCGCGAGCACGTCGACTTCGGGACCTCGAGCGACTTCTGCTCGTTGCCGATCTTCTGGGTGATCGACTCGATGGCGACCGGCGTGCAGTACATGCCCCGGGAGGCGAAGGCGGCGTACGCGCTCGCCATCGTGAGCGGCGAGAGGCCGGTGGAACCGAGGGTCATCGAGGAGGGGACCTCGGGGATCTTCTCCCCGTTGCCCTGGACCACGCCGAGCTTGTCGGTCATCGTCACCACGGGGCACATGCCGATGTCCTCGATCATCTGCACGAAGTAGGTGTTGACCGACTTGGCCATCGCGTCCTTGAGCGCGTACGGCCCCACCTCGGACTCGTTCTCGTTCTCCAGCTTGTAGCTCTTGTCGTTCACCCAGGGCTTCTTGCAGCCGCGCACGGTCGCCGGGTACGGCATCTCGAACGGGGCGGAGTAGCTCTGCGTCGGCGGCCTGCCCTCCTCCAGCGCCGCCGCCGCCACGAACGGCTTGAAGGTGGAACCCGTCGGGAAGCCGAAGTTGGAGCCGCCCATGGCGAGGTCGACCGAGTAGTTGATCACGGTCTCGTGCTGCTTGGCGTTGGTGCCGTACGGCTTCGACTGCCCCATCGCCACGATCTTGCCGGTGCCGGGTTCGACGAGGGTGGTCGCGGCGGCGACCTTGTCACTCGTGTTGACGTGGTCCTTCAGCGACTGCTGGACGGAACCCTGGGCCTGCGGGTCGAGCGTCGTACGGATGGTCAGGCCGCCCTGGTTCCAGACCCTGGCCCGGTCCTCCTTGGTCTTGCCGAAGACCGGGTCGTTGAGGAAGACGTTCCGCACGTAGTCGCAGAAGAACCCGGCGTCGTCGACCGCGGTGATGCAGCCGTTCTTCGGCCTGCTGACCTTCAGGCCCAGCGGGGCCTTCGCCGCCTCGGCGGCCTCCGCCTGCGAGACGGCGCCGACCTGGGCCATCCGCTGGATGACGACATTGCGCCGCTTCTTCGCCTCCGCCTCGTCGTTGACCGGGTCGTAGCGGCTCGGTGACTGGACGAGGCCGGCGAGGAGGGCGGCCTCCTGGAGGCTGAGGTCCTTGGCGTGCTTGGAGAAGTAGCGCTGGGAGGCGGCCTCGACGCCGTACGCCTGCTGGCCGAAGAAGGTGATGTTCAGGTAGTTCTCGAGGATCTTCTTCTTGCCCAGCTCCTCCTCGACCTGGATCGCGTACTTCAGTTCGGCGATCTTGCGGCCGATGGTCTGCTGGGTGGCCTGCGCGACCTTCGTCGGGTCGTCGCCCGCCTCCTCGACGAAGACGTTCTTCACGTACTGCTGCGTGAGCGTGGAGGCGCCCTCGGAGACCTCGCCGCTGCGCGCGTTCTTGTTGAGCGCGCGCAGGACGCCCTTGAGGTCGATCGCGCCGTGCTCGTAGAAGCGCGAGTCCTCGATCGCGACGATCGCCTTCTGCATGTACGGCGAGATGTCCTTGAGGCCGACCACCGTGCGGTCACGCGAGTAGACGGTGGCGATCTGGCCGCCGTCGGCGTCGAGGATGGTGGTGCGCTGGCTCAGCGGCGGCGTCTTGAGGTTGGCCGGGAGCTCGTCGAAGCTCTCCACCGATCCCTTGGCCGCCAGGCCCAGCGCGCCCACGGCGGGCAGCGCGATGCCGGCCATGACGGCCCCCGCGAGGACACTGACACCGAGGAACTTGGCGGCCTGCTGTGCGGGGGACAGACCACCGCCCGAGCGCTTCTTTGGCATGGGAGCAGCCTACGTTCTCATTCGCCGGACAAGCGTATATGCCTTGGCCTAAGCTGCTCTCAACTGTCACAGCAGTGAGGCCACGTATCAATACGTCCGGCGACCCCGAATCGTTCCGGATCTCCTCGATTTTTTTCGTACGAGTTTGCGTCGAGGGATGTTGAGCCCGTGTCCGGATCCGCCTCGTGTGTCATGCGGTGTCCGTTGTGACGCAACTGAACTGACCTGAAATGCCGGGTTCGTCACGCATGTCGTCCCCTCACTCCCCCGGGTGATCTGCCGCTTACCCATAGTCCGTTCGGACCATTCAAGATTGGGCCCGCTGGGGGTGTTGCGCTGTGCCCACCTTCCGTAACGTCCTCAACTGGCGGCGGTGAATATGCCGCTGCCGCCGTGGGGGAGCCTCGATTCGGGAGAGGACGGCGCCGGTATGGGCTGGGTTACCGACTGGAGTGCGCAGGCCGCCTGCCGCACTACCGATCCGGATGAACTGTTCGTTCAAGGAGCAGCGCAGAACAGGGCCAAGGCGGTGTGCACCGGATGTCCGGTACGTACCGAATGCCTGGCCGATGCGCTCGACAATCGCGTCGAGTTCGGCGTATGGGGAGGCATGACGGAGCGTGAGCGCCGCGCACTGCTGCGCCGGCGACCGACCGTGACCTCCTGGCGCAGGCTGCTGGAGACCGCGCGCTCGGAGTACGAGCGGGGGCCGGGTGTCGTACCGCTCGACGACGACGAGGTGTACGAGAACTACGCGGCGGTGAGCTGAGGGCCCCAGGGGGTTCTCGCGTTCCCCTGTTTCCTCTTTTCCCCGCGGTCCTGGCCTAGGGGGTTTCGGGCAGCTCCGGCCGGTCGGTCGCGAGCCGGTCGCCGATGTCCCGCAGTCCCGCGAGGTCGTGCACATCGCCGGGCAGCGCGGCCACCTCGGTCACCGCCACCTCGGGGTGGAGCGCGGTGAAGCGGTCGCGTGTGCGCTGCTCGCGCGAGAGCAGTCGCATCCGCTCGGCGTGCAGCCGCAGCAGACCCGCGGTGAGCCGGTCGACGGACCGGTCCGGGTCGGCGTCCGTTTCCGTGGCTTCCGGGCCGTCGGCGCCGGCCGTGTCTTCGGTGTGCGCGGGGGATCCGGTGGGAGAGGGGGATCCGGTGGGAGCTGAGGGTTCTGAACTGCCGTACGTTTCGGGAGAGTTACGAAGTCCAGCTTTCCCGTCCACCTGATCCACAATGCGGGAGTCCTCAAGATTTTCCGCGGCGGCCAGCGCCCGCTCGGCCGACAGCCGGTCCGCGCCGCTGCCGTGCACCCGGTTGAGCACCAGCCCGGCCAGCGGCATCTCCTCCGCCGCCAGCCGCTCCACGAAGTACGCGGCCTCGCGCAGCGCGTCCCGCTCCGGGGCCGCCACCACCAGGAAGGCCGTCCCGGGCGCCTGGAGCAGCTTGTACGTGGCGTCCGCGCGCGTACGGAAACCGCCGAACATCGAGTCCATCGCGGCCACGAACGTCTGTACGTCCTTCAGCAACTGGCCGCCGAGCACCTTGCCCAGCACGCCGGTCATCATCGACATCCCGACGTTCAGGAACTTCATCCCCGCGCGGCCGCCGACCTTCGCCGGGGCCAGCAGGACACGGATCAGCTTGCCGTCGAGGAAGGACCCGAGCCGCTTGGGGGCGTCCAGGAAGTCCAGGGCGGAACGGGAGGGCGGGGTGTCGACCACGATGAGGTCCCACTCGTCCCGGGACCGCAACTGGCCCAGCTTCTCCATCGCCATGTACTCCTGCGTGCCCGCGAAGCCCGCCGAGAGCGACTGGTAGAAGGGGTTGCCCAGGATCGCGGCGGCCCGCTCGGGGTCCGCGTGCCCCTCGACGATCTCGTCGAAGGTGCGCTTCATGTCGAGCATCATCGCGTGCAGTTCACCGCCCGCGGAGTCGTCGACGCCCTTCACCCGGCGCGGGGTGTTGTCGAGCGAGTCGATACCCATGGACTGGGCGAGGCGGCGGGCCGGGTCGATGGTGAGGACCACCACCTTCCGCCCCCGCTCGGCCGCGCGCAGGCCGAGCGCCGCCGCGGTGGTCGTCTTGCCGACCCCGCCCGAACCGCAGCACACCACGATCCGGGTGGCGGGGTCCTCGATCAGCGGGTCGACGTCGAGCGTGCGGGTGGGGGAGAGGCGGTGACGGGCCGGGTCCCGGTCCTGCGCCGGTTCCGGACGACTCATGACATCCCCTGCTTCCGGTGCTTCCGACTCGTGACGGGGTCGGTACGGCGGTGGCGGCGGCTGTGGTGGTGCGCGGTGGGGCCGGTACGACGGTGGAGGTGACGGTGGTGACAGAGGTGACGACCGGTGCGGGGCCGGGACGCACGGGCGCGGTGCCCGGTCATGACATGCCCTGTTCGCGCAGCTCCCTGGCCAGTTGGTACAGGCCGGCCAGGTCCATGCCCTCCGCGAGCAGCGGAAGCTCGTGCAACGGCACGTCGAGGTCCGCCAGCACGGCGCGCTGCTCGGTCTCCAGCGCGTACCGCTCGGCGTACTCCTCCGCCTGCGCGAGCAACGGGTCCACCAGCCGCTCGGCGTGTCCCCCGCGCCGCGCGCCACCGAGGCCGGCGGACGACAGCGCCCGCGCGATGGAGGAACGAGGGACCGCCGCCGCGAGTTCCAGGCCGTCCCCGTCCAGCACCTCCGGCCGGACCATGTTCACCACGACCCGCCCCACCGGAAGCCGCGCGGCGCGCAGTTCCGCGATGCCGTCGGCGGTCTCCTGGACCGGCATCTCCTCCAGCAGCGTCACCAGGTGCACGGCCGTCTCCGGCGATTTCAGCACCCGCATGACCGCCTGCGCCTGATTGTGTATCGGGCCGATCCTGGCGAGCCCGGCGACCTCGTCGTTGACGTTGAGGAAGCGGGTGATGCGGCCGGTCGGCGGGGCGTCCATCACGACGTAGTCGTAGACGAACCGCCCGTGCTTGTCCTTGCGGCGCACCGCCTCGCACGCCTTGCCGGTGAGCAGGACGTCCCGCACGCCGGGCGCGATGGTGGTGGCGAAGTCGATCGCGCCGAGCTTCTTGAGGGCCCGGCCGGCGCCGCCGAGCTTGTAGAACATCTGGAGGTAGTCCAGGAGGGCCAGTTCGGCGTCGATGGCGAGGGCGTACACCTCGCCGCCTCCCGGAGCGACGGCGATCTTCCGTTCCTCGTAGGGCAGCGCCTCCGTTTCGAAGATTTGCGCGATTCCCTGGCGGCCCTCGACCTCGACGAGGAGCGTCCGCTTCCCCTCCGTGGCCAGGGCCAGCGCGAGGGCCGCGGCCACCGTGGTCTTGCCGGTTCCGCCCTTGCCACTGACGACCTGGAGCCTGCTCACGCCTTCGAGCCTAAATGCTCGCCCCGCGCCCCGGCGGCTCCGGGTGGCGGTTCCCGGACGTCGCGCCCCGCGCGAGGGGGTGGGACGGGGGCCGCGTCCCACGCGGGCGGGGGCTAGAGTCGGCCGCATGACCAAGTGGGAATACGCGACTGTGCCGCTGCTCGTCCACGCAACGAAGCAGATTCTGGACACCTGGGGCGAGGACGGCTGGGAGCTCGTCCAGGTCGTGCCCGGGCCGAACAACCCCGAGCAGTTGGTGGCCTACCTGAAGCGCGAGAAGCAGGCATGAGTGCCGTCGAGGCGAAACTGGCCGAGCTGGGCCTGAGCCTGCCGGAGGTCGTCCCGCCGCTGGCCGCGTACCAGCCGGCCGTGCGGTCGGGGCGGTACGTCTTCACCGCCGGCCAGCTGCCCATGGTGGAGGGCAAGCTCCCGCTGACCGGGAAGGTCGGCGCGGAGGTCACCCCGGAGGAGGCGAAGGAGCTGGCGCGCACCTGCGCGCTGAACGCCCTCGCCGCGGTCAAGTCCGTCGCCGGGGACCTGGACCGGGTGGCGCGCGTGGTGAAGGTCGTCGGCTTCGTGGCCTCCGCCGCGGACTTCACCGGCCAGCCGGCCGTCCTCAACGGCGCGAGCGAGCTGCTCGGCGAGGTCCTCGGCGACAAGGGCGTCCACGCCCGCAGCGCGGTGGGCGTCGCGGTACTGCCCCTGGACGCTCCGGTGGAGGTCGAGATCCAGGTGGAACTCACGGAGGCGTAGCCCTCGACCGGCCGGGTGCGCCCTGCCGGTGGAATTCGTCTGACGGCAGGGTTCGTCCCGTCGGGGGCGCCTGCTGACAGGGTCCGCCCGTCGGCCGGCTTCGCCTGGCGGCAGGGCCCGCTGTTTCGGGGCGATGCGCCGGCGGGATGGGGTTCGGGCGGGCCGCCGCCGGCCTGTTCCGGTGATCCCCGCCGCGTTGCGAGAAGCCGGGGGTGCTCGTCCTGCCGGGCGTGCCGCCCCGGTTCCTGCCCCGCTTCCGTGTGTGCGAGAAGCCGGGGGTGCTCGTCCTGCCGGGCGTGCCGCCCTGGCCCCCGCCCTGCCGCCGTGCGTGCGAGAAGCCGGGATGACGGTCGGTCCCGCTGCCGGGCTGCGCCCCGGAACGCTGCCGTCGGACCCTTTCGCCGGCTTCCCCGGCCGGTTGCCGGGGTGGACAAACGGGTGGCTCCTACGTGTGCCCTGGGCTCCGGCGTGTCCGTACTGGTCGCTGGTGCGCACCGCGCGGGGGCTCAGCGCGCACCGCGCGGGAGGTTCCGGTGCTGCCGCCGCACCTCGGCGGTCGGCGCCGGACACCCTCCGCGCGGGACCGCCTCGTGTCCGTAGCGCCTCCGCGCGGTATCGGACGCCTTCCGCGCGGCATCGGATGCCCTCCGCGCGGGGCCCGCCCCGCGTCCGTAGCGCCTCCGCGTGGCGCCGGACACCCTCCGCGCGATGCCCGCCCCGTGTCCGTACGCCGCTCGGTGGCCCCGCCGTACTCCCTGGGCACTCGAACATCCGCCCGTCACGGGATAGCCTCCGGCCATGGTGAATGCGCAGGCCGGCGGGCAGTGGTACCCGCCCGAGTGGCCGGAGCGGATCCGTGCGCTGGCGGGCGGTGGCCTCACGCCGGTCGTGCCGAGGCGCGCGGCCACCGTCATGCTGCTCAAGGACACCGGTGACGGGCCCGCCGTGCACATGCTGCGACGGCGTACGTCCATGGCGTTCGCGGGCGGCGCGTACGCCTATCCCGGCGGCGGCGTCGACCCGCGGGACGACGACCGGCACGTCCGCTGGGCGGGCCCCACGCGCGCGTGGTGGGCGGACCGGCTCGGCGTCGACGAGACGGGGGCCCAGGCGATCGTCTGTGCGGCCGTGCGGGAGACGTACGAGGAGGCCGGCGTCCTGCTCGCCGGGCCCACCCCCGACTCCGTGGTCGGTGACACGACCGGCGACGACTGGGAGGCCGACCGTGCCGCGCTCGTCGCGCGGGAGACGTCCTTCGCGGAGTTCCTGGACCGCCGCGGGCTGGTCCTGCGCTCGGACCTGCTCGGCGCGTGGACGCGCTGGATCACCCCCGAGTTCGAGCCCCGCCGCTACGACACCTGGTTCTTCGTCGCCGCGCTCCCCGAGGGCCAGCGCACCCGCAACGCCTCCACGGAGGCCGACCGCACGGTGTGGATCACACCCCGCGCGGCGGCCGAGGGGTACGACCGGGGCGAGCTGCTGATGATGCCCCCGACCATCGCGACGCTGCGCCGGCTCACGGCGTACGGAACGGCCGCGGAGGTGCTCGACGCGGCGCCCGCGCGGGACCTCACGCCGGTGCTGGCCACCGCGCGCCTGGTGGAGGGCGAGATCGTGCTCTCCTGGCCGGGGCACGACGAGTTCACCAAGCACATCCCGACCGGTGGAGCCCCCGCATGACGGACGCGAGCACCCTTCCTGGCCGGCCGCGGGGCGGTGTCCTCTCCGGCCCCGCCACCGCGCGTGCCGTCAACGTGCTGGCCCCCAACCCCTCGGCGATGACCCTGGACGGCACCAACACCTGGATCCTGTCGGAACCGGACTCCGACCTCGCCGTCGTGGTCGACCCCGGCCCGCTGGACGACGGACACCTGCGACACGTCGTCGGGACCGCCGAGCAGGCCGGAAAGCGCGTCGCCCTCACCCTGCTGACGCACGGTCACCCCGACCACGCCGAGGGCGCCGCCCGTTTCGCCGAGCTGACCGGCACGAAGGTGCGGGCACTGGATCCGGCGCTGCGGCTCGGCGACGAGGGACTGGCCGCCGGGGACGTCATCACCGTCGGAGGCCTGGAGCTGAGGGTCGTACCGACCCCCGGTCACACGGCCGACTCCCTGTGCTTCCATCTCCCGGCCGACCGGGCGGTCCTCACGGGCGACACCGTCCTGGGGCGCGGTACGACCGTCGTGGCCCACCCCGACGGCCGTCTCGGCGACTACCTGGACACGCTGCGCCGGCTCAGGTCGCTCACGGTCGACGACGGCGTCCACACGGTGCTGCCCGGCCACGGGCCCGTCCTGGAGGACGCCCAGGGCGCCGTCGAGTTCTACCTCGCCCACCGCGCCCACCGCCTCGCCCAGGTCGAGACGGCCGTCGAGGACGGCCACGGCACCCCGTCCGAGGTCGTCGCCCACGTCTACGCCGACGTCGACCGCTCCCTGTGGCCGGCCGCGGAACTCTCCGTCCGCGCCCAACTGGAGTACCTGCGGGAACACGGCATCATCTAGCCCGCGGACACGGCGAGGCCCCGCCTCCCACGGGAAGCGGGGCCTCGATGCCGGGTCCGGGTGTCAGCGGGAGCGCTTCGCGAGGCGTTCGACGTCCAGGAGGATCACCGCGCGGGCCTCCAGGCGGAGCCAGCCGCGCTGGGCGAAGTCCGCCAGGGCCTTGTTGACCGTCTCGCGGGACGCGCCGACCAGCTGGGCCAGCTCCTCCTGCGTGAGGTCGTGCACGACGTGGATGCCCTCCTCGGACTGCACGCCGAAGCGCCGGGAGAGGTCCAGGAGGGCGCGCGCGACACGGCCCGGGACGTCCGAGAAGACCAGGTCCGACATCGCGTCGTTGGTCTTGCGCAGCCGGCGCGCGACGGCCCGCAGCAGCGCCGTGGCCACCTCGGGGCGGGCGCTCAGCCAGGGCGTCAGGTCGCCGTGGCCCAGGGCCAGCAGCTTGACCTCGGTGAGCGCCGTGGCGGTCGCGGTGCGCGGACCGGGGTCGAACAGCGACAGCTCACCGATCAGCTCGCCCGGACCGACCACGGCGAGCATGTTCTCGCGGCCGTCGGGGGACGTGCGGTGCAGCTTGACCTTGCCCTCGGTGACCACGTACAGGCGGTCGCCGGGGTCGCCCTCGTGGAACAGGGAGTCGCCCCGTGCGAGGGTCACCTCACTCATGGAGGCGCGAAGCTCGGCGGCCTGCTCGTCGTCGAGCGCCGCGAAGAGCGGATTCCGCCGCAGAACGTCGTCCACGAGTTCTCTCCTTGTCGACCTGCTCAGGGGAGCTTGTTCCCCCACGTACCAGGGGACCGTGGTTCCCATTTTGCCGGACGGTCCAAACAGTGTGATCTGTCACAAGGATGCCGTACGGGCCGGTCGGGGTAAGCGGCAGGGGTCCGATTGGACGCCGATCTTCGGGGTCCGGGGCGGATGTCGGTGCCGGGCCGTAGGCTGGCCGGGTGTCCAATTCGCCGGTGAGAGCACAGGCCTGGGGAGCTGTGGGAGTGGGTGTACGTCGCGATTCCGCTGTGGGCGAACGGAGCTCCGATGGCGGTAGGGAAACGGCGAAAACGACAAAGAGGCCGCCGTTGAAGAAGAAACCGACGACCCGTGCGAGCGGGGCGGCCGAGGCGACCGAGGAGACGGACGCTCCGGTGGAGAAGACGGCGGCGAAGAAGGCGACCGGGGTGAAGAAGACGACCGGGGCGAAGAAGACGACCGGGGTGAAGAAGACGACCGGGGCGAAGAAGACGGCCGCCGCCAAGAAGGCGACCGCCGCCGAGAAGCCGCTCGTCGTCCCCGAGAAGGCGACCGCCTCCGTGAAGGCCGCCCCGGCGAAGACCGTCGCCAGGCCGGCCGGGGAGGAGTCGCGCACCGCGCTGGTCCGCCGCGCGCGCCGGATCAACCGCGAGCTCGCCGAGGTGTTCCCGTACGCCCACCCGGAGCTGGACTTCGAGAACCCCTTCCAACTCGTCGTCGCCACCGTGCTGTCGGCCCAGACCACCGACCTGCGCGTCAACCAGACGACCCCCGCCCTCTTCGCGAAGTACCCCACCCCCGAGGACCTGGCCGCAGCCAACCCCGAGGAGGTGGAGGAGATCCTGCGCCCCACCGGCTTCTTCCGGGCCAAGACCAAGTCGGTCATAGGCCTGTCGAAGGTGCTCGCGGAGGACTTCGGCGGCGAGGTGCCCGGCCGGCTCGAGGACCTCGTCAAACTGCCCGGCGTCGGCCGCAAGACCGCCTTCGTGGTGCTCGGCAACGCGTTCGGCCGCCCGGGGATCACCGTGGACACCCACTTCCAGCGGCTGGTGCGCCGCTGGAAGTGGACCGGTGAGACCGACCCCGACAAGATCGAGGCGGCCGTCGGCGCGCTCTTCCCCAAGAGCGACTGGACCGACCTGTCCCACCACGTCATCTGGCACGGCCGCCGCATCTGCCACGCCCGCAAGCCCGCCTGCGGCGCCTGTCCCATCGCGCCGCTCTGCCCGGCGTACGGCGAGGGCGAGACGGACCCGGAGAAGGCGAAGAAACTGCTCAAGTACGAGAAGGGCGGCCTCCCGGGCCAGCGGCTGAATCCCCCGCAGGCCTACCTGGACGCAGGCGGCAGGCCCGCGCCGCCGCTGGGGGCCGGATGACGGGGCCGCACACGTGGTGGCGGGCGGAACGATCTCGGGGCCGCCGGGCGTTGGACCCGAGGGACGCGGCCGGACGACGGGGGTGGCGATGACGCGGACGAGCGGTACCCAGGGCGGCCCGGTGACGCTCAGCAGGGAAGGGCTGCCCTCCTGGCTGGACCCGGTGGTCCACGCGGCGGAGACGGTCGGACCGACACAGCTGAGCCGCTTCCTGCCCCCGGAGAACGGCACGGGGCGCCAGTCCGCCGTCCTCATCCTCTTCGGCGACGGTGACGGCGAGCGCGGCCCGGAGCTGCTGCTCATGGAGCGCGCCAGCTCACTGCGCTCGCACGCCGGACAGCCGTCCTTCCCCGGTGGCGCCCTCGACCCCGAGGACGGCGACCCGCACGGCGACGGCCCGCTGCGGGCCGCCCTGCGCGAGGCCGAGGAGGAGACCGGGCTCGACCCGTCCGGCGTCCAGCTCTTCGGCGTACTGCCGAAGCTCTACATCCCGGTCAGCGGCTTCGTCGTCACACCCGTGCTCGGCTGGTGGCGCGTACCCAGTCCGGTGGGGGTCGTCGACCCGAACGAGACCGCGCGGGTGTTCACCGTCCCGGTGGCGGATCTCACCCACCCGGACAACCGTGCGACCACGGTCCACCCCAGCGGTTACCAGGGTCCGGCGTTCCTGGTCGAATCGGCCCTCGTATGGGGCTTCACCGCCGGGGTCATCGACCGGTTGCTGCACTTCGCGGGGTGGGAGCGGCCCTGGGACCGGGACAGGCGGGTCCCGCTGGACTGGCGGTCATGACAGGGTGGGCGCCGTGCTGGGTCGGACGAGGCGAGGCTTGAAGCGGTGAACGTGCTGGACATCCTGTTGCTCCTCGCCGCCGTGTGGTTCGCGGTTGTCGGCTACCGCCAGGGCTTCGTCGTCGGCATCCTGTCGGTGATCGGCTTCCTGGGCGGCGGTCTCGCCGCCGTCTACACGCTGCCCGTCATCTGGGACGCCCTCACGGACGACTCCGAGGTCGGTACGACGGCCGCCGTCGTCGCGGTCGTCGTCGTCATAGTCTGCGCCTCCGTCGGCCAGGCCCTGACCACCCACCTCGGCAACAAACTGCGCCGCTACATCACCTGGTCCCCGGCCCGCGCGCTGGACGCGACGGGCGGCGCACTTGTCAACGTCGTCGCGATGCTCCTGGTCGCCTGGCTGATCGGCTCGGCCCTCGCCGGTACGACGCTGCCGACGCTCGGCAAGGAGGTCCGCGGCTCCAAGGTGCTGCTCGGGGTCTCCCGGGCGCTGCCCGGCGAGGCCGACACCTGGTTCGCCGACTTCTCCTCCGTCCTCGCGCAGAACGGCTTCCCGCAGGTCTTCAGCCCTTTCGCCAGCGAGCCGATCACGGACGTACAGCCCCCGGACCCGGCCCTGGCGAGCAGTCCCGTCGCCCTGCGCGCGCAGCGCTCCATCGTCAAGGTGATGGGCACCGCCGTGAGCTGCGGCAAGGTCCTGGAGGGCACCGGTTTCGTCTTCGCCGAGCGCCGTGTCATGACCAACGCGCATGTCGTGGGCGGCGTCGACGAGCCGACCGTGCAGATAGGCGGCGAGGGCAAGAAGTACGACGCGACGGTCGTCCTCTACGACTGGAAGCGCGACATCGCCGTCCTCGACGTACCCGATCTGAAGGCGCCCGCGCTGCGGTTCACCACCGAGGACGCGAGCAGCGGCGACGGCGCGATCGTCGCCGGCTTCCCGGAGAACGGGGCGTACGACGTCCGTGCCGCGCGTCTGCGTGGACGCATCACGGCCAACGGCCCCGACATCTACCACCGCGGCACGGTCCGTCGTGACGTGTACTCCCTGTACGCGACGGTCCGTCAGGGCAACTCGGGCGGCCCGCTGCTCACCCCGGAGGGGGAGGTCTACGGCGTGGTCTTCGCGAAGTCGCTCGACGACGCCGAGACGGGTTACGCGCTCACCGTGGACGAGATCCAGGAGGACATCGCCGCGGGCCGTACCGCGAACCAGCAGGTGGACAGCGACAGTTGCGCGCTGTGAGGTGAGGTCGGAGGTCAGCCGCGGGGGTGGCGCAGGCGGACGGAGACCCAACGCGCCCTGCGGCGGAGGATGCGCGGGATTCCCACCCTGAGGTCCGTACCTGCCATCTGTGGTGCACCGCCTCGCTGGTGGGAACCCATACCGCCCGCCGTGCGGCGGTCGCGGCTTGCGTCACTGTAGTCGTGCGTCCAGCCCATACCCCGACGTCTGCCCCCGCCCCAAGGTCGATAACCGCCTCGCGCGCCCTCAATTGGCCTATGCGCCAGGCAATTGGCCGATCGTCAGACAAGTGCTCGATTCGGTCATCGATCGGGTTCGGGATCCTTCAGCCAATTGATCAGTTCGGTGGAGAAAGCGACCGGATCCTCCTCGTGCGGGAAGTGCCCCAGCCCGTCGAACAGCCTCCAGCGGTAAGGCGCTTCGACGTACTCCCCGGACCCCGCGGCACTGCGCGTGCGCACCACCGGATCCAGCGAGCCGTGGAGATGCAGCGTCGGCACCCGCACCGGGCGCTTCATCCTGCGGTTGAACTGGATGCCGTCCGGGCGGGCCAGGGAGCGCACCATCCAGCGGTACGGCTCGATCGAGCAGTGCGCCGTGGACGGGATGCACATCGCCCGCCGGTAGTTCTCCAGCGCCTCCTCGTCCGGCAGATGCGGCCCGGACCAGTCCCGGATGAGCTCGGCCACCAGCGCCCCGTCGTCCGCGGTGAGCCGGCGCTCCGGGATCCAGGGCCGCTGGAATCCCCAGATGTGGGACAGGGCGGCGGACTGCCTGGCGTCGGAGACCAGCGCCGAGCGCCAGCGCCGCGGATGCGGCATGGAGGCGACCGCGAGCCGCCGTACGAGCTTGGGGCGCATCGCCGCGGCCGTCCACGCCAGATAGCCGCCCAGGTCGTGCCCGACCAGCGCGGCGTCCGGCTCGCCGAGGGAGCGGATCACCCCGGTGATGTCCAGCGCGAGGTTGGCCGGGTCGTAGCCGCGCGGTGTGCGGTCGCTGCCGCCGACGCCCCGCAGGTCCATGGCGACGGCCCGGAAACCGGCGTCGGCGAGCGCCGTCAGCTGGTGCCGCCAGGTCCACCAGAACTGCGGGAAGCCGTGCAGCAGCAGCACCAGGGGGCCGTCGCCCAGCTCCGCGATGTGGAAGCGGGCGCCGTTGGCGGCGACGTCCCGGTGCGTCAGTCCGGTGCTGCCCGGGATGTCGAGGCGTACGGCCGAAGCGGGTTGCGCCGGAGGGGTGGCGGGATCCGTCATGAAGATGAGCGTGCCACAGCCTCGATGGCCTGGGGGGCCCGGTCCTCGGGCAGTTCGGGGCGCGGGTGCGGCTTGGCCTTCTGCAGCACGCCCGCCGTCTCCTTCATGGAGGCGGCGACCTTCTGCGGGCCCCGGCCCTTCTTCGCCTTCTTCGCGAAGACGACGCCGATCAGGCCGAGGAGGCCGGCCACGATGCAGTTCGCCAGGAAGGACAGCAGGAAGCAGACCGCGAGGTTCCAGTCGCTCCAGGTGCGGATGCCGTAGGCGAGGGCGAAGCTCAGCATCGGCAGGGAGAACAGGAGCACCAGGCCGGCCAGCGTGAACAGGCCGCCGCTGGTCGCGCCTTTCTTGACGTCCTGCTTGAGCTGCGCCTTCGCCAGCGCGATCTCGTCGTGCACCAGCGCCGACATGTCGGCCGTCGCCGAGGCGAACAGCTGGCCGATGCTGCGTTCGGCGCCGACCGGGCTGCCGTCGGGTGCGCTCATCGCGGTCTCCCTCTCCTGCGTACGCTCTGTGTCCGCGCGTACGGTTCAGTCTTTTGTACCGTCTCGTCAGATCATGCCGGACCGTTGTGCTCCTCGCCTGCCCCGCCCGTCACTTCGGCAAGCGCGTCCCGCTCGGCGGCCTTCTCCCGGGCGAGCCGTCGGTGCTCGGCGGCCTTCCGCTCGTGGATCTCCGCCATGCGCAGGTGGTACGCCGGGTCGTCCTGCTCGTAGACGTCAGGTATGCCGCTGAGGTCCTCGTCGCGCTCCTCTTCCTCGGTCAGCCTGCGGTACTTGGCGTTCCGTATCTTCAGCAGCACGGTCGCGACGGCGGTGGCGATCAGCGAGCCGGCCAGGACGGCCGCCTTGACGCTGTCGGTCATCGTCGCGTCGTCCTCGAAGGCGAGTTCCCCGATGAGCAGCGAGACGGTGAAACCGATCCCGGCGAGGGTCGCCACCGCGAACACGTCCGCCCAGGCGAGGTCGTCACTGAGCGACGCCCTGGTGAAGCGTGCCGTCAGCCACGTACCGCCGAAGATGCCGAGCGTCTTGCCGACGACGAGTCCGAGCACCACGCCGAGCGTCTCGGGCTGGGTGAACACGTCCGCGAGGGCGCCGCCGGAGATCGCCACGCCCGCGCTGAACAGGGCGAACAGCGGCACCGCGAGACCCGCCGAGAGCGGCCGGACGAGGTGCTCGATGTGCTCGCCGGGGGAGTGCTCCTCGTCCTCGTGGCGGTGGCAGCGCAGCATCAGGCCCATGGCGACACCGGCGATGGTGGCGTGGATGCCGCTGTTGTACATCAGCGCCCACACGACCAGCGCGAGCGGCACGTACACGTACCAGCCGCGTACGCCCTTGCGCAGCAGCAGCCAGAAGACGGCCAGGCCCGCGACGGCGCCGCCGAGCGCCGCGAAGTTCAGGTCGTCGGTGAAGAAGACCGCGATGATCAGGATGGCGAACAGGTCGTCGACGACGGCGAGGGTGAGCAGGAAGGCGCGCAGCGCGCTGGGCAGGGAGGTGCCGATGACGGCGAGCACGGCGAGCGCGAAGGCGATGTCGGTGGCGGTGGGCACGGCCCAGCCGGCCAGGGAGCCGCCGCCCACGCCGCTGGTGAGCGTGTAGACCAGCGCCGGTACGGCCATGCCGCACAGGGCGGCGACGACGGGGAGCGCGGCGGCCTTGGGGTCGCGCAGATCACCGGCGACGAGTTCGCGTTTGAGTTCGATCCCCGCGACGAAGAAGAAGACCGCGAGCAGTCCGTCGGCGGCCCAGTGCGCGACGGACAGGTTCAGCCCGAGGGCCTCGGGGCCGAAGTGGAAGTGGCTGACGCTCTCGTAGCTGTCGTGCAGGTCGGGTATGTTCGCCCAGATCAGCGCGGCGACGGCGGCGAGGAGGAGCAGGACGCCGCCGACCGTCTCGGTGCGCAGCGCGTCCGCGACGTACGACCGCTCGGGCAGGGAGAGACGGCCGAAGGCCTTGCGGGGGCTGGGGGTGCGGGGCGCGGTCACGGGGGTGGTCCTCTGGTCGACGGGCAGCACGAATCGTGTGCCGACCAGACTTCCCGGCGCCCCATGAGACAGCTTTTTGCTTAGTTTAGCTAACGTGCTCCTGAGGCGCACCAGGAGCACATGGCGGCACCCGGCGCAGGGGGTGCAGGGGGTGCGCCGGGTGCCGCCGTCCTGCCCGCTCAGTCCTCGCTGGGCGCCGCCGGGAGCTTGGCCTGGATGAGGTCCATGACCGCGCTGTCGGTCAGCGTGGTGACGTCGCCGAGCTGGCGGTTCTCCGCGACGTCCCGCAGCAGGCGGCGCATGATCTTGCCGGAGCGGGTCTTCGGCAGCTCGGCCACCGGCAGGACCCGCTGGGGCTTGGCGATCGGGCCGAGCGTGGCGCCCACGTGGTTGCGCAGCTCACCGACGAGGTCCTCGGTCTCCGCCGCCGTACCGCGCAGGATCACGAAGGCGACGATCGCCTGGCCGGTCGTCTCGTCCGCGGCGCCGACCACGGCCGCCTCGGCGACCGACGGGTGCGAGACGAGCGCGGACTCGACCTCGGTGGTGGAGATGTTGTGCCCGGACACCAGCATGACGTCGTCGACCCGGCCGAGCAGCCAGATGTCGCCGTCGTCGTCCTTCTTGGCGCCGTCGCCGGCGAAGTACTTGCCCTCGAAGCGCGACCAGTAGGTGTCGATGAACCGCTGGTCGTCGCCCCAGATGGTGCGCAGCATCGACGGCCACGGCTCGGTGAGGACCAGGTAGCCACCGCCGCCGTCGGGCACCTCGTTCGCCTCGTCGTCGACGACGGTCGCGGCGATGCCGGGCAGCGGGGTCTGGGCGGAGCCCGGCTTGGCGTCGGTCACGCCCGGCAGCGGCGAGATCATGATGCCGCCGGTCTCGGTCTGCCACCAGGTGTCCACCACCGGGGTGCGGTTGGCGCCGATGTTCTTGCGGTACCAGATCCACGCCTCGGGGTTGATCGGCTCGCCCACCGAGCCCAGCACGCGCAGGCTGCCGAGGTCGAACTTGGCGGGGATGTCGTCGCCCCACTTCATGAACGTGCGGATCGCGGTGGGCGCCGTGTAGAGGATCGTCACGCCGTACTTCTGCACGATCTCCCAGAAGCGGCCCTGGTGCGGGGTGTCCGGCGTGCCCTCGTACATCACCTGGGTGGCGCCGTTGGCGAGCGGGCCGTAGACGATGTAGGAGTGCCCGGTGACCCAGCCGACGTCGGCCGTGCACCAGTACACGTCGGTCTCAGGCTTGAGGTCGAAGACCGACCAGTGCGTGTACGCCGTCTGGGTCAGATAGCCGCCGGAGGTGTGCAGGATGCCCTTCGGCTTACCCGTCGTCCCCGAGGTGTAGAGGATGAACAACGGGTGCTCGGCCCCGAACGCCTGAGGGGTGTGCTCGGGGCTCTGCCGCTCCACCAGGTCGTGCCACCACACGTCGCGGCCCTCGGTGAAGGCGACGTCCTGGCCGGTGCGGCGGACGACGAGGACGTGCTCGACGGTGCCGGCCTTGGCGACCGCCTCGTCCACGGCCGGCTTGAGCGCGGAGGGCTTGCCGCGCCGGTAACCGCCGTCGGCCGTGATGACGACGCGCGCGTCGGCGTCCTGGATACGGGTGGCGAGCGCGTCCGCCGAGAAGCCGCCGAAGACGACGGAGTGCGCGGCGCCGATGCGGGCGCAGGCCAGCATCGCGACCGCGGTCTCCGGGATCATCGGCATGTAGACGGCGACCCGGTCGCCGGCCTGGACGCCCAGCTCCAGCAGGGCGTTGGCGGCCTTGGAGACCTCGTCCTTGAGCTGGGCGTAGGTGAGGGCGCGGCTGTCGCCCGGCTCGCCCTCGAAGTGGATGGCGACCCGGTCGCCGTGCCCGGCCTCCACGTGCCGGTCCACGCAGTTGTAGGCGACGTTGAGCTCGCCGTCCTTGAACCACTTGGCGAACGGCGGGTTCGACCAGTCCAGGGTCTCGGTGGGCTCGGTGGTCCAGGTCAGCCGGCGGGCCTGCTCGGCCCAGAAGCCGAGCCTGTCAGCCTTGGCCTGTTCATACGCCTCCGCGGTGACGTTGGCGTTCGCGGCCAGGTCGGCGGGGGGCGTGAAGCGACGCTCCTCCTTCAGCAGGTTGGAGAGGGAAGAACTCTCGTTCATCGTCCCATCTCCTCGCCGAGAAGGTTGGCCAGGCTTTCATTGCTCACGGCATCTGCCTTTCCCAGGGTGTCCGTTGTGTCCCAGGCCACAGCTCATCAGACCCAAGGGTGCGCTGACAAGGGCCGACGGAAAATTGGTTTAGACCTGTCGGGTGGAGTGGCGCGGTGTGCGACACCTCTTCCCACGGGCCCCGGCGTAAGCCGGTTCAAGGTGTGTAACGCCTCTCACACCCGGACGGGTCGCCTCACCTCGCCAGGTCCGCGGACCGGACCCGGTCGAACACCTTCTCCTCGTCCCGTTCGGTGAGGAGATACGCCTGGGCCTCACCCACGTGGAAGTACATGCCGTGCAGCTCCAGGGCCCCGTCCTTCATGGCTCGGGCCACCGATTCATGGGCGCGCAGATGCTCCAGCTGCTGCACCACGTTCGTCAGGCAGAGCTGCTCGACCGCGTCGGTGGGGGTCCGCCCGGCCAGCCGTGACGGGGGCAGGCTGCCGTCGCCCATGCGCTGCAGGCTCGGCCGGCCGTGCCGCAGCCAGCGTCTCAACGGTGTGCGGGTGCCGTCCGGCTCGGTGTCGAGCAGTGCCTGCATCGCACCGCACCCCGAGTGCCCGCACACCGTGATCGACCGGACCGCCAGTACCTCCACGGCGTATTCGATGGCGGCCGACACCGAGTCGTCGCCGCTCTCCGCGCCGGGCGGCGGCACGAGGTTGCCGACATTGCGCACCACGAACAGGTCTCCCGGACCACTGGCCGTGATCATCGAGGTGACCACCCGGGAGTCGGCGCAGGTCAGGAACAGCTGTCCGGGCCGCTGTCCCTCGCGCGCCAGCCGGGCCAGCTCACCGCGCACCAGGGGAGCGGTGTTGCGCTGGAACGCGCTGATGCCGCGCCGCAGTTCGTGGCCGCCGGTTCCGGCCGGCTCCGGTTCACTCTCATGGGCTCCCTCCGTTCCGTCCGCTCCCTCCGTGCCGTCGGTTCCGCCCGGCCGTGGGTCGCCGCCCGGCAGGGGGCGTGGGCGTTCGCACTGGTGGTTGCGCCAAGCCGTCCAGGGCCGGCAGCGGCAGTCGGCGTCGGACACGTCGGCCTCATCGCTTCCGTCGGGCGGGTGCCCGGAGGTGAGGGCGGCGGGCTCGGCGATCCGGACCCCGGCGCGGCGGCCGGTGATCTCGACGGTGCCTCCCCGCGCGGTGTACGTGCTCTGCCAGTCCTGCAGCGTCTCGTACGCCGCGTGGTCCATGAAGGAGCCGTCCAACGCCACGACCACGTCGGCCCCCTGGGGGACGAGGTGCAGGGCCCGGCTGAGCCGTGGCACCGCGAGGAACGTCAACTGACCTCGTACGTGTACGTGATGGACTCCTTCCTCCTCCTCATGCGTGATCCGGGTGCGGGTGAGCCGGTGCAGGGCCACGCCGACGGCGACGGCGATGCCCAGTGCCACGCCCTCCAGGACGCCGAGGGACACGACGCCGAGGGTGGTCACGGCGTAGACCGGGACTTCGCGGTGGCGGGTCACCGTGCGGATGTGGTGCAGGGACACCATCTGGATGCCGACGGCCATCACCAGGGCGGCGAGCGAGGCGAGCGGGATGAGCTCCAGGAGCGGGACCATCAGCAGCGCGGCGATCACTACGAGAACGCCGTGCAGCATCGTGGAGTTCCGGCTCACGGCACCCGCTTTGACATTCGCGGAACTGCGGACCGCCACTCCGGCCACCGGGAGCCCGCCGAGCGAGCCGGAGACGATGTTGGCCGCGCCCTGACCGAGCAGTTCACGGTCCAGGTCGGAGCGTCCGACCTGGCCGGTACCGGGGCGGCCGGACACCAGCTTGTCCACAGCCACGGCGCCGAGCAGCGACTGCACGCTGCACACCAGCGTCGTGGTGAGCACGGCGGCGGCGAGGCCGAGCACGGGTCCCTCGGGCAGTCCGGCCAGGGCGTGGTTGCGCCAGGACGGCAGGTCCACCTTGGGCAGGACGAGGCCGGCCGCGGCGGCGGCCGCGGTGGCTCCGGCGACGGCGACGAGTGCTGCCGGAACCGCGCGGAGAACGCGTCCGGCGCGGCCCGGGATCCGGGGCCAGAGCAGCAGCAGGGCCAGTGTCAGCAGGCTCACCGACAGGGCCGCGGGGTGCAGGTTCGCCAACTGGGCCGGGAGGGCGAGGAGGTTGTCGGGGACGGAGCTCTGCGGGGTGCCGCCGAGGACGATGTGCAGCTGGGCGACGGCGATGGTGACGCCGATGCCGGCGAGCATGCCGTGCACGATCGCGGGGCTCACGGCGAGCGCGCCGCGTGCCACGCGCAGGCAGCCGAGACCGAGCTGGGAGATACCGGCGAGGACGGTGATGGCGCAGGTCGTCCGCCAGCCGTAGTGCTGGATGAGGTCGGCGGTGACGACGGTGAGTCCGGCGGCGGGACCGCTCACCTGGAGCGGGGAGCCGCCGATCCGCCCGACGACGATTCCGCCCACGGCGGCGGCGACCAGGCCGGCCTGGAGCGGCGCGCCGGTGGCGAGGGCGATGCCGAGGGACAGCGGGAGGGCGATCAGGAAGACCGCGATCGAGGCCGACAGGTCGGCTCCCGCGATACGCCGGCGCGGGGGGTCGGTCGGTGGCGGGCTGTGGGGCGGGTGGGCGCGCTCGGTCCGATCCGAGTCGGCGGCACGGGCGGGAACGCAGGCTGACATGGCTTTCCTTCTCTCACACATCAACAATCCGTAAACAGATCGTAATTGAGAGTAAAGGACTGGCATAGACTTTCTGGGCAAATGGGTGAATCAATCACTCCAGCGAGTGATGCAGCTATTTCATCGGCTTGTCGTATTAATTCCTTCTTCGTTCCGTGCGACTTTGACGGCGCTGTCGGCCTGGACCGGCACTGCACCAGACGAAGCCCTCATCGAGCTCGGCCCGAGAGAAGGAAGAAGGTGGGCGGATGGCCGCCACCCACGGAATCGCCACGGGCACTGTGATCGCCGCGGTATGCGTCGCCTCGCTCGCCGGCTGCGGGACCGGCGCCGACAGCGCCGGCGAGCAGGCGCGTGACCAGGAGAAGGCCAAGCCGGCTCCGGCACCGAAGAACGTCGTCCGGCTGATCGGCGACGGCTCCACCGCGTACACCGGGGCACAGCCGCACCTGTCCCGGCCCGAGCGGCTGAAGCACGGTGAGAAGCCCCCGCAGTTCGTGGTCTTCTCCTGGGACGGCGCGGGCGAGGACGGCCAGAAGCTCTTCTCGCATTTCCGCAAGGTCGCCAAGGAGAACAACGCGACCATGACGTACTTCCTGAGCGGCGTGTACCTGCTGCCGGAGGAGAAACGCGATCTGTACCGCCCGCCGCAGCACTCCCCGGGCCGCTCCGACATCGGCTTCAACGACCAGGAGGGCATCGCCGACACCGTGAAGCAGCTGCGCCTCGCGTGGCTCGAGGGCAACGAGATCGGTACCCATTTCAACGGGCACTTCTGCGGCAGCGGCGGTGGGGTCGGCGAATGGTCGGTGGCGGAGTGGAAGGAGGAGATCGCCCAGGCCAAGCGCTTCGTGAAGACCTGGAAGACCAACACCGGCATGAAGAACTCGGCCCCGCTGCCCTTCGACTACGACAAGGAGCTGATCGGCGCCCGCACCCCCTGCCTGGAGGGACAGAAGAACTTCATGAAGGCCGCCCGCGACCTGGGCTTCCGCTATGACACCAGCGGGGTCAACGACCAGGTGTGGCCGAAGAAGAAGCAGGGCCTGTGGGACCTGTCGATGCAGCTCGTGCCCTTCCCCGGGCACTCCTTCGAACAGCTCACCATGGACTACAACTTCATGGTCAACCAGTCCGGCACCACCACCCAGGGCGACCCCGCCAAGCACGAGATGTGGGGCGACCAGATGAGGGACGGCCTCCTCCGGGGCTTCGAGCGGGCCTACAAGGGCAACAGGGCGCCCCTGATCATCGGCAACCACTTCGAGTCCTGGAACGGCGGCACCTACATGCGGGCCGTCGAGGAGGTCGTCGAGGAGGTGTGCACCAAGTCCGACGTGCGCTGTGTCTCCTTCCGGCAGTTGGTGGACTGGCTGGACGCCCAGGACCCGGGGACCCTGGCGAAACTGCGCACGCTGGACGTCGGCGAGGCCCCGAAGAAGGGCTGGAAGCCCTTCCTGTCCGGCGATTCCGCGCCGGCCCCCAAGGGGGTGCCCGGAGCCCCGGCCGGGAAGCGGTGAGCGTCAGGCGGACGCCGTGACGTTCTCGCCGAGCACGAAGCCGGGGTCGATCTGGGCCGCCAGGTCGACCCCGGTGCGCTCGTCGCCCCACGACCGGGCGTTCTTCAGATGGAAGTGCGCCATCTGGCGGGTGTAACGCTCGCGGTCCCGCGACTCGTACGTCGCGTCGGCGGCCGAGTGCAGCAGGCGCAGCGCGTCCCGGTTGGGCTCCTCCAGGAGGTCGAACCGGGGCGGCCGGCCCTTCTCCATGGCCCGGATCCAGTCCGAGTGCCCCACCGTCACCAACAGGTCCTCCCCGGCCTCCGCGCGGAGGAAGTCGAGGTCGTCCGGGCCCTGCACCTTGTTGCCGACGACCTTCAGGGTGACGCCGAAGTCGCGGGCGTACTCCTTGTACTGGCGGTAGACGGAGACCCCCTTCCGGGTCGGCTCGGCCACGAGGAACGTGATGTCGAAGCGGGTGAACATGCCGGAGGCGAAGGAGTCCGAGCCGGCTGTCATGTCGACCACGACGTACTCGCCGGGGCCGTCCACCAGGTGGTTCAGGCACAGCTCCACGGCTCCGGTCTTGGAGTGGTAGCAGGCGACCCCCAGGTCGGCGTCGGTGAAGGGGCCGGTGACCATCAAACGGACGGCCCCGCCGTCGAGTTCCACCGGCCGCGCACAGGCGTCGTAGACCGGATTGTCCTCGCACACCCGCAACAGCCGGGAGCCCTCACCGGGCGGAGTGGTCTTGATCATCGTCTCGGCGGACGCGATGCGCGGATTGGTGCCGCGCAGATACTCCTTGATCAGCGGCAGGTGCTCTCCCAGCGCGGGCAGCGCGGCCGCCTCCGCCTCGTCCAGGCCCAGTGCGGCCCCGAGGTGCTGGTTGATGTCGGCGTCCACCGCGACGGCCGGGGCGCCGACGGCCGCGAGATGACGGATGAACAGGGAGGACAGGGTCGTCTTTCCGCTGCCGCCCTTCCCCACGAAAGCAATTTTCATGTTCACCAAGCGTAATGGAGTAGTAGCTATATGTGGCAGTGGGGCGTGAAGAAGACCACTCCTTCGTGGGGCGGGCGCCGGAGGTGCGTAGTGTCGTACTCATGAGTACGACAGGCGCGACCGACGACCCGCTCGCCGCCCTGGGCTCCCTGCCCGGAGTGGCCGACTCCGTGGAGTCCGTGCGCAAGGCCGTGGACCGGGTCTACGGGCACCGGGTCATGCGGCGGCGCAGCAACGAGATCACTTCCGAGGCGGCGCTGCGCGGCGCCCGTGGCTCGGCGGCGCTGTCGGGCGCGGACTGGGCCCTGGAGGAGGTGCGCCGGCGCAGCGACTTCAGCGGCGACGACGGCGCCCGCACGATGGGCGCGGCACTGCGGCTGACCGCCGAGGCGGGGCAGTTGCTGTCCATCTGGCGGCAGTCGCCCCTGCGGGTCCTGGCCCGGCTGCACCTGGTCGCGGCGGCCGACAAGGCCGAGCGGGTCGGGCGTCCCCGGCAGGAGGGCGAGCCGGTCGACGAGCCCCTGATCGGACTCGGTCTGCCGGGCGCGGCGGAGGCGCACGGCCGACTGGACGGGCTGTCCGAGCTGATCGTCGCGGGAGGTTCCGCCCCGGCGCTGGTGACGGCGGCCGTCGTGCACGGCGAACTTCTCGCGCTGCGCCCCTTCACCTCCCACAACGGCCTGGTCGCGCGTACGGCCGAACGCATCGTCCTGGTCGGCAGCGGTCTCGACCCCAAGTCGGTCTGCCCGGCGGAGGTCGGGCACGCCGAGCTGGGCCAGGAGGCCTACATCAGGGCGCTGGAGGGATATGTCTCCGGTACCCCCGAGGGCGTGGCGGCCTGGATCGCCCATTGCGGGCGCGCGGTCGAGCTGGGGGCGCGCGAGTCGACGGCCGTGTGCGAGGCGCTCCAGCGCGGGGCCGCGTAGGAGGGACCGGAGAAGAACCCGGCAGAAATGCGGCGGTACGAGTACTCGTACCGCCGCTGGCATGTCCACCGCGTTACCAGGCGTCCTCGATATGTGCCCATCAGGTCGGGAACTTCGCCCGTCACCTGGTGCGGCTGGCCCGTAATCGACGGGTCGACGTCGCGTGGGTTCCCGGTGTTCATGCTCGGTCCGTGGGGCCACACATGCGTTGGTGAGGGTGATCCTCGCGGATGCCCTTGGTCTCGCGGGCCGTTAAATCCTTTGTACTCCGGGTGCGAAGCAAGCGGAAGTCCTCACCCTGCTTCTTTGCTTTTGGCCTCAAAGCCGACCCAAACGGGCGCCGACGGGGCGTTCGCGGCCGGCGATCGGCGGGAGGGCTCGCGCGGGAGACGGTCAGGCGACCGTCGTACGGCGCCGGCTCGCGTACCAGACGAGGCCCGCGGTGGCCGCCGCGGCGCCTATGGCGGCCGCCGCGACCAGGGCGGGGCGCGGCGGTACGGAGAACGCGGGGAAGCGCTGTTTGAGCCGTACCGGCCGGTGGAAGTCGAGGATCGGCCACTCCCGCGCGAGTGCCTCCCGGCGCAGTGCGCGGTCGGGGTTCACGGCGTGCGGGTGGCCCACGGACTCCAGCATCGGCACATCGGTCACCGAGTCGCTGTAGGCGTAACACCGGGCCAGGTCGTAGCCCTCCGACTCGGCCAGCTCCCGGACCGCCTCGGCCTTGGTCGGGCCGTACGCGTAGTACTCCACCTCGCCGGTGAAGCACCCGTCGTCGCCTACGACCATACGGGTGGCCACCACCCGGTCCGCGCCGAGCAGTTCGCCGATCGGCTCGACCACCTCGGCGCCCGACGTGGACACGATCACGACGTCGCGTCCCGCGGTGTGGTGCTGCTCGATGAGGGTGGCGGCCTCGTCGTAGATGATCGGGTCGATCAGGTCGTGCAGCGTCTCGGCGACGATCTCCTTGACCTGCTGCACGTTCCAGCCGCGGCACAGTGCGGACAGGTACTTGCGCATCCGCTCCATCTGGTCGTGATCGGCGCCGCCGGCCAGGAACACGAACTGGGAGTACGCGGTGCGCAGGACAGCCCTGCGGTTGATCAGGCCGCCTTGATAGAACGACTTGCTGAACGTGAGCGTGCTCGACTTCGCAATGACCGTCTTGTCCAGGTCAAAGAAGGCGGCTGTGCGGGGCATCGAGTGGTTTTCCACGTCCTTGAGCATAGGCGCAGCCCATTCGGCGTAAGGTGGGGCGTGTGGGTTTGCCTGAGAGGGCTCTCGGGTACACCATGGAAGTCACGGATCGTTCGCGACCGTGTCTAACCCGGTCCGACTCCTCCCCCCCCCGAGTCGGCCGTGGGGACGACCCCCGCTCTCCCCCCCGGCGGGGGTCGTCGCATGTCCGGGTGGGTTTTCCTCATTCTCCTCGCGGTTGGTGCACCGTGCCGGTGCCGTGCGCACGGCTATATGTCATGTACATGAATAGTTACCCGCGGTAGTCGTCGGACTGCTCTGCGGAAGTCGCACAGGAGGTGTGCGGGACTCACCGGTTTGGGTGACCGCGATATTCACAGGCGTCGCCCCGTCCACAGTTATCGACCAAGATCCACATGTTTTTCCGGATCGCCGCATCGTGATTCCGACGCGCCCGCTCGCCGCGAGTTCGCACCCGGTTCCGTTTGTCGGGCCGCGTACGGCCGGTTTCCGCCGGCCGTTCAAAGAAGAACCGCTTGCCGGCTCTTCACACGTCTGGGAATCGCGGGGCCGCAGGGGCTGCGCGAGAGATGCAGCAAAGGGGGACGAACATGTCCGGAACCATCACCCACGATCCGCCGCCGGCCACCGGAGGAGGCCGGCCGGGCGCACCGCTGATCCTCACCGAGGACGCCGGACTCCTCGACGACCTGCTGCGCCTGTGCGCGGCGGCCGGCGCCACGCCGGAGGTCCATCACACGGTGCCGGAACCAAGGGGCAGCTGGGAGGCCGCACCACTCGTCCTGGTCGGGGACGACGCCGCGCGACGGGTGCGCGGAGCGACACGCAGGCCGGGAGTGGTGCTGGTCGGCCGCGACCAGGACGACTCCGGGGTCTGGCGGCGGGCCGTCGAGATCGGCGCCGACCACGTGCTGATGCTGCCCGACGGCGAGCAGTGGCTGGTCGACCGCATCGCCGACGTGGCCGAAGGCGTCGGACGGCCCGCCCTGACCGTCGGTGTCATCGGCGGCCGGGGCGGCGCCGGGGCGTCCACGCTCGCGTGCGCGCTCGCCGTCACCTCCGCGCGTGAGGGACTGCGCACCCTTCTCGTGGACGCCGACCCGCTGGGCGGCGGACTCGACGTGGCCCTCGGGGGCGAGACGGCCAAAGGGCTGCGCTGGCCGGCGTTCGCCGCGTCACACGGCCGGGTCGGTGGCGGCGCCCTGGAGGAGTCACTGCCGGAACTGCACTCGCTGAGGGTGCTCAGCTGGGACCGCGGCGACTGTCTCGCCGTACCGCCCAGGGCCGTACGCGCGGTGCTCGCCGCGGCGCGGCGCGGGGGCGGCACCGTCGTGGTCGACCTGCCGCGCCGCGTCGACGACGGGGTCGCCGAGGTCCTCGCCCAGCTCGACCTCGGGCTCCTCGTGGTCCCCGCGGAACTGCGCGCCGTCGCGGCGGCGGGCCGCGTCGCCTCCGCCGTGGGCATGGTCCTGCGTGATCTGCGGGTGGCGGTACGCGGGCCGTACGCGCCGGGACTGGACGACCGTGAGGTGGCCCGGCTGCTCGGGCTGCCCCTCGCCGGAGACGTGCCCGCCGAGCCCGCCCTGCGGCGCCCGTACGAGGCGGGCCGGCCGCCCGGGGCCTCGGGCCGGGGCCCGCTGGCCCGCTTCTGCAAGGAGTTCTGGGAGCGGGCGCTGGCGGAGGCGAGGACGGCATGAGGAGGCCGGTGACGAGCGGAACGGTCATGCCTCCCGGCCTGCTCGACGGGGTGCGGCGGTGGCTGGCCGAGAGCGGGGCCGAGCCGACGCCCGCGCGGGTGGCGCAGGCGCTGCGGGACCAGGGGCGGGTGCTCGGTGACGCCGAGGTGCTCGGAGCGGCCGAGCAGTTGCGGTCCGAGCTGGTCGGCAGCGGGCCGCTGGAACGGCTCCTGTCCGAGCCCTCGGTGACCGACGTGCTGGTGTCGGCGCCGGACCGGGTCTGGGTGGACCGGGGCGGCGGGCTGGAACTGACCGAGGTGGCCTTCTCCGACGAGACGGCCGTCCGGCGTCTCGCCCAGCGGCTCGCCGCCGTGGCCGGCCGGCGCCTGGACGACGCCCGGCCCTGGGTCGACGCGCGGCTGCCCGACGGGACCAGACTGCACGCCGTGCTGCCCCCGGTGGCCGTCGGCGGCACCTGCCTGTCGCTACGGGTCGTACGACCGCGCGCCTTCACCCTCGACGAGCTCGTGGCGGCCGGAACGGTCCCGCCGGGCGGGGACCGCGTGCTGCGGGCACTGCTGGACGCGCGGCTGTCGTTCCTCGTCAGCGGGGGGACCGGCAGCGGCAAGACGACCTTGCTGAGCGCGCTGCTGGGGCTGGCCGGGCCGGACGAGCGCATCGTCCTGGCCGAGGACTCGGCGGAACTGCGGCCCGACCACCCGCACGTCGTGCGCCTGGAGACCAGACCCGCCAACCAGGAGGGCGCGGGCCTGGTCACCCTGGAGGACCTGGTGCGGCAGGCGCTGCGGATGCGGCCGGACCGGCTGGTCGTCGGTGAGGTGCGCGGCCCGGAGGTGGTCCATCTGCTGGCCGCCCTCAACACGGGCCACGACGGTTCGGGAACGGTCCATGCCAACGCCGCCACCGACGTACCGGCCCGGCTGGAGGCGCTCGGTACGGCCGCCGGACTCGACCGGTTCGCCCTGCACAGCCAGGCGGCGGCCGCCCTCTCGGTGGTGCTGCACCTCGTACGCGACCGGAGCGGACGGCGGCGGATCGCGGAGGTGCATGTGCTGGAACGGGACCCGTCTGGGCTGGTGCGGACGGTGCCGGCGCTGCGGTGGGGCCCGCAGGCCTTCACCCGGGAGCGGGGATGGCAGCGCCTGCGGGAGCTGCTCCGGAACGCGAACACCGGCGGACCGGACGAGGGGATCGGAGGATGAACGGGACGACCGACGTGTCGACGGGTGCGGCCGTGGCGTGCCTGGGGACCGCGGCCTGGCTGCTGGGCGGAGGACATGCCGGGGCCAGGCGGGCGCGGCTGCTGCTGGCCGGCGGAGGCGCGGTGGGCAGCGGACCGCCGGGGTGGCCCAGGATGACCCGCGCGTGGGGGCGGACGCGCGGGCGGCTGCGGGCCGAGTGGTGGTCGTTGGCCGCCGGCCTGGTGCTGGCGGTGCTGGGCGCGTCGCTGCTGCCGGTCGTCGCGGGGGCGGCCGGGGTGCCTTTGCTGAGGCGGGTGCGGCGGGCCGCCGGGGAACGCCGCGCGCGGGAGGGCCGCGGCGACGCGGTGATCGCGTTGTGCGGGGCGCTCGCCGGGGAGGTGCGCGCCGGCCGGCAGCCGGGTGAGGCGCTGCTGCCGGCCGCGCGGGACTCCGGCGGGCTCGGTGACATGCAGGCGACGGTGCTCGCGGCGGCGCGCTTCGGCGGGGACGTCCCGGAGGCGCTCGCGAGGGCGGCACGGCAGCCGGGTGCCGAAGGGCTGCGGGGACTCGCCGCGTGCTGGCGGGTGGCGGTGGACCAGGGAGCCGGGCTCGCGGCCGGACTCGACCGGCTGGAAGCGGCGCTGTGCGCCGAACGGGACCAGCGGGCCGACCTGCGCGCCCAGTTGGCCGGCGCCCGCGCGACGGCGGTGCTGCTCGCCGGGCTCCCTGTCGTGGGCCTGGCCCTCGGTGCGGCTCTCGGCGCCGACCCGCTGCACATCCTGCTGCACACACCGTCGGGACTGGTCTGTCTGGCGGTCGGCGGGGTGCTGGAGGGCCTGGGGCTGTGGTGGGCGCTGCGGATCATGCGGGGCGCCGAGGAGGGGACGGCATGAGCGGGGACCTTGTCCACAGGCTGGGGGCAGTGGTGGGGACGGTGTTCACGCTCGCCTGGCTGGCGGGGTGGTGGGGCCGCGCGCGGCGCGAGCGGAGAGCACGGCGGCGACTGGCCGAGGTACTGGCCCTGGAACGGACGGCGACCGCCTCGCACCACACGCTGCTGCGCACCGCGCGGAGTTGGCTGCCGTACGCGGGCGTGGCGGGCGCCGGATGGGTGCTGGTGGGGGGCCCCGCCGGAGTGGTGGCGGGGCCGGCCGTCGCGGCCGGACTGTGGTGGTGGCGTCTGCGGCAGAAGGCCGCCGCTCCGCACGCGCGGGAGACGGACACCGCCGGGGCGGAACATCGACTGCCGCTCGCCGCCGACCTGCTGTCCGCCTGCATCGAGGCCGGCGCCGGCCCGGTACTCGCCGCACAGGCCGTCGGAGAAACCTTGGGCGGACCGGTCGGAGAGGCGCTGGCGCGGGGCGCGGCGGAGGTACGGCTCGGCGGTGAACCGGCCGCGGCATGGCGCCGGCTGGCGTCGGTGCCGGGCGCCCGGCACCTGGCCCGACTGCTGGAGCGGGCCGATGTGTCCGGACTTCCCCTGGCCGCTCCCGTGGCCCGGCTCGCCGCCGAGGCCCGCGCGGAGTGGACCCGCGCGGCGACGGCACGGGCCCGGCGGGCGGCCGTCATGGTCAGCGCGCCGGTGGGGCTGTGCTTCCTGCCCGCGTTCATCACGGTCGGCGTGCTGCCCGTGGTGATCGGACTCGCGGGCGGGGTGCTGGGAGGAGGTGGTGCCTGACGGGAGACGACCGACGGTAGCGGCAGGACTCACAAGATCAAGACGACTACTCCATACGGGGGTTGAGATGTATCAGGCGGTACGGGCACGACTGCGTGCCCTGGTGTGCAAGGTGCGTACGGCACGGAGGGACACCGGAATGGTGACTTCGGAGTACGCGATGGGCATCGTGGCGGCGGTGGCGTTCTCCGTCGTGCTCTACAAGGTGGTCACCAGCGGACCGGTCGCCGCGGCGCTGCGGAACATCGTGCAACAGGCACTCGATGGCCGGGTGTGAGCGGCGTGCGGACCGCGGGTTCGTGACGGCGGAGTCGGCCATGGTGCTGCCCGTGCTGGTGATGTTCGCGACGGCACTGGTCTGGGGTCTGCTTGTGGTGGCGGCACAGATCCAGTGCGTCGACGCGGCGCGCGCGGGCGCCCGCGCGGCGGCCCGGCAGGATCCCCCTGACGCCGTCGTCGAGGTGACCCGCGAGGCGGCACCGCCCGGCGCGAGAGTCACGGTGAGCCGGGAGGCCGAGCAGGTCCGGGTGGTCGTCGAGGCCAGGCCTCCGGTCCTGCGCGGACTGCCCTTCGACCTACGGGAGGAGGCCGTCGCCGCGGTGGAGGAGACGGTGGGGGCGGCGACGTGAGGGCCCGGTTCCGGGAGCGGCGGCCGGCGGACGGGCGGCGGCCCGCGCGGTGTTCCGACCAGGGGTCGGCGACCGTCTGGAGCGTCGGTGCGATCGCCGTGCTGTGTGTGGTGTTCGGCGTCGTCCTTGCCCTGGGACACGCCGTCGTGGTCCGGCACCGGGCGGCCGGCGGCGCGGATCTGGCGGCGCTCGCGGCGGCGGACCACTGGACGCGGGGCGGTACGGCGGCCTGCGCCCGGGCGGACCGGGTGGCCCGGGCACAGGGCACACGGCTCGTACGGTGCGTGATCACCGGCGAGGTGTCGGACGTGTCGGTGGCGTCGGGCCGAGGGCCGTTCGCGGCGGAGATCAGGGCCAGGGCGGGGCCTGCGGGTCCGGCGGAACCTCCGCGCCCGGGGCCGGCTCCGGGCGGGTTCGGGACGCCGGGGCCGGCTCGGACTCAGGGCGGGACCGGGGCGCCGTGACCAGCCCGGGTTCCGGATGCGGCCAGGGTTCGGGATCAGGCGCGGAGCCGGAACAGGCGCGGAGCCGGAACAGGACTCGGCTCCGCATCAAGCCCGCGTTCCGCTTCAAGCCCGCGTTCCGCACCAGGACCGCGTTCCGTGTCGGGCCCGGTTACGCCTCAGCGGTCCCGGCCGCCCCCGCGGCGTCCTCCGAGCCCTCCGGCTTCTCCGCCGGTGCGCCCTCCAGCAGCACCGTGAGGAGTCGTACCGCGCCCCGCTTGTGCAGGGGGTCGTTGCCGTTGCCGCACTTGGGGGACTGGATGCAGGAGGGGCAGCCGGCGTCGCACTCGCAGGAGGCGATGGCCTGACGGGTGGCGGTGAGCCAGGCGCGGGCGGTGTGGAAGGCGCGCTCCGCGAAGCCCGCACCGCCCGGGTGACCGTCGTAGACGAAGACCGTGGGCAGCAGCGTGTCGGGGTGCAGCGGGATCGACACACCGCCGATGTCCCAGCGGTCGCAGGTCGCGAAGAGCGGCAGCATGCCGATCGACGCGTGCTCGGCGGCGTGCAGGGCACCACCGAGGATCTCCGGGTTGATCCGGGCCCGGTCCAGCTGGTCCTCGGTGACCGTCCACCACACCGCGCGGGTGCGCAGCGTACGAGGAGGGAGGTCGAGCTTCGTCTCGCCCAGCACTTCGCCGGTGATGACCCGCCGACGCAGGAAGGAGACCACTTGGTTGGTGACCTCGACGGAGCCGTAGCACAGGCGGCCGTCGCCCCACGGGATCTCGGTGTCCGTCTCCAACACGGAGATCGACGTCGTGTCCCTGGCCACCGTCGTGTACGTCGGCGTTGCCCGCTCGACCAGGGCGACGGAGTCCTCCAGGTCGAGCGAGCGGACGAGATACGTCAGGCCCTGGTGCAGATGGACCGCGCCCTCGTGGACGCTCGTGTGGGCCGCGCCCGCGTCGACCGTGCCGAGCAGCCTGCCCGTACCGGCCTCGACGACCTGGACCGGCCGGCCGCCCTGCCCCCGGATGTCGGTCAGGTCGGCGGCCCGCTCCCGGCGGGTCCAGTGCCAGGCCTTCGTCCGGCGGCGCAGCAGCTTCGCGGCCTCCAGTTGCGGGAGCAGCTCCTCGGTGGCCGGGCCGAACAGGTCCAGGTCCTCCTCGGTCAGCGGCAGTTCCTCGGCCGCCGCGCACAGGTGCGGGGCGAGCACGTAGGGGTTGTCGGGGTCGAGGACGGTGGACTCCACGGGCCGGTCGAAGAGAGCCTCCGGGTGGTGGACGAGGAAAGTGTCCAGGGGGTCGTCGCGGGCGACCAGGACGGCGAGGGCACCCCGCCCGGACCGCCCCGCGCGTCCGGCCTGCTGCCACAGGGAGGCCCGGGTGCCCGGATAGCCGGCGATGACCACGGCGTCCAGGCCGGAGACGTCCACGCCGAGTTCGAGGGCGTTCGTCGCCGCGAGGCCGAGCAGTTCGCCGGAGTGCAGGGCGCGTTCCAGGGCGCGGCGCTCCTCGGGGAGGTAGCCGCCCCGGTACGCCGCGACACGCCGGGCCAGCGAGCGGTCGACCTCGGCGAGGCGTTCCTGGGCGATCACGGAGATCAGCTCGGCGCCGCGCCGGGAGCGTACGAAGGTGACCGAGCGGATGCCCTGCACGGTGAGGTCGGTCAGCAAATCGGCGGCCTCGGCGGTGGCCGTACGGCGGACCGGTGCGCCCTTCTCGCCGTGCAGCTCGGTCAGCGGCGGCTCCCAGAGGGCGAACACCAGTTCACCGCGCGGTGAGGCGTCGTCGGCCACCTCCACGACCGGCACGCCGGTGAGGCGGCGGGCGGCGACCGCGGGCTCGGCGGCGGTCGCGGAGGCCAGCAGGAACACGGGCGAGGCGCCGTAGCGGGCGCACAGGCGGCGCAGGCGGCGCAGCACCTGGGCGACGTGCGAGCCGAAGACGCCCCGGTAGGTGTGGCACTCGTCGATGACGACGTACTTCAGCGACTTGAGGAAGGAGGACCAGCGGGGGTGGGCCGGCAGGATGCCCCGGTGCAGCATGTCCGGGTTGGTCAGCACGTAGTTGGCGTACTGGCGGATCCACTCGCGTTCCTCGAACGGCGTGTCGCCGTCGTGGACGGCCGCGCGCACCGAATGGCCCAGTGGTTGTGAAAGTTCCTTCACGGACCGGCACTGGTCCGCCGCGAGGGCCTTCGTGGGGGCGAGGTACAGGGCGGTCGCGCCGCGGCCGTTCGGGGCCTCGGCACCGTCCAGGAGCGTGGACAGGACGGGCATGAGGTACGCAAGGGACTTGCCTGACGCGGTGCCGGTGGCGACCACGACGGACTCGCCGTCCAGGGCGTGCTCGGCGGCGCGTGCCTGGTGGGCCCAGGGGTGCTCCACGCCCGTGGCCCGTACGGCGGCGAGGACCTCCGGACGGATCCGGTCCGGCCAGACGGCATGGCGACCCTCGCGCGGGGGCAAGTGCTCCGTATGAGTGATGCGCGAAGCCCGGTTCGGTCCGGACGCGAGCCGGTCCAGGACCGCGCCCGGGGCGGGCCCGGACGGGAGGTCCGTCGGGGGTCGATCGGATCGGTGATTCTTGGCCATCGGCACCGAGTGTGTCACTGGCGTGACGGACAATGGGGCCAAGGCGTCGTGCACGCCTGCCGGTAAGTGATTGAATGCCATCGCGGCTGGCGAACCGTCCCGGGGGCTGAGCCGAGATGTCCCAAGGGCGACCGCTCGATAGCTAGGTGCTGGAGGATCCGTGGACCTGTCCCTGTCGACCGAAACCATGGGCGATCGCACGATCGTCAGGGTCGGTGGCGAAATCGACGTATATACCGCGCCCAAGCTGCGCGAACAGTTGGTCGAGCTGGTGAACGACGGCAGTTTCCACCTTGTCGTCGACATGGAAGGCGTGGACTTCCTCGACTCCACCGGACTCGGCGTGCTGGTCGGCGGCCTGAAGCGCGTCCGTGCCCATGAGGGCTCACTGCGCCTGGTCTGCAACCAGGAGCGTATTCTCAAGATCTTCCGCATTACCGGCCTCACCAAGGTGTTCCCGATCCACACCTCGGTCGAGGAAGCGGTGGCGGCCACCGACTGACCACCCCGCTCCCGGGCCGCGTGCCCGGACGGCGGAAGAGAACCCAGGAGGAGGGCCGGGCTTTCGGCGGCCCGGCCTCTCCACAGCACGCCCGTAGTCGCGAGGGGGATGCATGGCCACCGTCGAACTCCGCTTCAGCGCGCTGCCCGAGCACGTCAGGACCGCCCGGCTCGTGGCGGCGGCGGTGGCGCGCAGGGCCGGAGTGGACGAGGCCGTCCTCGACGAGGTCAGACTCGCCGTCGGCGAGGCCTGCACCCGTGCCGTGGGACTGCACCGGAACGGCGGCATCTCGGCCCCCGTGAAGGTGCTGCTGATCGAGGAGGAGAAGCAGTTCTCCATCGAGGTCGGCGACGAGGCACCCCACGCGACCCCCGGCGAGCGGGCGCCCGGTGACGTGCCGGGCGACGCGGAGACCGAGGAGGACGAGATGGGCCTCGCGGTCATCAGTGGACTCGTCGACGACGTCGAGGTCAGCGCGGGGCAGCACGGCGGATCGATCCGCATGAGGTGGCCCACCGTGCCGCCGGCCACCCTCCTCGCCTGACCGCTTCACCCGGACTCGTCTGACCGCTTCACCCGGACGGCGACCGTTTTTCCGAAGGGCCCCCTCGTGGGGCCCTTCGTCATGTGCGGGTGTCAGTGCCCGCGCTTACAGTGGTCTCGTGCGGTTGATCGCGTGAATTCGTTCACGACCGGCCGTGCCACGAAAATGCGATCACGTGAATGCTCCAAAGGCATTACCGATTTCCGGTCGCCGACCGCAGGCGATCATTAGGGAAGAGTGCGTGCAGGACATTTACATTTCACGCGCCCTGTTTTGATCGGCTTCCGGTGCCTACAATCCCGTCCACATCTTGAGCTCAGCCCAAGCGTCAAGGAGGACGAATGGCGGGGCTTTCCCTCACACGAGAGTCGGGCCAATCCACATCCCTCGCAGCCGCCGTGCTGACCGACGACAACCGCCTGCTCGTGGTGGTCATCGGCGTCGTCGCGCTGGCGGCGCTGGTGGTCGCCGGAGTCCTGGTGCGCCAGGTTCTCGCGGCCGGCGAGGGCACCGACAGCATGAAGAAGATCGCGGCAGCGGTCCAGGAGGGCGCGAACGCCTATCTGGCCCGCCAGTTGCGCACCCTCGGCGTATTCGCCGTGGTCGTGTTCTTCCTGCTCATGCTGCTGCCCGCGGACGACTGGAATCAGCGTGCCGGACGGTCGGTGTTCTTCTTGATCGGAGCGGCGTTCTCGGCGGCCACCGGCTATATCGGTATGTGGCTCGCCGTACGCAGCAATGTGCGGGTCGCCGCGGCGGCGCGCGAAGCGACTCCGGCCGAGGGCGAGCCGGAAAAGGATCTCACCGCCGTCTCGCACAAAGCGATGAAGATCGCTTTCCGTACGGGCGGCGTCGTCGGCATGTTCACCGTAGGCCTCGGTCTGCTGGGCGCCTCCTGCGTGGTGCTGGTGTACGCGGCCGACGCCCCGAAGGTGCTCGAGGGGTTCGGTCTCGGGGCCGCGCTGATCGCGATGTTCATGAGGGTCGGCGGCGGCATCTTCACCAAGGCCGCCGACGTCGGCGCCGACCTGGTCGGCAAGGTCGAGCAGGGCATTCCGGAGGACGATCCGCGCAATGCCGCGACCATCGCCGACAACGTGGGTGACAACGTCGGCGACTGCGCGGGCATGGCGGCCGACCTGTTCGAGTCGTACGCCGTGACCCTGGTGGCCGCGCTGATCCTGGGCTCGGCGGCGTTCGGCGACGCCGGGCTCGCCTTCCCGCTGCTGGTGCCCGCCATCGGTGTCCTCACCGCGATGGCCGGCATCTTCGCGGTGGCCCCGAGGCGTGCCGACCGCAGCGGCATGAGCGCGATCAACCGGGGGTTCTTCATCTCCGCGCTGATCTCGCTCGTCCTGGTCGCGATCGCCGTGTTCGTCTATCTGCCGTCGTCGTACGCCGATCTCGACGGCGTCACCGACGAGGCGATCCTGGGCAAGGACGGCGACCCGCGGGTCCTCGCGCTCGCCGCGGTGGCCATCGGCATCGTTCTCGCCGCCCTCATCCAGCAGCTCACCGGCTACTTCACCGAGACCACCCGGCGCCCCGTGCGGGACATCGGCAAGACCTCGCTCACCGGCCCGGCCACCGTCGTCCTCTCCGGTATCTCGATCGGTCTCGAATCCGCCGTCTACACGGCCCTGTTGATCGGCCTCGGCGTGTACGGGGCGTTCCTGCTCGGCGGTACGTCGATCATGCTGGCGCTGTTCGCGGTGGCGCTGGCCGGCACCGGACTGCTCACCACGGTCGGTGTGATCGTCGCGATGGACACCTTCGGCCCGGTCTCCGACAACGCGCAGGGCATCGCCGAGATGTCCGGCGACGTGGAGGGCGCGGGCGCCCAGGTGCTCACCGACCTGGACGCGGTCGGCAACACCACCAAGGCCATCACCAAGGGCATCGCGATCGCCACGGCCGTACTGGCGGCGTCGGCGCTGTTCGGCTCGTACCGGGACGCCATCACCACCGGAGCGAGAGACGTGGGCGAGCGGCTCAGCGGTGAGGGCGCGCCGATGAGCCTGATGATGGACATCTCCCAGCCCAACAACCTCGTCGGCCTGATCGCGGGCGCGGCGGTCGTCTTCCTCTTCTCGGGACTGGCGATCAACGCGGTGTCCCGGTCGGCGGGTTCGGTGGTCTACGAGGTGCGGCGGCAGTTCCGCGAGAAGCCCGGGATCATGGACTACAGCGAGGAGCCGGAGTACGGCAAGGTCGTCGACATCTGCACCAAGGACGCCCTGCGCGAGCTCGCCACACCCGGGCTGCTCGCCGTGATGGCGCCCATCTTCATCGGGTTCACGCTCGGCGTCGGCGCCCTGGGCGCCTTCCTCGCGGGCGCGATCGGCGCGGGCACCCTGATGGCGGTGTTCCTCGCCAACTCCGGTGGCGCCTGGGACAACGCGAAGAAACTCGTCGAGGACGGCCACCACGGCGGCAAGGGCAGCGAGGCCCATGCGGCCACCGTCATCGGCGACACCGTCGGAGACCCCTTCAAGGACACCGCCGGACCCGCGATCAACCCTCTGCTGAAGGTGATGAACCTGGTGGCGCTGCTCATCGCGCCCGCGGTCATCAAGTTCTCCTACGGCGCGGACCGGAGCGTCGGGATGCGGGTGCTCATCGCGGTCCTGGCGCTGCTCGTCATAGTCGGCGCGGTGTACGTGTCCAAGCGGCGCGGCATCGCGGTGGAGGACGAGGACGACCCCGAGCCGGAGCCCAAGTCGGCCGATCCGGCGGTGGTTTCCTAGAGCCGGGCGACGGACACCGGATCAAGGTGCGGGCGGGCGGCGCGTATTGACGCGTCGCCCGCCCTCTCCCCGTGCGCGGGGCCCATGCCGTGAGCCTTCTCTCGCGTGGTGCAAATGGCTTCAAAAGTTCCTTACCGGATGTCCGGCGGGTGGGTGTAGGCCATCTGGCGTGTATGTTCCGGGGCCGAAGGCCATGGAAGGGACCAATCCGGTGAACAAGAAGCTCGCGGCCGCACTGTCCGGCGGTGCGGTACTGGTACTGGCGCTGACGGGATGCGGCGGCGACGACAACAACGAGAAGCTGGACGCCTGGGCGAAGCAGGTCTGCGACGCGGTGAAGCCGCAGGCCGCCAAGATCAAGTCGGCCAACGCCGCGATCCAGAAGGAGACCTCGGACAACAGCACGCCGGAAGAGGTCCAGAAGGCCGACTCGAAGGCCTTCCAGGACATGTCCGACGCCTACAAGGCGATCGGCGCCGCCGTGGACAAGGCCGGGGCGCCGGACGTCGAGAACGGGGAGAAGAAGCAGACGGACGCGGTCAAGGAGCTCAACGACATCTCCGCGTCGTACGCCTCGCTGAAGAAGCAGGTCGACGGCCTCGACACGGACGACCAGGCGGAGTTCGCCGACGGTCTGAAGGACATCGCCGCCGAGCTGGACAAGCTCGGCAAGAGCGGCAGCGACGCCCTCAGCGCGCTGGAGGAGGGCGAGGTCGGCGAGGCCATGTCCCGGCAGGCGAGCTGCCAGACGGCCACCGCGACGCCGGGGGCCACCAAGAGCTGACGCCGCGGGACGCGCCGGGTGAGGGCGGCGGCCACAATGGAGGGCGTGAGTGACGCCAGCCTGCCGCCCCTGCCCTCGTCCGACCGCCCCGAAGCCGCCGCCCGGCTGCGGGACGCGCTGCTCGGAGCCTCCTTCACCGCCGACGGACTGCTCGAACTGCTCGGCGCCCCCGCCTACGCGGCGCTGGCCCGCAGCGAGACCGTGCCCGCCCTGAGGGCCACCCGCGGGGACACGCCGCTGGAGATGCTCGTACGGCTGTTCCTGCTGCGGCAGCCCGTGCCGCACGCGCGCGTGGCCGGCGTACTGCCCGTGGACGTCTGCCTGGAGAGCGGATGGCTGACGCGCGCCGGCGCGGACGGTCTCACCGCGACCGTGGACGTACGGCCGTACGGCGGGCCGGGCGGCGAGGACTGGTTCATCGTGTCCGACCTCGGGTGCGCGGTCGGCGGCGCCGGGGGCATCGGCAGCCGCGACGAGGGTGTCGTGCTCGGCGTCGGCGGGGCGTCCACGACCCTGGCCGGCCTCACCGTCCGTACGCCCGTGGCCTCCGCGCTCGACCTGGGCACCGGATCCGGCGTCCAGGCGCTGCACGCCGCCCGGCACGCCACGCGCGTGACGGCCACCGACGTCAACCCGCGCGCCCTGCACATCACCGCGCTCACCCTGGCCCTCTCCGGGGTCCCGGCCGCCGACCTGCGCGAGGGCTCGCTGTTCGCGCCGGTCCGGGACGACGAGACGTACGACCTGATCGTGTCCAACCCGCCGTTCGTGATCTCGCCGGGCGCCCGGCTCACCTACCGCGACGGCGGGATGGGCGGGGACGATCTGTGCCGCACGATCGTTCAGGAGGCGGGGGAACGGCTGAACGAGGGCGGGTTCGCACAGTTCCTCGCCAACTGGCAGCACGTCGAGGGGGAGGACTGGCAGGACAGACTCAGGTCATGGGTGCCCCGCGGGTGCGACGCCTGGATCGTGCAGCGCGAGGTGCAGGACATCACCCAGTACGCCGAACTGTGGCTGCGGGACGCGGGCGACCACCGCGGTGACGAGGCCGAGTACCGGGCGCGGTACGACGCGTGGCTGGACGAGTTCGAGGCGCGCAAGGTGAAGGCGGTCGGCTTCGGCTGGATCACCCTGCGCAAGTCGGGCTCCGCCGCGGAGTCGATCACGGTGGAGGAGTGGCCGCACCCGGTCGAGCAGCCGCTCGGCGAGACGGTCCGGGCGCACTTCGACCGGCTCGACTACCTGCGGACGCACGACGACGCGGCGCTCCTCGAAGCGCGCTTCGCGCTGGCCGCCGAGGTGGTGCAGGAGCAGGTCGGGCTGCCCGGCGCCGAGGACCCGGAGCACGTCGTGCTGCGGCAGAACCGCGGGATGCGCCGGGCCACCAAGGTGGACACGATCGGCGCGGGCTTCGCGGGCGTGTGCGACGGCACCATGGGCGCGGGCCGGATCCTGGACGCCATCGCCCAGCTCCTCGGCGAGGACCCCGTGCTGCTGCGCGACCGCACGCCGGCCCAGATCCGGCTGCTCGTGGAGCAGGGGTTCCTGGAGCCCGCCGGCTGACACGAGCGGCGGCGGTCCCACGGGCGGGAGGTCCCACGGGGCACCTCGGCGGGGCGCCCCATGAGCCACGTCACTGTCTCCTGCCGCGTCCTTCACGCCGGCCACAGCCGCCGTCCCGGCCCTTTCACATCGATCCGGAATTTCCGTGAAAGGGCCCACGGGCCGCTTTCCGGACACTTGATCAGGTCCCTGGCCCTCCCGTTCACCTCCGATTCGTCTGCCCGCCGCCCGGGCGTGGCAGCGTCACCCCGAGGCCGGTACCAGCGGACGGGAAAGAGGGCATCGGGCGACCATGGAGAGCGGACCGGCGATCTTCGCGGGGATGGTGTTCTGCCTGTTCGGAGGCGGATTGCTGGCCTGGACCGTGACCCGCGCGCGGCAGCACCGCCCCGTCGCCCAGGGTGTGAGCCCCGTCGCATCGGCCACCGTCGCGGGACTGGTCGCGGTGATCTCCCTGGCCCTCGGCGCATGGTGTCTGACCAGCCTGTGAGAAGCGCGAAACCCTAGCAGCTCCCGGTAACCGGTAGATCGCGCTCCGCATAAGCGCGGGTGGAGTCTGGTCGGTCCCGGCGGCAGGAACGGTGGTAGTCGGGTTACCGTTCGAGTGGCCGTTGCGGGCTTTTCCCGTTTGACACGGGAGCGGGATGTACCGTCACACTCCGCAGCGTCACCATGACCCGACCCCGGGGGAGACCGCCTGGGGAGCCCCAGGCGCCGACCGGAGAGAAGAGCGAAGTTGTCCCCGACCAGCGAGACCGCGAAGGGCGGCCGCCGACTCGTCATCGTCGAGTCGCCTGCCAAGGCGAAGACGATCAAGGGCTACCTCGGCCCTGGCTACATCGTCGAGGCGAGCGTCGGGCACATTCGCGATCTTCCCAACGGCGCCGCCGAGGTGCCGGAGAAGTACACCGGTGAGGTCCGCCGCCTCGGTGTGGACGTCGACCACGACTTCCAGCCGATCTATGTGGTCAACGCGGACAAGCGGGCCCAGGTCAAGAAGCTCAAGGACCTGCTGAAGGAGTCCGACGAACTCTTCCTCGCCACCGATGAGGACCGCGAGGGCGAGGCCATCGCCTGGCACCTGCAGGAAGTGCTCAAGCCGAAGATCCCGGTCAAGCGGATGGTCTTCCACGAGATCACCAAGGACGCGATCCGCGCGGCCGTGGCCAACCCGCGCCAGCTCAACCAGAAGCTGGTCGACGCCCAGGAGACCCGCCGCATCCTCGACCGCCTCTACGGCTACGAGGTCTCGCCGGTCCTGTGGAAGAAGGTCATGCCCCGGCTGTCCGCCGGCCGCGTCCAGTCCGTCGCCACGAGGCTCGTGGTGGAGCGGGAACGCGAGCGCATGGCTTTCCGTTCCGCTGAGTACTGGGACCTGACGGGCACCTTCGCGACCGGCCGCGCGGGTGACGCGTCGGACCCCTCGTCGCTGGTCGCCCGCCTGCAGACCGTCGACGGCAGGCGGGTCGCGCAGGGCCGCGACTTCGACTCCCTGGGACAGTTGAAGAGCGCGAACACCCTCCACCTCGACGAGGCGAACGCCCGGGCCCTGGCCGCCGCCCTGGAGAACACGCGGTTCGCCGTGCGTTCCGTCGAGTCCAAGCCGTACCGCCGCTCGCCGTACGCCCCGTTCCGTACGACGACGATGCAGCAGGAGGCTTCGAGGAAGCTCGGCTTCGGCGCCAAGGCGACCATGCAGGTCGCCCAGAAGCTGTACGAGAACGGCTACATCACTTACATGCGTACGGACTCGACGACCCTGAGCGAGACGGCGGTCGCCGCCGCCCGCGCCCAGGTCACGCAGCTGTACGGCGCCGACTACCTGCCCCCGCAGCCGCGCACCTACGCGGGCAAGGTCAAGAACGCGCAGGAGGCGCACGAGGCGATCCGTCCCTCGGGCGACCGTTTCCGTACGCCCGCCGAGACCGGGCTGACCGGCGACCAGTTCAGGCTCTACGAGCTGATCTGGAAGCGGACCGTCGCCTCGCAGATGAAGGACGCCACCGGCGACTCCGTCACCGTGAAGATCGGCGGCACGGCGGCCGACGGCCGGGACGTCGAGTTCAGCGCGTCCGGCAAGACGATCACGTTCCACGGCTTCCTGAAGGCGTACGTGGAAGGCGCCGACGACCCGAACGCCGAACTCGACGACCGCGAGCGCCGGCTGCCGCAGGTCACCGAGGGCGACGCCCTCACCGCCGAGCAGATCACGGTCGACGGGCACGCCACCAAGCCCCCGGCCCGCTACACCGAGGCGTCGCTGGTCAAGGAGCTGGAGGAGCGGGAGATCGGCCGCCCGTCGACGTACGCGTCGATCATCGGCACGATCCTCGACCGCGGTTACGTGTTCAAGAAGGGCACGGCCCTGGTGCCGTCCTTCCTCTCCTTCGCCGTGGTCAACCTGCTGGAGAAGCACTTCGGCCGGCTCGTCGACTACGACTTCACCGCCCGGATGGAGGACGACCTCGACCGCATCGCGCGGGGCGAGGCGCGCGCGGTGCCGTGGCTGAAGCGGTTCTACTTCGGCGAGGGCGCGAGCAACGGTGACGCGGCCGACGCGGGCAACGGCGACGGGGACCACCTCGGCGGTCTCAAGGAGCTGGTGACCGACCTGGGCGCGATCGACGCGCGCGAGGTGTCGTCGTTCCCGGTGGGCAGCGGCATCGTGCTGCGGGTCGGTCGCTACGGCCCGTACATCGAGCGCGGCGAGAAGGACACCGAGCAGCACCAGCGCGCCGACATCCCCACGGACCTGGCGCCCGACGAGCTGACCGTCGAGCTCGCCGAGGAGCTGCTCGCCAAGCCGAGCGGTGACTTCGAGCTGGGCACCGACCCGGCGACCGGTCACACGATTGTCGCCAAGGACGGCCGCTACGGCCCGTACGTCACGGAGATCCTCCCCGAGGGCACCCCGAAGACCGGCAAGAACGCGGTCAAGCCGCGTACGGCCTCCCTGTTCAAGTCGATGTCCCCGGACACGGTGACGCTCGACGAGGCGCTGAAGCTGATGTCGCTGCCGCGGGTGGTCGGGACCGACGCCGAGGGCCAGGAGATCACCGCGCAGAACGGCCGCTACGGGCCGTATCTGAAGAAGGGCACCGACTCGCGGTCGCTGCAGTCCGAGGAGCAGCTCTTCACGATCACGCTGGAGGAGGCGCTGGCGATCTACGCCCAGCCCAAGCAGCGCGGTCGGGCGGCGGCCAAGCCGCCGCTGAAGGAGCTGGGCACCGACCCGGTCAGCGAGAAGCCGGTCGTGGTGAAGGACGGCCGCTTCGGGCCGTACGTCACCGACGGGGAGACCAACGCGACGCTGCGCTCCGGCGACAGCGTCGAGGAGATCACCCCGGAGCGCGGTTTCGAGCTGCTCGCCGAGAAGCGGGCGAAGGGTCCCGCCAAGAAGACGGCGAAGAAGGCCACCACCAAGAAGACGGCGGCCAAGAAGGCGCCGGCGAAGAAGACGGTTGCGGCCAAGAAGACCGCGGCGAAGAAGACCACGACCGCGAAGAAGACGACGGCCAAGGCGACCGCCGCCAAGAAGGCGACCGCCTCGAACGGCGCGGAGGACTGACCTCTTCTCCGGTCACGCCGGGTGGTCTTCGCCCGGCGTTCGGAATGCACACACCCCGACAACACTTCGATGTCGGGGTGTGTGCATGTCAGGCGCGTCGCGCCGGGCTGTCGGCGCGGGCCGATAGGCTGAACGCATGACGCGAGCCGAGCAGCCAACGGCCCCTCGACCGAACCCCGACGACGCCCTTGTCGCGGACTCCCGCGAGCGTGCCGTCCGCGCCCTGCTGCGCCGACCCCAGCTGAAACGGCTGTGGAGCGCGCAGCTCGTGGGCGGGGTCGGTGACGTCCTCGCCCTCCTGGTGCTGGTCCTCCTGGCCCTGCAGGCGGCGGTCGCCGAGGGGTCCTTCGGCGGGGGCTACCGGGGCGTGGCGTTCGCAGTGGCGACCGTTTTCGGGGTACGCATCCTGGCGACGCTGCTGTTCGGCGCCGTACTCCTCGGCCCGCTCACGTCGCTCACCTCGCAGGACGGGCCGCTGGACCGCCGCTGGACCATGGTCGGCGCGGACGGCCTGCGGGCCGCGCTGCTCATCGTGGCGCCGCTGTGGATCGACTGGACGCCCGAGGACGCGCTGGCCGTCCTCCTCGTCACCGCCTTCGTGACCGGGGTCGCCGAGCGGTTCTGGACGGTGTGCCGGGAGAGCGCCGCGCCCGCCCTGCTGCCGGCCCCGCCCCCGGAGGGCGCGACCGTGCGCCCGCTGCCCGACCACATGGACGCGCTGCGCCGGCTGACACTGCGTACGGGCTTCGTGGCGATACCGCTGGCGGCCGTCGCACTCGTCGTGGCGGCCCTGTTCAACAACCTGCTCGGCACCGGGCTCGACTGGTTCGGCGAACACCGGGCGGCTCTCGCCTCGTACGTCGCGGCCGGACTGTTCGCCGCGTCGCTGTCCGTCCTGACCTTCCTGGAACTGCCCGGCACCCGCACCCCGCGCGCACGGTCGCCGCTGGAGGGACTGCGCCGCCCGAAGAGCGCCACCGGCTCCGACAAGGGCCGCACCGGCGCGATGCCGCTGCTGGTGCTCGCGTCCGCGTCCGTCGCCGCCGCGGTGTCGGCCGCCGTCGCCGTGTCGGTGCTGCACGCCAAGGACCTGGGCGGCGGCCCCGTGCTGTACGGCCTGCTGGTGGGCGCGCTGACCGGTGGTGTCGTCGTCGGTATCCGTACGGCGCCCGCCCTGCTGCCGGCCCTGTCCCGGCGCCGGCTGCTCGCGCTCGCCCTCGCCTTCACGGGCGTCGCGCTGCTGGCCGCCGGACTCGTACCGGACGTCACCAGCGTGGTGCTGATCACGGCGCTGGCCGGTGTCGGCGCGGGGCTCGCCGCCAACACCGGGCACACGCTGCTCGACCAGGAGGCCGAGGACCAGCGGAGGGCCCGTACGACCGAGCACCTGCACGCGGTGGTCCGGGTCTTCGTGGCGCTCGGCGCGGTGATCGCCCCGCTGGTCGCCGCGGCCATCGGGCCGCACCGGCTGGAGAACGGCCGGTTCGTCTTCGCGCACGGCGGCGCCGCCTTCACGCTGATGCTGGTCGGCGCGCTGCTGCTGCCGGTGGCCGCGCTGGTGCTGGCCAAGGTCGACGACCGCTCCGGCGTGCCGCTGCGGCAGGACCTGCGCGACGCGCTGCTCGGTGGCGCCGACCCGGACCAGACGTCCGCCGCGTCCGGCTTCTTCATCGCCCTGGAGGGCGGCGACGGCGCCGGGAAGTCCACTCAGGCCGAGGCCCTCGCCGAGTGGATCAGGGCCAAGGGCCACGAGGTCGTGCTCACCCGCGAACCCGGGGCGACCCCGGTCGGCAAGCGGCTGCGCTCCATCCTGCTGGACGTCTCCAGCGCCGGACTCTCGCACCGCGCGGAGGCACTGCTGTACGCCGCGGACCGCGCGGAGCACATCGACACCGTCGTACGGCCCGCCCTGGAGCGCGGCGCCGTGGTCATCACCGACCGGTACATCGACTCCTCCGTCGCCTACCAGGGCGCCGGGCGCGATCTGTCGCCGACCGAGATCGCCCGCATCAACCGCTGGGCGACCGACGGACTGGTCCCGAATCTGACGGTGCTGCTGGACGTGGCCCCGGAGACCGCGCGGGAGCGCTTCACCGAGGCACCGGACCGGCTGGAGTCGGAGCCCGCCGAGTTCCACGCGCGCGTGCGGGCCGGTTTCCTCACCCTGGCCGCGGCCGACCCCGGCCGCTACCTGGTGGTCGACGCCGGCCAGGAGCCGGAGGCGGTCACCACCGTGATCCGGCACCGGCTCGACCAGGTGCTGCCGCTGTCCGAGGCCGAGATCGAGGCCCGCGAGGAGGCCCGCCGCAAGGCCGAGGAGGAGGCCCGCCGCAAGGCCGAGGAAGAGGCGGCCCGCAAGGCCGAGGAGGAGCGCCTGGAGCGCGAGCGCGAGGAGCAGCTCGCGCGGCTGCGCGCCGAGGAGGAGGAGCGCAAGCGGCGCGAGCTGGAGGAGGCGCAGCGGCGCGAGGCGGAGCGGCAGGCGGAGGAGGCCCGGCAGCGGGCCGAGGAAGCACGCCGGCGCGCGGAGGAGGAGCGGCAGCGGCTGCTCGCCGAGGAGAAGGCGCGCGCCGAGGAGGAGGCCCGCCGCAAGGCCGAGGAGGAACGCCGCCGCAGGCAGGCCGAGGAGGAGGCGCGGCTGCGCGCCGAGGCCGAGTCGCTGCGCCTGGAGAAGCAGCGCAAGGCCGAGGAGGCGCTGCTGCGCGCGGAGCAGGCCCGGCGGCTGGCCGAGCAGGCGGCGGCCGCGGCGGAGGCGGGACCGAAGACGACGGCCGCCCCCGATGCCGCAGGCCGGCGAGCGGTCGACGAAGCGGCGACCGTGCCGACGCCGGTGGTGACGCCGACGAACGCGTCGGGCGGGCCGGTCGACGAGACCGCCGTGCTGCCCCGGGTGCCGGAGGAGGACGCCGGGCAGCGGTCCGGCGGCCGGTCCGGGGTGTCCGACGCCGAGGTGACGACCGAGCTGCCGATGCCGTCGGTTCCGCCGGGCGCGGCGGACGAGACGGCGGTGCTGCCCCCGGTGCGGGGAGACGAGCGGGGCCCCGCGGACCGGAGGGTGCCGTCCGGCTACTTCCGGGACGAGCGTCAGGCGAGCGGCCCCGAGGACACCGACGGTCCCGACGACCGCACGCGCGAGCTGCCCCAGATCGACCCCGAGGGCCCGCCCCGCCGCCGGCAGCGCTCGGACTGGGCCGAGGAGACCCCGCTGGACGACCTGCCGACGCTGGCCGACGAACTGCTGGGCCCCCGCGACGGCGAGGACGGCGACGAGGACGGCCGCCGGGGGCGCCGGCGCTGATTGGTCGGTCCACAGGTGCGGGTGTTGTCAGTGCCCACCCGCACAATGGACCCGGTAAGGCAGACGTGACGGAAGGACGGGCTGACCCATGACCGTGTGGGACGACCTCGTCGGGCAGGAGCGGGTGAGCGAGCGGCTCGACGGCGCCGCCCGCGACGCCGACGCGCTCGTCACCGCCGCGGCGGCCGACGCGCCCCCGCCGGAGGCGTCGAGGATGACGCACGCCTGGCTGTTCACGGGCCCGCCCGGCGCGGGAGTGACACAGACGGCGCGGGCTTTCGCCGCAGCGCTGCAGTGCGTGAGTCCCGACCGGGCACTGGGCGGCGCGCCCGGCTGTGGCTTCTGCGACGGATGCCACACGGCGCTCATCGGCACCCACGCGGACGTCAACACGGTGGTCGCCATGGGCGCGGAGATTCTTTACAAGCACATGAAGGAGACCGTCCGCAAGTCGTTCACCTCGCCCGCGAACGGTCGCTGGCAGATCATCCTCGTCGAGGAGGCCGAGCGGCTGAACGAGAAGTCCGGCAACGCCGTCCTCAAGGCCGTCGAGGAGCCTGCCCCCCGCACCGTCTGGTTGCTGTGCGCCCCCTCGATCGAGGACGTCCTGCCGACGATCCGCTCCCGCTGCCGTCACCTCAACCTGAGCACGCCGTCGGTGGCCGCCGTCGCCGACATGCTCGTCCGGCGCGAGGGCGTCGAGCCGGACGTCGCCGCCGCCGTGGCCCGCGCCACCCAGGGCGACGTCGACCGTGCCCGCCGCCTGGCCACCGACCCGGCCGCCCGCGCACGCCGTGCCTCCGTGCTGAAGCTGCCGCTGCGGGTCGAGGACGTCGGCGGCGCGCTCAAGGCGGCCCAGGAGCTGGTCGACGTGGCGGCCGAGGACGCCAAGCAGCTCGCCGAGGAGATGGAGGCCAAGGAGACCGAGGAACTGAAGGCGGCGTTGGGCGCGCCCCAGGGCGGCCGGCTGCCGCGCGGCACGGCAGGCGTGATCAAGGACCTCGAGGACGATCAGAAACGCCGCAGACGGCGCACGCAGCGCAACACCCTCGACATCGCGCTGAGCGACCTGACCGGCTTCTACCGCGACGTCCTCGCCCTCCAGCTCGGCTCCCGCGTCGCCATCGCCAACGGTGACGCCGAGGACGTACTGGAGCGCATGGCCCGCGGCAGTTCCCCGGAGTCCACGCTCCGCCGCATCGAGGCGATCGCGGCGTGCGGCAGGGCCCTGGACCGCAACGTGGCCCCGCTGCTCGCGGTGGAGGCGATGACGATGGCCCTCAGAGCGGGCTGACCGAGGGCATCCGCTCAGTGGCTCGACGCGGTAACTCGTACGAGGCACGACGCGCACACTGAGCACCCATTCCATTGCACACGGTTACGCTCGCCGTATGCACACAAGGCGCACCCCCCGCGGGACCCGTACCGGAACCGGAGTCGCTCTGCTCGCCGCCGCCGCACTGCTGGTCTCGGGCTGCTCCTCGGGGAACAGCCCGAGCACGACCAGTGCGGCGGCGGGGGAGGCGGCGGCAGCCCTCGCCCCCCTGCCCCGCTCCACACCCACGGCCCTCACGCCGTACTACGGGCAGAAACCGGCCTGGCGCGACTGCGGAGTCCCCGGTTTCCAGTGCGCCACGCTGAAGGTCCCGCTCGACTACGCCGAGCCGGCGGCCGGTGACGTGCGCCTCGCCCTCACCCGCAAGAAGGCCACCGGCCCGGGAAAGCGGCTGGGCTCACTGCTGGTGAACCCCGGCGGCCCGGGCGGCTCGGCGATCGGCTACGTCCAGGCGTACGCCGGGATCGGCTACCCGGCCGGTGTGCGGGCCCGCTACGACATGGTGGCCGTCGACCCGCGGGGCGTCGCCCGCAGCGAACCCGTCGAGTGCCTGGACGGGACCGGGATGGACGCGTTCACCCGGACGGACATCACCCCGGACGACGCGAAGGAGACCGGCGCGCTGGTCGCGTCGTACAAGAAGTTCGCCGAGGGCTGCGGGGCGGACGCGCCGAAGCTGCTGCGCCATGTGTCCACCGTCGAGGCGGCCCGGGACATGGACATCGTCCGGGCCGCGCTGGGCGACGAGAAGCTGAACTACGTCGGCGCCTCGTACGGCACCTTCCTCGGCGCGACCTACGCCGGCCTGTTCCCGGACCGGGCGGGCCGGCTCGTCCTGGACGGCGCGATGGACCCCTCGCTGCCCGCGCGCCGGCTCAACCTGGAACAGACGGAGGGCTTCGACACGGCGTTCACCGCCTTCGCCAAGGACTGCGTGCGGCGGAGCGACTGCCCGCTCGGCGGCCGGGGCACCGCCCCCGGGCAGGTCGGCAAGAACCTCAAGACGTTCTTCGAGGAGCTCGACGCCCGTCCGGTCCCCACCGGTGACGCCGACGGCCGCAGGCTCACCGAGTCGCTCGCGACGATCGGCGTGATCGCCGCGATGTACGACGAGGGCGCCTGGCAGCAGCTGCGCGAGGCGCTGACGGCCGCGATGAAGGAGAACGACGGCGCAGGACTCCTCCTCCTCTCCGACAGCTACTACGAGCGTGACGCGCACGGCGACTACAGCAACCTGATGTTCGCCAACGCGGCCGTGAACTGCCTCGACCTCCCGCCCGCCTTCGACTCCCCGGACGAGGTGCGCAAGGCGCTCCCCGCCTTCGAGAAGGCGTCCCCGGTGTTCGGCGAGGGCCTCGCCTGGGCCTCACTGAACTGCGCGTACTGGCCGGTGCGGGCCACGGGTGAGGCGCAGCGCATCGAGGCGAAGGGCGCGGCCCCGATCGTCGTCGTCGGCACCACCCGGGACCCGGCCACCCCGTACCGCTGGGCCGAGTCCCTGGCCGGCCAGCTCTCCTCGGCCCGCCTCCTCACCTACGAGGGTGACGGCCACACCGCCTACGGCCGGGGCAGCGCCTGCATCGACTCCGCGATCAACACCTACCTGCTCGACGGCACCCCGCCGAAGGACGGAAAGCGCTGCTCATAGCCGGTACGACCACCCCCGGAGGCGTACGCTCCGGCCCGCCTCCGGGGCCGGTACGAAGCACCCCCGGAAACTGTGTAGACTTACCGACGTTGCTGATCGCATCATGGTGCGCAGCGCGCCGCCTTAGCTCAGATGGCCAGAGCAACGCACTCGTAATGCGTAGGTCTCGGGTTCGAATCCCGAAGGCGGCTCCATCTCGAACCGCAGGTCATGGTTATGACCTGCGGTTCTTTGTTTCCTGCCGGTGGCTGTGGCCGCCTCGATCCGACGCCGCCCGGAGCGTTGCCACGCCGAGCCGTCGTGCCGGTTCCTTACGTGATCGTCGCAGGAGGTCTCCTGCCGGGCGGGCTGGTCGCGCCGGCACGGCTGCCGGCGTCGCGGCCGAAGCCTGACCCGTGAGTACGGCGTGCTCGCCGTGTGTGCCGTCCTACGTTCACCCAGTCGAGGTTTGGACGCAACCAAGCGTGCTTCAGAGTGGGTTGCGTGAGTTTCGAGCCCTTGGGGCATGCCCGTGACCGACGGGCCGGGTGGGTCGTAGTGAGTGAGGAGCAGCGTTTATGCCACGTCAGCACGAACCTCCGGCCGGCGGGGCGACGCCGGCCGTGGCCGTCCGCCGTGCGGTTTCCGTGCCCGCGCCGGGTAATGACCCCGGCGCGGATCTGAGACCGCGCAGTCCTGAGCCCGTTCCTGCCTCCGGCTCCGTCGTAGAACCGGCCGCCGCCGAGGAGGGACGGCAGCAAGAGCAGAAGCAAGAGCAGAAACAAGAGCAAGAACAGCAACAGCAGCGGCAGGCGGCAGAACCCGGCGGAGCGGAAGCCGAGGCCGCGGTCGGTGTGGTCGCGGCCGGGAACGGCGACGGCGCGAAAGCGGGCGCGGGCGCGGATGCGGACGAGGACGAGACGGTGCCGGGGCGGCTGCGCGGGCCCATGGTGGCCGCGGCCGCCATCGTGGGGGCGGTGCTGATCTGCGTACCTCTCCTGGTGCTCGGCCTCACCCGTGAAGAGGACCGTACGGTCGAGACGGCTCCCGTCGGGGGGACGACCCTTGACCCCGGCACGTCCGACGACATCCCGGCCGCCGACTACCAGGCCGCGTCCCCGTCATCCTCGGCGTCGCCGAGCGGAGCCGCGTCCGCGTCCGGCTCCCCGGCCGAGTCCGAGCCCAAGTCCAAGTCCAAGTCCAAGTCCGAGCCTTCGCCGTCCCGTTCGGCCGAGGTGAAGGCCGCGCCCCGGCCCGCCACCGAGAAGGCGACCGACGGGAAGGAGACGCCGAAGGCGGAGAATCCCCCCGCGATCACTCCCCGGCAACTGGCCAACGCCCTCTCCACCCGCGTCAACGCGCAGTTGAAGAACGTCGCGACCGGCAAGTGCGCCGACCTGCCCTACTTCGAGAAGGGTTCGGTCGACGGCCCGGTGAGCCAGTACAACTGCCGGCCCACCACCAAGGACAACCAGCTCTGGGACCTGGAGGTGGCCGACTCGAACGGCGGGCCCGGCGGAGCGAGCCTCTTCGTCATCAGGAACCGCAAGGACGGGTTGTGCATGGACCTGCCCAACTACGGCAGTGTCGCGGCCGGGACCAAGGTCACCGAGTACCACTGCAGGCCGGCCGCGGACAACCAGCTCTGGTGGCTGGACCCGCGGTCGGGGGGTTACTGGATCCGCAACGCCGCGAGCAACCTGTGCATGAGCGTGGTCGGCGGCAGTTCCGCCGGGAACGACGCCAGGCTCCAGGTGGCGCGGTGCGGCTCGGGGACGGGCGAGCAGCGCTGGTCCGTCGTCTCCGTGGTCAAGCCCTCCTGAACGACATCACCGCCCGGCCTACTGCGGGAGGCCACGGCATGAACGGCTAGCATCGCGAACGCAGTCGTCGGCCGGGATGGTGAGGTGAGGACGTGGGGACGCCGAGGATCGCCGTCGCCGTGGTGACCATGGGGAACCGGCCCGCCGAGGTGGACGCGTTGCTGGAGTCCGTGGCGAAGCAGGACCTCCCGCCCGCGCGGATCGTCATCGTGGGCAACGGCTGCCCGCTGCCCGAGTTCGCCCGGCGGCTGTCGCTCCCCGGCGAGGTCACCACCGTGGAGCTGGAGGAGAACCTCGGCTGTCCCGGCGGGCGGAACGCGGCGATCGCGCGGCTGCGGGAGTTCGGGGACGTGGACGTCGTCGTCGAGCTGGACGACGACGGGCTGCTCGTCGACGCCGATGTGCTGCGCCGCGTGGGGGAGTTGTACGCCCTCGACGAGCGGCTCGGGATCGTCGGCTTCCGGATCGCCGACGAGCTGGGGGAGACCCAGCAGCGGCATGTGCCACGGGTCGGGAGGTCGGATCCGATGCGCGGCGGGTACGTCACCGGGTTCCTCGGCGGCGGGCACGCGCTGCGGATGGCGATGCTGGACGGGATCGGCGACTGGCCCGCCGCGTTCTTCTTCGCGCACGAGGAGACCGACCTCGCCTGGCGGGCCGTCGACGCCGGGTGGCGGATCCTCTACGCGCCCGAACTGCTGCTCCAGCACCCGAAGACCTCCCCCGCCCGGCACGCCATCTACTACCGGGTGAACGCCCGCAACCGGGTGTGGCTGGCCCGGCGACGGCTGCCGCTCCCGCTCGTCCCCGTCCATCTCGGCGTGTGGATGCTGCTCACCCTGGTGCGGAACCGGTCGGCCAGCGGGCTGCGGGCCTGGTTCGGCGGGTTCGTGGAAGGGCTGCGGGAGCCGGCCGGGGAGCGGCGGGCCATGAGCTGGCGGACGGTGTGGCGGCTCACCCGGCTCGGACGGCCACCGGTCGTCTGACCCGACGGGCGGTACGACGAGGGGCCGGCCGGCGATCCGGTCATTTGGCGTCCGCGTAGCACTCCACCACCGCCGTCGTGAACGGGAACCGCACCGGTGTCTGTCCGAAGGTCAGCCGGCCGGCCAGGTCCGCGGCCCCCCGGATCGCCGCCACCACCCTCTCCGCCTCCTCCTCGGGACAGTGCACGATCACCTCGTCGTGCTGGAAGAAGACCAGCTCGGCCGCCGTGCCGCTCAGGGTCCGCCGCAGTGCGGCGAGCAGCAGCAGGGCCCAGTCGGCGGCGCTGCCCTGGACGACGAAGTTACGGGCGAAGCGGCCACGGGCACGGGCGTTGGTCGAGGCGTAGCCCGGCACCCAGGGGCGGCCCCCATCGGTGGCGTCCTCCTCCGCGACCGGGATGCCGGCCTCCTCCACCGCGTCGTCCGTCGTACGGGCGGCCGGCGGGCAGGTGCGGCCCAGCCAGGTCCGTACGAGCCGGCCCTCCTCGCCCGCGCGGGCGGCCTCGTCGACGTAGGCCACCGCCTTGGGGAAGCGGCGGCGGAGCGCGGCGAGGTTCTTCAGGCCGTCGCCGGAGGTCTGGCCGTAGACCGCGCCGAGGACGGCGAGCTTGGCCTGGGCGCGGTCGCCGGAGAAGGCGCGGTCGGACACCGACTGGTACAGGTCGCTCTCCCGGCCGGCCACCTCCATCAGTCCGGGGTCGCGGGAGATCGCCGCCAACACGCGCGGCTCCATCTGGTCGGCGTCGGCGACGACGAGCCGCCAGCCGGGGTCGGCGACGGCCGCGCGGCGGATCACCTTGGGGATCTGCAGGGCGCCCCCGCCGTTGGTCACCCAGCGGCCGGTCACCGTCCCGCCCGCGAGGAACTCGGGCCGGAAGCGGCCGTCGCGCACCCAGTCCTGGAGCCAGGACCAGCCGTGGGCGACCCAGATCCGGTACAGCTTCTTGTACTCGATCAGCGGTTTGACGGCCGGGTGGTCGACGGACTCGATCTCCCAGCGGCGGGTCGAGGTGACCTTGACGCCGGCCTGCGCGAAGGCCTTCACCACATCGGCGGGCAGGTCGGGCCGGACCCGGCGGCCGAAGGCGGCGGACACCTCGTCGGCCAGCTCGGCGAGCCGGCGTGGCTCGCCGCCGCCCGCGTACCGCTCGCCGAGCAGGTCGTGCAGCACCGCGCGGTGCACGTCCGCCCGCCAGGGCAGTCCCGCGCGGTTCATCTCGGCGGCCACCAGCGTCCCCGCCGACTCGGCGGCCGTCAGCAGCCGCATCCGGTCCGGGTGCGCGGCCCGGCCGGTCCGCCGCTGCTGCTCGGCGTAGACCGCGAGGAGGTCCGTCAGCGGCAGCCGGACGCACTGGGGTTCGAAGAGGGAGGACTGGGCGCCCGGTTCGGCATGGCGCTGCGGCGGGTCGGGCGGTACGGGGCCGCCGCGCAGCCGGGCCAGCGCCGCCACGGCCGAACGGGGTTCCCCGTACCGCCCCTCGTGGCCGAGCAGGAGCGTCTCGGCGGCCTCGATGTCGTAGGCCCGCTCCACTCGCACCCCCGCGGCGAGCAGGCCCGGGTAGACCTCGGCGGTGGACCGCCACACCCACCGCGTGACACCGGGACGGCTCCGTACGGCCTCGGCGGGGTCCGCCTCCCGCAGCACCGGACCGGCGGGCAGCCCGTCCGGGCCGAGGGGGGCGACGTCCACGCCACCGTCCTCGGCCGGAGCGAGCGCCCACCGGTCGGCCATGCTGCGAGTGTGGCAGGGGGGTCTGACAACGCCCCCGGTCAGCCTTCCTGACCGGGCTCGTCCTCCGTCCGGGTCTCCACGTACTGCGCCAGCGTCTCGGCGACGTACCGCTCGGTGGCGGCCTTGGTGACGCCGAGGCCGCTGAGGAGGCCCTCGCCGTTCTCGTGCTCCAGCAGGGCGAGCAGGATGTGCTCGGTGCCGATGTAGTTGTGGCCGAGGCGGAGGGCCTCGCGGAAGGTGAGTTCCAGGACCTTCTTGGCCGCCGGGCCGTACGGCACCAGCTCGGGGGCGTCCTCGACGGCCGGTGGGAGCGCCGCGCGGGCGGCCTCGCGGACCGCGTTCACGGTGACGCCCTGCTCGGTGATCGCCTTGGCCGCCAGGCCCTGCGGCTCGGCCAGCAGGCCGAGGACCAGGTGCTCGGGCAGGCCCTCCGCGTTGTGCGCGGCCTGGGCCTCGTTGTGCGCGGCCATGACCGTGTTGCGGGCGCGGGGCGTGTAGCGGTTGAAGCCCTGGCCGGGGTCGAGGTCGTTGCCCTCCTTCGGTACGAAGCGCTTCTGGGCCGCCTGCCGGGTGACGCCCATGCTCTTGCCGATGTCCGTCCAGGAGGCGCCCGAACGCCGGGCCTGGTCCACGAAGTGGCCGATCAGGTGGTCGGCCACGTCGCCGAGGTGCTCACCGGCGAGCACCGCGTCCTGGAGCTGTTCCAGGGGCTCCTCGTGGACCTTCTTGATGGCCGCGATGAGGTCGTCGAGACGCACGGATGACTTGATGGCGGGGTTCGTCGTCATGTGTCAACCGTAGGTTGACAGTCGAGGGGCGTCAACCCGAAGTTGACACTTCCGGGTGAATCCCCGGGGCATGGCACGATCGGCTCGTGAGTACGTCCAGCACCGTCGACCGGGCCTTCCGGGCCGCCCTCTACGACACCGGCGACACCGCCCTCGACACCGGCGCGTCCCTGCTCGCCGCCGATCCGGCGGCCGACACCGAACTCGCCCGGCGCGGCGAGGAGTTCGTGGCGACCGCCTGGCGGCGCGGCTGGCAGCCCGCCGACGTCGTACGGATCGTCCGGCGCGAGCTGGACGACGTCCACGTACGGCTCGTCTCCGCGTTGATCCGTACGCAGGCACCGCGCGACGACCGGCCGCGCGGGCCCCGCTGGAAGGCCCAGCTGGACGGGCTCGGAGCGGACGACGCCCCGCGCGGCGACCGTTTCTCGTACGCCGTGGCCGTCCTGGAGCTGTACCGCCTGCTGCTGCGCCTGCCCGCCCTCGAACCCCTCGACGGGACGGCCGCCCCGGACCCGGCGGACCGGCGGCCGGAGTCCCGCGTGCTCGGCCGCATCCGCGCGCTGCTGGCCAAGGCGGAGGCGACAGGGTTCCCGGACGAGGCGGAGGCGCTCAGCGCCAAGGCGCAGGAGCTGATGGCGCGGCACAGCGTCGACGAGGCGCTGCTCGCCGCGCGGGAGCCCTCGGCCGCGGCACCGGGTGCCTGCCGGATCGGGGTGGAGCCGCCGTACGAGCAGGCCAAGGCGGTGCTGCTGGACGCGGTCGCCGGCGCGAACCACTGCCGGGCCGTGTGGAACGAACCGCTCGGCTTCTCCACCGTGGTCGGCTTCGCCTCCGACCTGGAGGCCGTGGAACTCCTCTACACCTCACTGCTCGTGCAGGCCACCACCGCGATGACCAGGGCGGAGGCCGCACAGCGCGCGGGCGGACGCAAGCGGACCAAGACCTTCCGGCAGTCCTTCCTCGCCGCCTACGCGCACCGCGTGGGGACACGTCTCGCGGCCGTCGCCGAGACCCAGGTGAGCGACGACCTGCTCCCGGTGCTCGCCTCCCGCGCGGTGGCGGTCACCGAGCGGACGGACCGCCTGTTCCCGGAGACGACGACCACCCGGCTGCGCGGGGTGAGCGACGCGGCGGGCTGGGAGGAGGGCGCCCGCGCGGCGGACGGCGCCCAGGTCAGGGCCCGCCCGCACCTTCCCTGAGCGCCAGGCGGGTCAGGCGGGGTCCGCCGCGGTTCGGCAGCGCCCCCGAAGGGGCGCGGGACCGTACCGACGTGCGACCACCGCCGCGTGGGCGCGGCCGTCCGCGACGGCGCCGCGGACGGCCGACGGCGCATCGCCGTACTTCCGGCGGAGCCGTTCAGTCCCCCGCCTGCTGGTAGGCGCTCACGGAGATCTTGTGGCCGGTCCGGCCGTCGGACGCGACCGGGCCGTACGTCCAGCGGAAGGTCCGGGTGCCGGAGAGGCCGACCAGCAGGCTCTCCGCGTCGAAGGCGCCGTCGCCGGGCGTGCCGCGCTCGTAGGTGAGGGTGAACGACGCGGACTCGCCCTTGGCCAGGGTCAGTTTCTGGGCCTTGGCCCCTTCGGCCGGCGGCACCTCGACGGTGGTGGAATCACCGGCACCGGCCAGCCGCACCTCGGGGAAACCGTCCAGGGTGCAGGCGGCGCTCTGGTTGGTGAAGCCGACGGGAACCTCGCCGGTGTCCCCGGCGGCCGGCGCGATGCTCGCGGGCCCGACCTCCATGCTCACCGTGTCGACCGAGCAGGTGGTGCTCTCCTGCTTCCCGTCGCCGCCCCCGTCCCCGCCCGTGCCGCCGCAGGCGGTCAGCAGGAGGAGCGCGGCGAGGGCGGCGGGGACGGCGAGCGGCGTGGTGCGCATGAGTGATCCTCTGGGGTTCGTGGAGGTGCCCACCGGTCATCATCACGCACCCGCCACCGATCCGCCCCGCGGACCGGCCCTAGGAGCCCAGCCCCTCCGTGGGCAGCCCCGTCGGGAGGGAGCCGCCCTCGGCCCTGGTGTACGTCTCGGTGCCGAGGGCGCCCTCCCAGGTGACCTTCAGGGAGTCCTCGCCGACGGAGCCGACCGTGCCGTTCGCCCGGTCCTCGGTGCCCTCGCCGCACTTCAGGCGGATCGAACGGGTCCCGGCCTGCTCCCGCGCGGTGCCGCTGCACACGGTGCCGCCCGTGGCGAAGAGGGCGGCCTCCTCGCCGTGGACCATCAGGACCACGGCCTTGCCGCCGGCCGTGGTGAGCCAGCTTCCCTCCAGCTCGCTCGCCGGGGCCGTGCTCGTGTCGGAGCCCCCGGTGCCGCCACCGGAGTCCGCGGTCGCCGTGGCCGACGGGGTGGGGCCGGTCGCGGAGTCGTCCGAGTCGTCGGAGCCGTTCCCGCCGCACGCGGTCAGCGCGAGCGCGCCGGCCAGTGCCGCGGCCGTGACCGCGACCCGTGAGCGCCGGGAGTCCGACCCGCGTGATGACGGCGATGCGGGCGAGTACGTCACCGAAGCCTGCGAAGTCACTGCGAACCCCCTGGCTGTGGCCGGCCCCGTCGGCCGGACGACCGCCGCCAGCTAACAGGACCCGCCCGGCACCCCACCAGCCTCCGTGACACACCTCGCACAGCATGTCCACGACGAACGGGTGGATCGGCGCGCGGGGAATGCGGAGAACACACAAGGGAACACGATGGAACAGAAAGGCCCCCGCGTGCGTCTCTTAGGAGGCGGGGATCGGTAAAGCGTCCGTCAAAGCGGGCATGGCGCGACCGTCAAGGCTGTAGTCGCAGGAACACCCCGCGTGCACGTGCATCTGCTCATGCATCAGCACATGAACAAAGCTATGATCCCGGTCAGTTGACCACTGCATCAATGGCCACACCAGCCAGTGCACCAGCGGGGAGCGACCTGTGGACCACGACGTGTACGACGGTGCCGACGCGTCCGGCGTGTACAACGGCATGACGGCCACCGGGCTGGACGGCGTGGCCTGGCAGAAGAGCCGGCACAGCAACTCGCAGGGTTCCTGCGTGGAGTTCGCCCGGCTGCCCGGCGGAGAGGTGGCCGTGCGCAACTCCCGCTTCCCCGACGGCCCCGCGCTCGTCTACACCCGCGCGGAGATCGAGGCCATGCTGCTGGGCGTGAAGGACGGCGAGTTCGACCACCTGGTCGTCGGCTGACCGTCCTGCCGGGACGGACGACGGACCCCCGGTCCGCCCCGGCAGGGACCGGAGTGGACCGGCGGACCGGAGCGGACCGGCGGACCGGAGTGGACCAACGGACTGGAGTGGACCGGCGGACCGGAGTGGACCGGCGGACCGGAGTGGACCAACGGACTGGAGTGGACCGGCGGACCGGAGTGGACCGGCGGACCGGAGTGGACCAACGGACCGGAGTGGACCAACGGACCGGAGTGGACCAACGGACCGGAGTGGACCAACGGACCGGAGTGGCTCAGGAGGCGCCAACGCGCGTAGAACCGCGGCACCCAAGAGCGCCGCGGCCCGTCAGGTGCCGGGACGGGAGCGGCCGGCGGGGCGCGGCAGCCGGAACAGGGCCCAGACCACCTTGCCGCCGAACGCGCCGGCCATCGGGTGCCAGCCCCAGCCGTCGCTGAAGGACTCGACCAGGAACAGCCCCCGGCCCGACTCGGCGGAGAAGTCGTCCGACTCGCGGGCGACGGGGCTGTCGTCGCTGGGGTCGCGCACCGCGCACACCAGCCGTTCGGTCCACCGCATCAGATGCAGCCGTACCGGCAGGTCCGGCACCGCCGGCCGCGGCGTGTCGGCCGGCAGGCCGTGCCGCAGGGCGTTGGTGACCAGCTCGGAGACGACCAGGCACACGTCGTCGAAGCGGTCGCCCAGGTCCCACTGGTCGAGCGTCTTGCGGGTGAACCGCCGGGCCTCGCGGACCGCTTCGTAGCGGGCGGGGAGGGCGCAGGAGGAGGCGTCGGACGCGGCCGCGAGGTTCAGCGGCGGAAGGCCCTGCCGTAACGGCTCGAGCATGGTCGATCCATTCGTCCCCATGCGAGGCACTCCCGGGAATTCGCGGTCGTAGCGAGGCTGCGGTGGTGCGGAGACCATGGTTTCGGATGCGTACAGCAGATGCAAGGGCAGATGCACGTGCAGCTGACCGAAATCATCCCTGCCGTACTGGTTTGTTGGCCAATTTTTCCGTCATCTTCCTGTCGTCTTCCGGCTGTTCCCTTGTCTCCTCGTTACTCCTTCCTTCTCCTCCCTTCTCCTCCCTTCTCCTTCCGTGCCCGTTCCGTGCTCCTTCCCGACCGGTATCCTCGGCCGGATTCCGTTTCCGTAACCGGACGAGTACTGCTCGAAGTGTTTTAGTGGCAGACTGCGGGCCCTGAAGACGTTGGGGAGGCTGGCGAACGTGAGCGCGGGAGAGCCGGGATCGGTGGTGCGGCGCATGCTGCTCGGATCACAACTGCGGCGACTGCGTGAGGCGCGGGGGATCACGCGCGAGGCGGCGGGCTATTCGATCCGCGCCTCCGAATCGAAGATCAGCCGGATGGAGTTGGGCCGGGTGAGCTTCAAGACCAGGGATGTCGAGGATCTGCTGACGCTGTACGGCATCACGGACGAGCAGGAGCGCCTGTCGCTGGTCTCCCTCGCCAAGGAGGCCAACGTGGCCGGCTGGTGGCACAGTTACTCGGACGTGCTGCCGAGCTGGTTCCCCACGTACGTGGGTCTGGAGGGCGCCGCCTCGCTGATCCGGGCGTACGAGGTGCAGTTCGTGCACGGCCTGCTGCAGACCGAGGAGTACGCCCGCGCGGTGGTGCGCCGCGGCATGAAGGGGGCGAGCGAGGAGGACGTCGAACGGCGGGTGACGCTGCGCCTGGAGCGGCAGAAGTACCTGGTCTCGGAGAACGCCCCCGAGTTCCACGTGGTCCTCGACGAGGCCGCCCTGCGCCGGCCGTACGGCGACCGCGCGGTGATGCGCGGCCAGCTCCAGCACCTCATCGACGTCTCCGAGCGGCCCAAGGTCCGGCTGCAGGTCATGCCGTTCAGCCTCGGCGGGCACTCCGGCGAGTCGGGCGCGTTCACCATCCTCAGCTTCCCCGAGTCCGACCTGTCGGACGTCGTGTACCTGGAGCAGCTCACCAGCGCGCTGTATCTCGACAAGGCCGAGGACGTCGCCCAGTACGAGAAGGCGCTCAAGGAGCTCCAGCACGACGGCCCGGGTCCGGCGGAGAGCCGGGACCTTCTGCGGGGGCTGCTGCACATGTCCTGAGGGAGTCCTCGACTCCCGAGGCGACCCTCAACTCACATGAGACACAAGTACGATGACGTTCGATCAGGCCGTGCGGTCGATCGGTGCCCCACTGATGCAACGACGCAGCAAGGGATTGAGGGATCACATGTCGTCGTACTTCACCGACCTGGCTCAGCAGTACATCGACGGTGAGTGGCGCCCGGGCACCGGCTCCTGGGACATCATCGACTTCAACCCGTACGACGACGAGAAGCTCGCGTCGATCACGATAGCCACGGTCGACGAGGTCGATCAGGCGTACAGGGCGGCCGCCCGCGCGCAGAAGCAGTGGGCGGCGACCAATCCGTACGCCCGCCGCACGGTGTTCGAGAAGGCGCTCAGGCTGGTCGAGGAGCGCGAGGAGGAGATCGCCGAGGCGATCGTCGCCGAGCTCGGCGGCACCCGCCTGAAGGCCGCCTTCGAGCTGCACCTCGCCAAGGAGTTCCTGCGCGAGGCGGTCCACCTGGCGCTGCGCCCCGAGGGCCGGATCATCCCCTCGCCGGTGGACGGCAAGGAGAACCGCGTCTACCGCGTGCCCGTGGGCGTCGTGGGCGTGATCAGCCCCTTCAACTTCCCCTTCCTGCTCTCCCTCAAGTCGGTCGCCCCCGCGCTCGCGCTCGGCAACGGCGTGGTGCTCAAGCCGCACCAGAACACGCCGGTCGTCGGCGGCTCCCTGGTCGCGAAGATCTTCGAGGACGCGGGCCTGCCCGGCGGACTGCTCAACGTCGTCATCACCGACATCGCGGAGATCGGCGACGCCTTCCTGGAGCACCCGGTACCGAAGGTCATCTCCTTCACCGGCTCGGACGCGGTCGGCCGCCACGTGGCCACCGTCTGCGCCTCCCTCTTCAAGCGCTCGGTCCTCGAACTCGGCGGCAACAGCGCGCTGGTGGTCCTCGACGACGCCGACCTCGACTACGCGGTGGACGCGGCCGTCTTCAGCCGGTTCGTCCACCAGGGCCAGGTCTGCATGGCCGCCAACCGCGTCCTGGTCGACCGGTCGGTCGCCGACGAGTTCACCGAGAAGTTCGTCGCCAAGGTCAGGTCCCTCAAGGCCGGCGACCCGCGCGACCCGGAGACGGTCATCGGCCCGGTGATCAACTCCCGTCAGGCGGACGCCCTGTCCGGCGTGGTCGAGCAGGCGCTCACCGAGGGCGCCACTGCCCTGGTGCGCGGCGACCGCACCGACAACCTGGTCGAGCCGTCCGTCCTCACCGGCCTGCCCGCGGACTCGCCCCTGCTGCGGCAGGAGGTCTTCGGGCCCGTCGCCTTCCTCGTCCCGTTCGACGGCGAGGAGGAGGCGGTGCGCATCGTCAACGACACCCCGTACGGCCTGAGCGGCGCCGTGCACACCGGTGACATCGAGCGCGGCGTGAACTTCGCCAAGCAGATCGACACCGGCATGTTCCACGTGAACGACGGCACCGTGCACGACGAGCCGATCGTCCCCTTCGGCGGCGAGAAGCACTCGGGCATCGGCCGGCTGAACGGCGACACCATGCTGGACGCCTTCACCACGGTGAAGTGGATCTCGGTGCAGCACGGCCGGAGCGGCTTCCCGTTCTGAGCGGGCTCCGGGCGGGCAGGGCAGCCCCCGGGGCCGGTCCCGGGGGTCCTACGCTGGGCACATGTCAGTGATCCGTCTCCTGGTGCTCGGCGCGGTGCGCCAGCACGGGCGGGCCCACGGGTACCAGGTGCGCAACGACCTGGAGTACTGGGGCGCGCACGAGTGGTCCAACGCCAAGCCCGGCTCGATCTACCACGCGCTGAAGCAGATGGCGAAGCAGGGGCTGCTGCACGCGCACGAGATCGCGCCGTCCACGGCCGGCGGCCCGCCGCGCACGGAGTACGAGATCACCGAGCAGGGCACCGAGGAGTTCTTCCGGCTGCTGCGGGAGGCCCTGACCTCCTACGACCAGAAGCCGGACGTGCTCTCGGCGGGGCTCGGCCTGATGGTCGACCTGGAGCGCGCGGAGGCCCTCGCGCTGCTCGAGCGGCGGATGCGTGCGATCGGGGAGTGGCGCAAGGCCGTCACCGAGTACTACACGCCCGAGGACGGTCCCGGTCGGCTCGGCCACATCGGGGAGATCATGGACTTCTGGGTGCACTCCGCCGACACCGGCGCCGAGTGGACCCGCTCCCTCATCGAGCGCATCCGGGGCGGCGCGTACACCTTCGCCGGTGAGGGCGAGCCGTTCGTCGGCGTACTGGCCGAGGGCGAGGAGAACCCGTACGGGACGGGGGAGCGGCATCCCGGGGACGATCGCTAATCAAGTTTGACCAGAAGCCTCGCGGGTATTACGGTCGAGCGGGTAGTCAACTTTGACTAGCGAGGGGATTCGAGTGTCCGACGCGGCGATCACCGTCGAGGAAGCACACAAGACATACAGGGGCGGCAGCAGTGGCCCCGCACTGGACGGGCTCGACCTGACGGTCGCGCGCGGCACGGTGCACGGGGTGCTCGGCCCGAACGGCGCGGGCAAGACCACCCTGGTGAGGATCCTGGCCACCCTGCTGCGGCCCGACGCGGGCCGGATCGAGGTGGCGGGGCACGACGTCGTGCGCGAGGCGTACGCCGTACGGCTGCGCATCGGCCTGCTCGGCCAGCACGCGGCGCTCGACGAGGAACTCGGCGGCCGGCAGAACCTGGAGCTGTTCGGCCGGCTGCACCACCTGGGCGCGCGACGCGCATGCGCGCGTGCCGACGAACTTCTGGAGCGCTTCGAGCTCTCCGGCACCGGACAGAAGGCGGTCAAGCAGTACAGCGGCGGCATGCGACGCCGCCTGGACCTCGCCGCCTCCCTGATCACCGAACCGGAGGTGCTCTTCCTGGACGAACCGACCACGGGCCTCGACCCGCGCGGCCGCGCGGAGGTGTGGGACTCGGTCCGCTCCCTGGTCGGCGGCGGTACGACGGTCCTGCTCACCACCCAGTACCTGGAGGAGGCCGACCAGCTCGCCGACCGCATCTCCCTGGTGGACGCCGGCCGGGTCGTCGCCGACGGCACGGCGGACGAGCTCAAGGCGGCCATCGGCGGCGACCGCATCGACGTCGTCCTGCGCGACGCCGGTCACCTGGGCACGGCCGTCGCCCTGCTGCCCGTACCGAAGGACGCGATCACCGTGGACACCGACCGGCGGCTGCTGAGTGCCCCCGTCACCGACCGCATGGCGGCCCTGGCCGGGGTCGTCCGCGCGCTGGAGGAGGCCGGCGTCGAGGCCGAGGACATCGCCCTGCGCAGGCCCACCCTCGACGAGGTGTTCCTGCGGCTGACCGGGCACGACGACCGGGCGAAGGAGGCCGCGTGACCACCACGGCGTACGCCCTGACCGACTCCTGGACCATGACCCGCCGCGAACTCGCCCGCTGGGGGCGGCAGCCGGTCACGGTGGTGGTGAACCTGGTCTTCCCGGTGATGCTGCTGCTGATGTTCGGCTACCTGGTCGGCGGAGGCCGGGGCGTGAGCGGCGAGTACCTCGACTTCCTGGTGCCCGGCATGCTCGCGCTCACCATGGCCTTCGGCCTGGAGGGCACGATGGTCGCCGTCACCCAGGATCTCGACAAGGGCGTCATCGACCGCTTCCGCTCCATGCCCATGGCCAACGGTGCGGTCTTGGTGGGCCGTTCCGCCGCGGACATGCTCCAGTCGGCGCTCGGCCTGGCGGTGCTCCTCGCCGTCGCCGCCGCGCTCGGCTGGCGCGCCCAGGGCGGCCCGGCGGGCTTCCTGGGCGCCGTGGGACTGCTGCTGCTGTTCCGGTTCGCGATGCTGTGGATCGGCATCCACCTGGCGCTGGTCGCCGGGAAGCCGGAACTGGTGCAGGCCGTGCAGATCCTGGTCTGGCCGGTCGGCTTCCTGTCCAACGCCTTCGCCGCCCCCGGGTCCATGCCCGACTGGCTGGGCACGGTCGTCGAGTGGAACCCCATGTCCCACACCGCCACGGCCGTACGCGACCTGTTCGGCGGCCCCGGCGGCGAACCGGGCCACGTGTGGGCCGCCGTCGTATGGCCGCTGGCGCTGCTGGCGGTGTTCTTCCCGCCGGCGGTAAGGAGGTTCTCGCGGCTCGGCAGGTGAGGGCGGGTCCTCAGCCGTCCGGACCCGTACCGGCGTCGGGGTCCGTGTACACGCGCAGGCGAGCGCCCCTGCTCTCCGCGATGCGGCACACGTCGGTCAGGGCCTCGCCCATGCGGGCCAGCAGGTAGCGGAGCTGGACGGCACTCACGTGCTCCTCGTCGTGGAGCATGTCGGCGAGATGGGCGAGCAGATCGGCGGCCATGTCGAGCTGGACGCCCTCGGCGATGTCGGCGGCCCGGGAGAGGCGCCCGCTGCCGTCTGTCAGGAGGTAGCAGGGCTTGCCCTCGGGGCTCGGCCAGGGCAGGAGGCGGGCGGGGGTGAGGGCGTGGTGTGTCATGCGGTCAGTCCCAGGCGGTGTGTCGGGTGCGGGGGCAGGTGGACGCCCTGAGGGGCGATCAGCAGGGAACGGCGCCGGGCTTGTCGGCGCCGTTCCCGTTCTCGACGCTCGTGCGCGATGACGTAGGGACGTACGAGGCCGTGGTCCTCGCCGCGAAGGGGGCGCGCGCCGAACTGGCGTGGGGCGGGGCCCTCGGCGGGCGGGGGCGGGGGGTCGTAACCGTCCCGTGCGTCGAGCCGGCGTCGTCCGGTACCGGGGGAGACGAGGCTGAGCAGCGGTTCGATGAGGCGGGCGATGAGGCCGAGCATGGTGTGACTCCGTGATCGATGTCGCGTTCTGTAGCGATCGACATACAGAGTGAAACGGCCCGTATTAGGCTCGCCAGGGGGTTCGGCGTGACAGAGCATTTGTCACAGAGGAGTTGATCTCGTGGGCACCAACTACGGCGAGTGGCTCAAGGAGCAGCGCGAGGCGGCGGGGCTGACGCAGCAGCAACTGGCCGAGGCCGCGGTCATGACTCGAACGCACATCGCGCACATCGAGGCGGGGCGCCGGGTGCCGTCGCGGGAGGACGCGCGGCGGCTGGACAACGCGCTGGGCACGGGGGATGTGCTGAGCCGGTTTCTGCCGCAGGAGGACGTAGCGGTCGCCGACTACTTCGAGGCGGCCCGGCGACTCGAACAACAGGCTGTGATGATCCGCGAGTTCGCCCTGTCGTTCGTCCCGGGGATCCTCCAGACGGAAAGGTACGCGCGTGCGGTTCTGAGCACGTCGTTCCCTCCGGTGAGTGAAGAGGAATGTGACAGGCTCGTTGTCACACGCCTGGAGCGGGCGAAGGTCCTGGACGATCCGGTGACGCCCGTAGTGTGGGCGCTGCTGGACGAGGCGGTGCTGCGGCGGGTCGTGGGTGGCCGGGAGGTCATGGCGGAACAGGTCCTGCACATGGTCCGGCTGGCGGAGAGTGGCCGGGTGCGGGTCCATGTGATGCCGTTCGACGTCGGCTTCCATCCGCTGATGGAGAGCATGCTCACGTTGATGGACTTTGAGGATCAGCCGCCAGTGGCGTATGGAGAGGGCTCGCACATGGGCAAGCTCCACGACTCCCCGTCTGTGGTTCGGACGCTGGAGGGACGTTACGCTCTGGCGCTAGGCGATGCACTGCCGCTCAAGGAGTCCCTGGCCCTGCTCAGGGCTACAGCGAAGGACTATGAACACCATGACTGATCGCGTCATGTCCAATGCAGCGATAGCAGCGGGCTGGAGAAGATCCTCCTACAGCAACAGTGAGGGCGGCAGCTGCCTCGAAGTCCTCGACGGCCACCGCCGGGGTGTTCCCGTACGTGACTCGAAGAACCCCCACGGTCCCGCAGTGGTCGTTCCTGCCTCCGCCTGGTCGACGTTCGTCACGGCGGTCAGGAGCGGCGGCTTCCCCTCCTGACCGCCCGCTGACCCACGGCCACGCGTCCGCCTCGGCCTCCGCCCGCTCCAGTACGCGAAGGATCTCGCCCCCGCTCGTAGGGCGAGCGGGGGCGAGACCCCGTGGTCGGCGGGCACCGGGTGTCAGCGGTGCCCGCGGCGCATGGGCACCAGGTTGCCGCGCCGGTGGGCGGCGACGAGCATGGGGATCGCGATCAGCACGCTGACGATGACGGGCACGATCGACGCCTCCAGGCCGAACTCTCCGCCGGTCACCAGGTCGGGGCCGGTCGGAGTGGTGGTCATCAGGCCCTCCGAGGCGTGGCCGGAGACGGGGATGCCGATCAGCCCCAGGGCGGTGTTCCAGGCGAAGTGCAGGCCCACGACGAACCAGATGTTGCGCTTCCACAGGAACGCGGCACCGAGGAGGACGCCGGCCTCGATGGCGATCGCGGTCGAACTCCACAGCGTGGCACCCGGGTTGGCCGCGTGCAGTCCGCCGAACAGCGCCGCGGTGATCGCCAGGGCCGCCCAGCTGCCGCACATCTTCTCCAGTGCCTGGAGGGCGAGGCCGCGGAAGAGCAGTTCCTCGGTCACGGCGGCGCCGACCTGTACCGCGGCCATGCTCGCCACGATCGACAGGCCGTCACCGGGCCGTTCGTCGAAAGAGAATTCGGTGAGGAGCGTGAGCATCGACACGGTGATGAGCCCGAAGCCGATCACGACACCGGACAACGTCTGTGTCACGGCCCCCGACTTCGCGATCTCCGGTACGTCCCGCCGGGCGACGTAGCGCATGACCGCCCAGTAGACGACAACCGCCACGGCCGCACCCATGACGGCGACCACCCCGCCCACCGAGACCAGGCTGGACGCCAGGCCCACACCCACTATCCCGGTCAGCATCCAGCCGAGGGGGGACCGGAGGAAGCGGCCACCCTTTTGGCGTGTGGGCTGGGGGGACGCGGTGTGTGTCGTACTCATGATGACCTCCGTATGGCATCGGTCGAGTGCCTTCCGCGACCTGCCGAGAACGCTACGAGAGCGGCGGCATCTCCGAATCACCCCTGAGCGGACAGATCCGAGTAGCTCCCACGGGGGACACGGGGGGGCGTCGGCATCGAACGCCGTGATGGCCGGTCACGGTGGTGGTGAACCTGGTCTTCCCGGTGATGCTGCCGGCTGGGCACGGCCGTCCAGGGGAACCCGATGTCCCACACCGCCACGGCCGTGCGCGACCTGTTCGGCGGCCCCGGCGGCGAACCGGGCCACGTGTGGGCCGCCGTCGTATGGCCGCTGGCGCTGCTGGCGGTGTTCTTCCCGCCGGCGGTGCGCCGGTTCTCGCGGCTCGGCCGCTAGTGATGGAAGCCGGTGGCCGCTTGCCTGTCACGGGTGAGGGGACGCGGCTGCCGGCGCAGTCCCGGCAGCAGCCGGGTCAGGTCCTCGGCGAAGACGTCGGCGAGGTCCTCGGAGAAGCCGTTGCGGCACACCACGCGGAGCACGGAGAGGTCCTGGCGGTTCGCCGGGAAGGTGTACGCGGGCACCAGCCAGCCGTGCTCCCGCATCCGCCGGGACACGTCGAAGACGTCGTACGCCGTCACGTCGTCGGCGGTCGTGAACGCGAACACCGGGAGCTGGTCGCCCCGCGTGAGCAGCCGGAAGTCGCCGAGCGACCCGATCCGCGCGGAGAGGCCCGTGGCCACGTCCCGCGCGGCCTGCTGCACCGCGCGGTAGCCGTCGCGGCCGAGCCGCAGGAACGTGTAGTACTGCGCCACGACCTGCGCGCCCGGCCGGGAGAAGTTCAGCGCGAAGGTCGGCATGTCGCCGCCCAGGTAGTTCACCCGGAAGACCAGCTCCTCGGGCAGCGCGTCCGCGTCCCGCCACAGCGCCCAGCCGACACCCGGGTACACCAGCCCGTACTTGTGCCCCGAGGTGTTGATGGACGCCACGCGCGGGAGGCGGAAGTCCCACACCAGGTCCTCGTCGAGGAAGGGCGCGACCATCGCACCGGACGCCCCGTCGACGTGCACCGGGATGTCGAGGCCGGTGCGCTCCTGGAGCTCGTCCAGCGCGGCGCACAGGCCGGCGATCGGCTCGTACGACCCGTCGAAGGTGGAGCCCAGTACGCCGACGACCCCGATGGTGTTCTCGTCGCACAGCCCGGCGGCGGCCTCCGGGTCGAGGTGGAACCGCTCGCCCTCCATGGGTACCTGACGGGGCTCCACCTCCCAGAAGGTGCAGAACTTGTCCCAGCAGACCTGCACGTTGACGCCCATGACGAGGTTGGGCCGGGCGTCCCGCGCGGGAGCGCGCCCGCTCCAGCGCCGCTTCAGCGCCATTCCGGCGAGCATGCACGCCTCGCTCGAACCGGTCGTCGAACAGCCCACGACCGCCGCCGGATCGGGCGCGTGCCACAGGTCGGCGAGCATCGCCACACAGCGCCGCTCCAGCTCGGCGGTGCGCGGGTACTCGTCCTTGTCGATCATGTTCTTGTCCCGGCACTCCGCCATCAGACGGCCGGCCTCCGGCTCCATCCAGGTGGTGACGAAGGTGGCCAGGTTCAGCCGCGCGTTGCCGTCCAGCATCAGCTCGTCGTGCACGAGCTGGTACGCCGTCGAGGGCGCCATGGGCGTGTCGGGCAGCCGGTGCTTGGGCGGCGCCTCGGTCATGTCCCCGACCGGATTGGCCGGCCCCAGGAAGGGGTTGACGGACATGGGGCGCTCGTCGTGCTGCGTGCCTTTGTGGAGCGGCATGGGGTCTCCTTGGTCTCGGGAGCGACGGGGGCGACGGGGGCGACGGGGGTGGGGAGAGGCCGGGGGAAGGTCATCGCACGGCCGTGCCGTCCTCCCGCAGCTGCATCAGCGGGCGTCCCGTCACCAGCAGCCAGGTCGGCAGCGACGCGATGCACAGGAGGACGAGGATCCCGGGGGAGACGACCAGGACGGCGGCGACGAACAGGCTCACCCAGCCCTGCCGGGTGATGGCCAGCAGGATCCCCAGCACCCCCGCCGACACGCCCACCGCCGGCGGTACCCCGGGCACCAGGGCGTGCGCGGACAGCCCGAGCGCGGTGCCGACGAACACCGCCGGGAAGATCCGTCCGCCCCGGAAGCCGCAGGGCGCGGCGACGAGCAGCGCGGCCGGCTTCACCACCGTCATCGTGGCGAACTCGCCCGCCGACCAGCCGTCGGGGTCACGTGCCAGGACCGCGATCTCGTCGAGCCCCTTGAACAGGGTCAGGTGCCCGCCCAGGGCCGCCAGGACGCCCAGCACCAGCCCGCCGGCGGGAAGCATCAGCATCGGGTGCCGCAGCCGCCGGAACGCCCCGTGGACGTACGGGAAGGCGTACACGGCGCACATGCCGAGCAGCGCGCCCACCGGAGCCAGCACGAGGGACGCCAGCAGATCGCCCCAGCCGGGCTGCCCGAACGGCGGCAGCCGGAGATCGAAGCTCGGCTCCGACACCAGGGAGATGGTGAGCGCGCCGGCCCCGGCGGCGGCCAGCGGCGCGAAGAGGCTGTCCCACAGCCGCCCCTTGATCCGCTGCCCGGCCAGCGCCTCGGAGATGACCAGCGCGGCGGCGACCGGCGTGCCGAACAGCGCGCCGATCGTGCCGGCCTCCGCCAGCGCCACCCAGCCCTGTTCCCGGGTCTGTGGGAAGGCCCTGAGACCCGCCCATACCGCCAGCGAGACGTTCACGGCGATGATCGGGTTCTCGGGCCCCGGACTGGGCCCGCCGGCCAGCATGAACGCGGTCGCCGGCAGCAGCCCCGGCAGCACCGCGGGCGGCAGCACCGGTGCGTCGAGACCGGTGGTCGCCGGGTCGGGGCCCGCGTGCCCCGGCACCTTCCACACCACCAGTCCGACCGCGATCCCGGTGGCGACGAGCACCACGGACATCCACAGCACGGAGTACCCGCCGACGCCGAGGGCGTCCGGCAGGTCCTGCCAGAGCACATCCTGCAGCTCCTCGGCCGCCGTGCTCACCCCCACCAGGACCAGGCTCGCCACCACGCCCACGACCAGCGCGGGGACGACGGTCGGCAGCAGGGCGCGTGCCGGGGTGGCGGCGGGGAGTGCCTGCTGCGAGCTGTCCTGGGCCACGCGCACACGATAAACAGACAAGCCGGGCAAAACCGTGACCGGCTTGCATCTCACGTGGCGTGAGGACCCAGGCTGGAGCGCGTACCGAGAAGGGAGCGGAAGTGAGCTACTCCGTGGGACAGGTGACCGGATTCGCCGGTGTCACCGTGCGCACCCTGCACCACTACGACGACATCGGCCTGCTCGTCCCGAGCGGGCGCAGCCACGCGGGGCACCGGCGCTACAGCGACGCCGACCTCGACCGGCTGCAGCAGATCCTGTTCTACCGCGAGCTCGGCTTCCCGCTCGACGAGGTCGCCGTCCTGCTCGACGACCCGGACGCGGACCCGCGCGCGCATCTGCGCCGGCAGCACGAACTGCTGACCGCCCGGATCGAGAAGCTGAAGAAGATGGCGGCGGCCGTGGAGCACGCCATGGAGGCACGCAAGATGGGGATCGATCTGACGCCCGAGGAGAGGTTCGAGGTGTTCGGGGACAAGGACCCCGAGCAGTACGCCGCCGAGGCGGAGGAACGCTGGGGCGGCACCGAGGCGTACGCCGAGTCGCAGCGCCGCGCGGCGAGCTACACCAAGGAGGACTGGAAGCGCGTCCAGGCCGAGGTCGACGACTGGCAGGAGCGGTACACCGCCCTGATGGCCGCCGGAGGGCAGCCGTCCGGCGAGGCGGCCATGGACCTGGCCGAGGAGCACCGGCGGCACGTCGGCAAGTGGTACTTCGAGGTGTCGTACGAGATGCACAGGTGTTTCGCGGAGATGTACGTCTCCGACGAGCGCTTCAAGGCGTACTACGACTCCATGCGGCCCGGTCTCGCCGAGCACCTCAGGGAGGCGATCCTCGCCAACGCCGCGCGGCACACCGCCTGAGCGTCGTGGCCCGGCTCACATCCGGGCCACGACCTGCGGGTTGCTTCCCGCACCACGGCTCGCGGCTTTCTCCGGGACGGGTCACAGGGCATCCTGGGTACCCCCGCGGAACCTGGGCCCCGACGGCTGCGTTCATAATTTGGGCAGCCAGCCCAGCCCTTACCCCCCAGCTGCAGGAGCCACATCCCCGTGACCACGCTTGCGCTCGGCCCTGAGTGGCTGAGCCCGGACTACCTGATCGAGACCTTCAGCCTGCCCGGCATCCTGCTGATCGTCTTCGCGGAGTCCGGACTCTTCGCGTTCCTGCCCGGTGACTCCCTGCTGTTCACGGCGGGTCTCTTCGTGGCCGAGGGCACTTACATCAGCCAGCCGCTGTGGCTGGTGTGCACGCTGATCGTGCTGGCCGCCGTCATCGGCGACCAGGTCGGTTACATGATCGGCAAGTTCTTCGGGCCCAGGCTGTTCAGCCGGCCGAACTCCAAGCTCTTCAAACAGGAGAACCTGGAGAAGGCGCACGAGTTCATGGAGAAGTACGGCCCCAAGGCGATCGTCCTGGCCCGCTTCGTGCCGATCGTGCGCACGTTCGCGCCCATCGTGGCCGGCGCCGGCCGCATGAAGTACCGCACGTTCTTCACGTACAACCTCATCGGCGGTGTCGCCTGGGGCTGCGGTGTCACCCTCGCGGGCTACTGGCTCGGGCAGATCGAGTTCATCAAGACCAACGTCGAGCCGATCCTCGTCCTGATCGTCCTCGTCTCCGTGGTGCCGATCATCATCGAGTACCTGCGCGAGCGCGGGAAGAAGAAGCGCGCCGCCGCCGAGACCCCGGCCACCGCCCCGCAGCACCCCCAGCACCCGGTCATGGACGACGCCACGACCCAGCTGCGCCGCATCACCCCGTCCGCCCCGCAGCGCCCCCAGCAGCAGCACTACGGCAACCAGGGGTACCCCCAGCAGCCGTACGGCGACCAGGGGTACCCGCAGCAGCCCCAGCAGCCGTATGGCGACGAGCAGTACTACGACCAGAACCAGCAGCAGCCGTACAACCGGGGCTACTGAAGCGCCCCAAAGGGGCGCGGGGAACTGCGCGATCAGCCCCACCCGGCCCGCGGCCGCCAACGCAGACGAGGCCCCGAGCCGGATGGCGCCGAGACTTGAATGGCGCCCGCGCTAAAACCCCCGCGTCCGCTTCGCCGCCCGGCGCTTCTCCGCGGACCCGATCCGCAGGAAGATCCGCGAGATCTCCGACCCGAGGTTCACCCCGATCGCGATGGCCATGGCCAGTGCCACGGCCTTCGTGAGGGACGTCAGCCCCGAGTCGACCTCGTTCTGGGCGATCCCCAGCAGACCGAAGTACGTCGCGGAACCGGGCAGCAGCGGCCCGATCGCCGCCGTGGTGTACGGCAGCGCGGACGCGAACCGGTACCGGGCCAGCAACTGCCCGAACAGGCCCACGAGGCCCGCCGCCGCGGTCGTGGAGACCACCGGTGAGATGTCGCCGGTGTAGTGCATCGCGCCGTACACCACCCAGGCGACCCCGCCGTTCAGGGTCGCCATCAGCACGGTGGACCGTTCCTGCTGGAGCAGCACCGCGAAGGCCAGGGACAGCAGCATCGACGCGGCGATCTGCCACAGCGGGTCGTCGGAGACGCCGAGCGCCGCGTCCGGGTTCAGCCTGGCGCCCAGCTGCACGCCGAAGTACAGCACCGTCAGCACCCCGGCCACGATGCCCACGAAGAAGTACAGGACCTCCAGCAGACGCGCGGACGCCGTGATGTAGAAGCCGGTCAGGCCGTCCTGCACGCCGGCCACCAGCGCCCGCCCGGGCAGCAGCGCGAACAGCCCACCGGTGATCACCGCGGACGCCTTCACGTCCGCGTGCGCCAGCGTCAGCGCCACCCCGATCGCGGCCGGCGGCATCGCGGCCACCGTGAACTGGTAGAACTCCGGCAGCCCGCGCCCCGCGCACAGCCAGGCCAGCCGGTCGCCGAGCATCGCGCCGACCGCGGCCGACACGAACACCAGGAAGCCGCCGCCGACGAGCACCGAGGCCGCTCCCGCGAGCAGTCCGCTCGCCGCGGTCAGAGCCCAGCCGGGGTACGGGTGCCGGTTGCGGCGGATCTCCGCCAGCCGGCGGTAGGCCTCCTCCAGGGAGACGTGCGTCTCGTCGTCGCTGAGGTCGTCCACCAGCTGGTAGACGGCCGCCAGCCGGGTGTAGTCGGGGCTGCGGCGCCGCACCGTGCGCGACGCGGTCACCGGGTCGTCGACCAGGGACGGCTGGTGGGAGATCGACAGCAGGGTGAACGTGACGTTGGGCTCGCAGCGGTCCAGGCCGTAGGAGCGGCACACGGCGAACATCGCCGCCTCCACGTCCTCGGCACCCTCGCCGCCCGCCAGCAGCAGCTCGCCGATGCGCAGGGTCAGGTCGAGCACGCGCGGCACGGCCGGACCGGCCTCGTCGTGCCGCTGCACCGGCTCCGGAGCCGGCCGTTCGGTCACCGGCATGCGCAGCATGGTGCGCATCCGGTCCTGCCACGGCACGTCCTTGGCCAGGCTGACCAGCGGGATCCCGCTCGCCGGGGTGAACGTCGCGGTCTGCTTCGCGCTGTAGGTGCTCGGCGTGCTGAACGCCGACCCCTCCGTCCCGTCCGGGGGCGGCGGGGCCACGTCCAGCCCCTCCGGGAGAGCGAACTCGGAGGTCGTCTCGGACTCCGTGCCGGTCCTCGGGACGGCCAGCCCCTCGGGGACGGCGAACTCGGACGTCGTCGACGACTCCGGCTCGGCCGGCGCCGCGACACCGGTGGGAGGCGCGAACACGCTCCTCGCCTCGTCCGACCGCGGCTTGCGGCCCTCCGCGTCCGTCACCTGCTCCGCTCTCCCTTTACGACACCGTCCGTGAGACCGTCCGTAAGCCTGCCCCGTACAGCCTCAGTATGCGCACGCACGGCAAGACGGGCCGCACGCGCGCGTGCGGCCCGTCTCTGCGTCGCGCAGCGGGAGGGCTCAGTGGCCGCCCGTCTCCTTGAAACGCTTGTAGGACCGCTCGATCTCCGCCTCGGCGTCCACCCGGCCGACCCAGTTGGCGCCCTCGACCGACTTGCCCGGCTCCAGGTCCTTGTAGACCTCGAAGAAGTGCTGGATCTCCAGGCGGTCGAACTCGGACACGTGGTGGATGTCCCGCAGGTGCTCCACGCGCGGGTCCGTCGACGGGACGCAGAGCAGCTTGTCGTCGCCGCCGGCCTCGTCCGTCATCCGGAACATGCCGATCGCGCGGCAGCGGATCAGGCAGCCCGGGAACGTCGGCTCGTCCAGGATGACCAGCGCGTCCAGCGGGTCGCCGTCCTCGCCGAGGGTGTTCTCGACGAAGCCGTAGTCGGTCGGGTAGGCGGTCGAGGTGAAGAGCCGACGGTCCAGGCGGATCCGACCCGTCTCGTGGTCCACCTCGTACTTGTTCCGCGAACCCTTCGGGATCTCGATCGTGACGTCGAACTCCACCGGACGCTCCTCCATGATCAGCACATAGTTCTGGTGATTAAGTGTCCCTCACGCAGGTGTGTGATCGCGAAAGGGGCTGGTGGTCGTGCCAGAGCTGAGGCCTTGGCGGGCCGCGGGACCGCACGTCGTGCGGATCGCGGACGCCGTACGACCTCGTCTCACCCGGGCCGCGGAGACCGTACGACCACGTCTGGCGCGCGTCACCGCGGCCGTCGGGCCATGGTTCGCGCGGCCGGGCCGGCCGGGATCACCGCAGGCCCCGCGGGTCGCGCGGCCGAAGACCTGGCAGTTCACCGCGACCGCCGCCACCGCCGGTCTGGCGCTGGCCGCGGGTGTGGCGACCGCCGCCGGTCCCTGGGACTCCTCGGGTCAGCGTACGGCCGAGCGGGACCGGGCCGTGGCCCTGGAAGCCGCGCGTGGCACAGATCACGGTGGCACCCGCGCCCACGCCGGTACGCCGCCCCGCGGACCACAGGCCGTCCCGCCGGCCGTCTCCGTGCTCACCGGCCTCGGTGGCACCGCCACCACCGTGAAGTCGGCGCCCGGCGGCAAGGCCCTCGGCGCCGTCCTCGACCCGCTGCTGAGGAACCCGGCGCTCGGCCGCCACTCCGCCGCCGTGGTCGACGTGGCCACCGGCGAACGGCTCTACGGCACCGGCTCCGGGGACGCGCTCATCCCCGCCTCGACCACCAAGATCGCCACCGCCGTCGCCGCGCTCTCCGCGATGGGCGCCGACCACCGCCTCACCACCCGCGCGGTGTACGAACCCGACACCGGGGAGGTCGTCCTGGTCGGCGGCGGCGACCCCACGCTCACCGCCCGCAAGGAGGCCGGCGGTCTCGCGAGCCTGCGCGACCTCGCGGAGCGGACCGCCGCCGCCCTGGCCAAGCGGGGGGTGCGCGAGGTGACGCTGTCGTACGACACGACCCTCTACGAGGGCGCCACGATCCACCCGATCGGGGTCAACCCGAACCTCGCGGCCGTCACCCCCCTGATGGTCGACGAGGCCCGCTCCGACGGCTCCACCAGCGGACCGGCCCCGCGGATCGCGGACCCGGCGGCCGACGCCGCGCGGAAGTTCGGCGACCTGCTGAAGGAGCGAGGTGTCAGAGCCACCCCTCCCGGCCTGTCGAAGGCGACCACCCGCGCGTCCACGCTCGCCACGGTCTCCTCGCCCCCGCTGGCCGCCCTCGTCGAGCGGATGCTGACCAACAGCGACAACGACCTCGCCGAGGCCCTCGCGCGCCACACCGCCCTGGCCACCGGCGGGAGCGCCGACTTCGCGGGCGCCGGCGCGGCGGTCACCGCCCGTCTGAAGCACCTCGGTCTGTCTTCGAAGGGCGCGGAGGTCAAGGACGGCAGCGGCCTCGACCGGCGCGACAAACTCACCACCGACCTCCTCACCGCCCTGCTCGTCAAGGCCGGCGACCCGGCCCACCCCGAGCTGCGGCCCGCCCTCACCGGCCTGCCCGTCGCCGGCTTCACCGGCACCCTCGCCGGCCGCTACACCGACGGCGCGGCCGGCGTCGTACGCGCCAAGACCGGCACGCTCACCGGCGTGAACACACTGGCGGGCACGGTCGTCGACAAGGACGGCCGCCTCCTGGCCTTCGCCTTCCTGGCGAACGACACCACCGCCCCCACGGCGGCCCAGTCCGCCCTGGACAAGGCGGCCACGGCCCTGGCGGCGTGCGGCTGCCGCTGACCTTCAAAGGGGGTCTGGGCATAAAGGGGCGCGGGGAACTGCGCAAGGGGGTCTGGGGGCAAAGCCCCCAGGGACGGGACGGGAAGGGGCGGCGGGGCGAAGAACTCAAAGCACGACGACCACCCGCCCTGCCCGGAACCGACGTCGGCTTCCTGTGGAGCCGCGCGAACCGCGTCAAGGGGACCGGGGGTCACCCCCGTCACCTCGCCGTCCTGCCCGAAACCGGGGCACTCACGTACCGTTGACGCATGACGAGCATCGGTGGTGCTGCCTCTTCCGGGATGGTCGACTGGAATCTCGCGGTCGCGACCGCGACCCGCCTCATGCGGCCGGGCCCCGACGTGAGCCGCGACGAGGCCAGGGCCGTCGTCGCGGAACTGCGCCGGCACGCGAAAGCCTCGGAGGAACACGTCCGGGGCTTCACTCGTCTGGGCACCGAGGAGACCCACGACACCCCCGTCCTCGTCGTCGACCGCCCCGGCTGGGTCCGGGCCAACGTCGCCGGCTTCCGCGAACTGCTCAAACCGCTCCTCGACAAGATGCAGGAACGACGCGGCACCAGCCCCGGCAACGCGGTCCTCGGTGCCGTCGGCGGCAAGGTCACCGGCGTGGAGCTGGGCATGCTGCTGTCCTTCCTCGCCTCCCGCGTCCTCGGCCAGTACGAGACCTTCGCCCCCGCCACCCGCGACCTCCCGGCCGGTGCGAACGGTGCAGGACGGCTGCTGCTCGTCGCCCCCAACATCGTCCACGTCGAACGCGAACTCGATGTCGAACCGCACGACTTCCGCCTGTGGGTGACCCTCCACGAGGAGACCCACCGCACTCAGTTCACCGCCGTGCCCTGGCTGCGCGACCACCTGGAGGGCGAGATCCAGTCGTTCCTGGGGGAGACCGACGTCGACCCCATGACCGTCCTGGAACGCGTCCGTGAGGCCGCCCAGTCGCTCGCCGGAGGGCGTCCCGAGGGCGAGGAGGGCGACGAGGGGCGTTCCCTCGTCGAGCTCGTGCAGACCCCCGCCCAGCGTGAGATCCTCGGCCGGCTCACCGCCGTGATGTCCCTGCTGGAGGGCCACGCCGACTTCGTGATGGACGGTGTCGGCCCCGCCGTCGTGCCGAGCGTCGCCGAGATCCGCGAGAAGTTCCAGCAGCGCCGCGCCAAGGGCGCCTCCCGCCTGGACACGGCCCTGCGCAAGCTGCTCGGCCTGGACGCCAAGCTCCGCCAGTACCGGGACGGCGAACGCTTCGTGCGCGCCGTCGTCGAGGAGGTCGGCATGGACGGCTTCAACCGGGTGTGGACCTCGCCCAACACGCTCCCCACCAAGGCGGAGATCGCCAAACCGGCGGACTGGATCACACGGGTGCACCGCAAACCGGAAGCCTGAGCACCGCGCACCGTCATGCGCCGCACACGGCCGGCGGCAGACGAACGCCCCTCCAATCACCCGTCCGAGGGACCGTGAGCCTTGAGTAGGCGTGCAATGCTCGGGGAACGGCCCGGTTCTGTCACCATCTACACACTCTGAGTGACCGAACCTCGGGCTCACCCCCCGACAATTTCATGAAGGGAACCGGACATGGGTCCCCATCCCGCGGTCGCGGCGATACGCCTGGCGGTCCGCCGCGTCCTGACCGACATCCTCGACGACCACGGCCGAGCCCCCGGCCGCGCACCGCACGAGCAGCCGCCCTCCCCGCTCGTGCTCGTGGCCTGCTCCGGCGGCGCCGACTCCATGGCGCTCGCCTCCGCCCTCGCCTTCGAAGCCCTCCGTCTCGGCGTCCGCGCCGGCGGCGTCACCGTCGACCACGGCCTCCAGGCCGGCTCCGACCTGCGCGCCGCCGAAGTCGCCTCGCGCCTGCGCGAACTCGGCCTCGATCCCGTCGAGTGCACCGCTGTCACCGTCGGCCGGGGCGGCGGCCCGGAGGCCGCCGCCCGGGACGCCCGCTACGCCGCCCTGGACGCCGCCGCCGAACGGCACGGCGCCACCGCCGTCCTGCTCGGCCACACCCGCGACGACCAGGCCGAGACCGTCCTGCTCGGCCTCGCCCGCGGCTCCGGCATCCGCTCCCTGTCCGGAATGGCCGCGGTCTCGGGGGCCGACGGCCGTTACCGGCGCCCCTTCCTCCAGCTCGACCGGCAGACCGCCCGCAAGGCCTGCATGGTCCAGTCCCTGCCCGTCTGGGACGACCCGCACAACGCCGACCCCGCCTACACCCGTTCCCGGCTCCGCCACGAGGGCCTGCCCGCCCTGGAGAAGGCCCTCGGCAAGGGCGTCGTCGAGGCCCTCGCCCGTACGGCCCAGCTCTCCCGCGACGACGCGGACGCCCTCGACGCCTGGGCCGGCCGGGCCGAAGCCGGCGTCCGCGACGCCGACGGCCGCCTGGAGTGCGCCGCACTGCACGACCTGCCGCCCGCCGTACGCCGCCGTGTGCTGCGCCGCGCCGCCATCGAGGCCGGCGCGCCGGCCGGTTCGCTGTTCGCCCGCCACATCGAGGAAGTCGACCGGCTGATCACCGGCTGGCGCGGTCAGGGGGCCATCAATCTCCCCGGCCGGGTCGTGGCCCGCCGGCAGGGTGGCAGACTGGTGATTCGGCAGGGCTGAATCCGGACCCCACCGACCCGTACGAGTCGCGGGACGGACCGGACCGGCCGGTGGGACGACCGAAAGTGATGCGGGTGGACGCGAAAGACATGGGTGCCGACCTCGAGAAGGTACTCATCACCAAGGAAGAGATCGACGCCAAGCTGGCGGAGCTGGCCGCGAAGATCGACGCGGAGTACGCGGGCAAGGACCTGCTGATCGTCGGCGTGCTCAAGGGCGCGGTGATGGTGATGGCCGACCTCGCGCGGGCGCTGTCCACCCCCGTCACGATGGACTGGATGGCCGTGTCCTCGTACGGGGCGGGCACCCAGTCCTCCGGTGTGGTGCGGATCCTCAAGGACCTCGACACCGACATCAAGGGCCGGCACGTCCTGATCGTCGAGGACATCATCGACTCCGGACTGACCCTGTCCTGGCTGATCTCCAACCTCGGCTCGCGCGAGCCCGCCTCCCTCAAGGTGTGCACGCTGCTGCGCAAGCCCGATGCCGCCAAGGTCGCCATCGACGTGGAATGGGTCGGCTTCGACATTCCCAACGAGTTCGTCGTCGGCTACGGCCTCGACTACGCCGAGAAGTACCGCAACCTCCCGTTCGTCGGTACGCTCGCGCCTCACGTCTACGGCGGCTGAACCCCGGGTCCGGGCCCGCCGTACGTGATCGGGAACCCCGGCGGGCTCCGCGGCGTTGGAGCATGCGTGGACGCGATTGCCGGCTGTCCCCCGCAGCTTCGGGGGACAAAGCTGGGGTACCGTCCGAAGAACAGCCTTTATCAAACTCACTATGGCAGGAGGGACGGGGCGGCACCGCTCCGTATGGATGGACGTGAAGCGATACTTCCGTGGGCCGGTCATGTGGATCGTGCTGGCCGTCCTCGCCGTGGTCGTGTTGATGCAGGTCGTCGGCTCGTCCGGCGGCTACAAGACGGTGGACACCGGCGAGGTCGTCCAGGCGATCAATGAGAACAAGGTCGAGTCGGCCAAGCTGACCACCGGCGACGAGCAGATCATCAAGGTCCAGCTCAAGGACGGCGTCGAGGTCAAGGACAGCTCGAAGATCCAGGCGAGCTATATCGGCGACCAGGGCGTCACCATCGCCAGCACGCTGCAGGACAAGTTCCAGAACAAGCAGATCCCGGACGGCTACACCGTCTCGCCGTCCAAGCAGAACGCGTTCGTGAGCATTCTGCTGTCCCTGCTGCCCTTCGTCCTCATCGTGGTCGTCTTCCTGTTCCTGATGAATCAGATGCAGGGCGGCGGCTCCCGCGTCATGCAGTTCGGCAAGTCCAAGGCGAAGCTCATCACCAAGGACACCCCGAAGACGACGTTCTCGGACGTCGCGGGATCGGACGAGGCGGTGGAGGAGCTCCACGAGATCAAGGAGTTCCTGCAGGAGCCGGCGAAGTTCCAGGCCGTCGGGGCGAAGATCCCCAAGGGTGTGCTGCTCTACGGCCCGCCCGGTACCGGTAAGACCCTGCTCGCGCGTGCCGTCGCGGGCGAGGCCGGTGTGCCGTTCTACTCGATCTCCGGTTCCGACTTCGTCGAGATGTTCGTCGGTGTCGGTGCCTCCCGGGTCCGTGACCTGTTCGAGCAGGCCAAGGCCAACGCCCCCGCGATCGTCTTCGTCGACGAGATCGACGCGGTCGGCCGCCACCGCGGCGCCGGCCTCGGCGGTGGTCACGACGAGCGTGAGCAGACCCTGAACCAGCTCCTCGTCGAGATGGACGGCTTCGATGTCAAGGGCGGCGTGATCCTCATCGCCGCGACGAACCGGCCCGACATCCTCGACCCGGCGCTGCTGCGTCCCGGCCGCTTCGACCGCCAGATCGCGGTCGACCGCCCGGACATGCAGGGCCGCCTCGAGATCCTCAAGGTGCACCAGAAGGGCAAGCCGGTCGCCCCGGACGTCGACCTGTCGGCCGTCGCCCGCCGCACCCCCGGCATGACCGGTGCCGACCTGGCCAACGTGCTGAACGAGGCCGCGCTGCTGACCGCGCGCAGCGATCAGAAGCTGATCGACAACAAGATGCTGGACGAGGCGATCGACCGTGTGGTCGCGGGCCCGCAGAAGCGGACCCGGATCATGTCGGACAAGGAGAAGAAGATCACCGCGTACCACGAGGGCGGACACGCCCTGGTGGCGGCGGCCTCCCCGAACTCCGACCCCGTCCACAAGATCACCATCCTCTCCAGGGGCCGTGCCCTCGGCTACACGATGGTGCTCCCGGACGAGGACAAGTACTCGACCACGCGCAACGAGATGCTGGACCAGCTCGCCTACATGCTGGGCGGCCGCGCGGCCGAGGAGCTCGTCTTCCACGACCCGACCACCGGTGCCGCCAACGACATCGAGAAGGCCACCGGTGTGGCCCGCGCGATGGTCACGCAGTACGGCATGACCGAGCGTCTCGGTGCGATCAAGTTCGGCGGGGACAACACCGAGCCGTTCCTCGGACGTGAGATGGCTCACCAGCGCGACTACTCGGAAGAGGTCGCCGCGCTGGTCGACGAAGAGGTCAAGAAGCTCATCGAGACCGCGCACAACGAGGCGTGGGAGATCCTCGTCGAGAACCGTGACGTCCTCGACAACCTGGTCCTGGCCCTCCTGGAGCGGGAGACGCTGGGCAAGGAGGAGATCGCCGAGATCTTCGCGCCGATCGTCAAGCGCCCGCCCAGGCCCGCCTGGACCGGCTCCTCCCGCCGTACGCCGTCCACCCGCCCGCCGGTCCTCTCCCCCAAGGAGCTGGCCCTGACGAACGGGGCGAACGGCGCGACGCCGGCCATCACCACCGCCAAGAGCACCGTGGCGGACCCCGCCCCGGCGCCGGAGCGGACCCCGGAGGAACGCCCCGAGAGCTGATCCCGAGGCTCCCGGTGACCCCACCGGGCCCGGAATGGATGCCGCGCCCCCCTGGTTCTAGCCTGGGGGGCGCGGCATTTTGTGTACCCGCAGTTGAGACGCGTGTCCCTCACGCGTGAAGGCACAGGAACGAGGCACCCACATGACCGACCCCGTGACGCTGGACGGCATGGCCACCATCGGCGAGTTCGACGAGAAGCGGGCCCGGAACGCCGTACGTGAGCTTCTGATCGCCGTCGGTGAGGACCCCGACCGGGAGGGTCTGCTGGAGACACCGGCGCGGGTGGCGCGGGCGTACCGGGAGATATTCGCGGGGCTGTGGCAGAAGCCCGAGGACGTGCTGACGACGACGTTCGACCTCGGTCACGACGAGATGGTGCTGGTCAAGGACATCGAGGTGTACTCGACCTGTGAGCACCACCTGGTGCCGTTCCGGGGCGTGGCGCACGTCGGGTACATCCCGGCCACCAGCGGGAAGATCACGGGCCTGTCCAAGCTGGCCCGGCTGGTGGACGTCTACGCCCGCCGCCCGCAGGTGCAGGAACGGCTCACCACGCAGATCGCGGACTCCCTGATGGACATCCTGGAGCCGCGCGGGGTGATCGTGGTCGTGGAGTGCGAGCACATGTGCATGTCGATGCGGGGCATCCGCAAGCCCGGTGCGAAGACCCTCACCTCGGCCGTACGCGGTCAGCTGCGGGACGCGACGACGCGCAACGAGGCGATGAGCCTGATCATGGCCCGCTGACGCACCGCGCGCCACGCGCCGACACGGGCGCGCTTGAGGCGCTGGGCTGACATGGGTGCGCCTGAGACCTCGGGTCGGCGCGGGTGCGCCTCATGCCACCGGTGCCGTGCCCGGACCGTTCGTGTCGTCGTCCTCCGGGAGCTTGCAGACGCGCTCCAGGAAGATGGCCGCCGCTATGACGCCGATGCCCGCCAGGACCGAGAAGCCTGCGTAGATGGCCTGGTCACGGCGGGCGGGAATGTCCAGGGACTCCAGCAGGAAGACGCCCGTGCCGCCGTACATGCCGGCGACGAGCGCGGCCACCAGGGCGCTGGCCTGCCCGAACACGACCGCGCGGGCGGCCATCAGGGGGTCGACGCCCTTGGCGTCGGCCTGCCGCTCGCGCTGGGCCTTGAGGCGGGCTCGGATGGACAGCGCGGTGGCCGCGAGGACCACCGCGATCAGGGCGAGGACGATGGGCGCGGCCACGGGCACACTCGGAAGGGTGCCCAAGGAGTTCCAGAGGCGGGCGCCGGCCCAGGACAGGATCCCGGCCACGACGAAGACGCCTGCCAGCACCCTGATGCGCAGCTCTTTCACGGTGTCCCTTCGCGTTCCCCCGGACGGTGCCCCGGAATGTGGTCGTGTCGACCTTAACGGCTACTCGGGCAGCCGGAGTTCCAGGTCCGCGCGGGGTGTGACGCCCTCACGGGTGACCGCGCCGAGGAGATCGGCGACCGGCCCGCGGCCGGGCAGCTCCGCCTCGGGGTCGACGTCGTGCCAGGGGGCGAGCACGAAGGCGCGCTCGTGGGCGCGCGGGTGCGGGAGAGTGAGCTGCGGGTCGTCGGAGTGGAGATCCGCGTACGAGACGATGTCCACGTCCAGGGTGCGCGGGCCCCAGCGCTCGTCCCGGACCCGGTGGAAGGCCTCCTCGACCGCGTGCGCCCGCTCCAGCAGGGAGGAAGGGGGCAGGGTGGTCTTCAGCACCACGACCGCGTTGAAGTACGAGGGCTGGCTGCCGGGCTCGACGCCCCACGGCTCCGTCTCGTACACGGGGGAGACCGCCTTGACCCGGATGCCCGGGGTGTCCTCCAGGGCGTCGACGGCCCCCTGGAGGGTCTCCAGGCGGTTGCCGAGGTTGGCGCCGAGGGAGACCACGGCCCGTTTCGGATTGTGCAGGGTGGTGTCGGCGGCGTCGACCCGCTCGACCACGGAGGCGGGGACGGGCTGGACGGTCGGGTCGGTCTGGCCCTGGGTGGACGGCCTGGTCATGCGCGGCTCCGGGTGATGGTGACGGTCACGTCGTCGAAGGGCACGGTGATCGGCGCGTCCGGCTTGTGGACGCACACCTCGACCTCCTGGACCACGTCGTGCTTCAGACAGACCTGGGCGATGTGCTCGGCGAGCGTCTCGATGAGGTTGAGCGGCTCGCCCTGGACGACCGCCACGACCTCCTCGGCCACGATGCCGTAGTGCACGGTCCTCGTCAGGTCGTCGTCGGCCGCGGCCGGCCGGGTGTCCAGGCCGAGGACGAGGTCCACGATGAAGGTCTGGCCATCCTCGCGTTCCTTGGGGAACACACCGTGGTGCCCACGGGCCTTCAGGCCGCGCAGCGCGACACGATCCACGCGAATCACTCCTGCAGTCGTCGGTCCGGCCGGTCGGTGCCTGTGCGGACGGCACACCGGCCTGCATTCGAATCTACCCGCGGGCACCGACAGCACCGGTGGTCCGGGGGTGCGGGTGCGGGCCGGTGGCCGGGGATCTCACCGTCCGTTTCCCTGGGGAGGCCGGGGGCCCACGAGGTGGTGGCCGCCCCTGCCCGCCCCGTCGTGATTCCCACCACTTCCGGTGAGGGGCGACGGGCCATGAGGTCCGTCTACCCCCTCAGGCCGGGGTGTCGTCGTCCTCGCCGTCCTCTTCCTCGGCGAGGACCGGGGAGGCGTGGTGGGACCAGAGCTTCCAGCCGGACGGGGTGCGCCGGAACACGTTGGTGGCCACGACGAGCTGGCCGACCAGGGGGCCGAGCTCCTCGCCGGCCTCGGGGGCCGGGCCGCCGCTGAGGATGTTCTCGGTGCACGTCACCAGGGCGGTGTCGCCGGTGACGGAGACATGCGTGTCGGTGAGGAAGAACTGGATGTAGTCGGTGTTCGCCATGATCAGGGCGTACGACCTGAGCACCTCGCCGCGTCCGGTGAGCACGGGCCAGCCGGGGTGCACGCAGGAGACCACGCCGGTGTCCGCGGGGTCGTGGTACGACTCGTCGACGCCGAGGTCGCCGGGGGTCAGCCAGAGCGACGCGACCTCTTCGAAGTCGCCCCTTTCGAGCGCCTCGTAGAAGGCGGTGTTGGCGGCCTCGACGTGCTCGACATCGGTGTGGGGTGCGCTCACCGGGCTCCTTCTGCGCCGTGCGCGCCGGGTTCGGGGGGTGTGGTGTCCACCGTGCGCGCCTGCGCTATGGCGCGGGTGACCCGTACGGCGTCGGCGGTGGCGCGTACCTCGTGCACGCGGACCGCCCAGGCGCCGGCCTGTGCGGCGAGGGCGGAGACGGCGGCGGTGGCCGCGTCGCGCTCCCGCGCGGGCGGTGCCGCGCCGTCCGGACCGGCCAGGACACGGCCGAGGAACCGCTTGCGGGAGGCTGCGACGAGCACCGGGTGGCCGAGGGCCAGGAGGCGGTCGAGGCGGGCGAGGAGGGCCAGGTCGTGGTCGGCGCCCTTGGAGAAGCCGAGGCCGGGGTCGACGATCACACGGTCGGCGGCGATCCCGCCTTCCAGGACGGCCTCCACGCGCGCGTGCAGTTCCTCGGCGACCTCCGTGACCACGTCGGTGTACACACCCTCGATGTTGCCGCCCTCCAGGAAGCCGCGCCAGTGCATGACGACGAAGGGGGCGCCGACGGCGGCGACGACGGGGATCATGGCCGGATCGGCGAGTCCGCCGCTGACGTCGTTGACCAGGGCGGCACCGGCCGCGAGGGACTGTTCGGCGACGGAGGCGCGCATGGTGTCGACGGAGACGGTGACGCCCTCGGCGGCGAGGCCGCGGACCACGGGGATGACGCGCTTGAGCTCCTCGGCCTCGTCGACGCGGGTGGCGCCGGGCCGGGTGGACTCGCCGCCGACGTCGACCAGGTCGGCGCCCTGGGCGACCAGGTCGAGGCCGTGCTTGACGGCGGTCGTCGTGTCGAACCAGCGGCCGCCGTCGGAGAAGGAGTCGGGGGTGACGTTCACGACTCCCATGACCGCGCAGCGGTCCCAGTGAGGAAGGCCCGCGACCTGGCGGCGTCCGCTGTGGTTGCTCATATGTTCAGCGTAGGCCCGTAAGGGGCCGGGGTACGCCTCGGGCCGGGGCGGGGCGTCCGGGAGCCTGCGGGGGTGCCGTGGAGGCTGTTCGGCGCATTGGCGCATTGGCGCATCGGCGACGGCGTGCGGACGGCTGCCCGGCAAGGCGGCCGGGATACACGGAGTTCGCCGGGCGGAGTTCGGCGGGCGGTTCACGGGACAATAAACGATCTTGATAATTGGGCAATACGTCTATTCACGTGTGACGCGCGTTCCCTGATGCCCTGTGAAATCCCCGGCGTGGCTTTGTTTTTACGGGGTGGGGCACCATCATTCGCCTACGCGCGGTAAGTTTCTGGCCATGCCACGTGGACGTCACCGTCATTCCCCGCCTCTGCACAGGATGCTGCCCCCGTCGGCGATCGCAGGCGTGTCCGTCGTCTGCGCCGTGGGGCCCTGGGTGTTCACGCAACCGATGGTGCTTCGTGTCCTGGCCGCGACCGCCGCGGTCACGGCGGTCGCGGGCGCCGTCGTCATGCGGCACTGGGACGCCCAGGCGGGCAAACGCGTCGCCGAGCTCACGCGCGCGCGTGCGAGCGACGAATGGCGTTTCGAGGAGCGGGTCGCCGAACTGGAGTCCGACCTCGAGGAGTCGCGCGAGCTGCGGGCGAAACTGGAGCAGCGGTTGCGCGCCAAGCGCGCGGAACTCGCCGGGCTGCGCAACGAGCACGCGGCTCTGCTGCGGCGGTACGCCGCGTCGGAGGTCGACCGGGCGAGCGTCCTGGAGGAACGCCGGGTGCTCGAGATAGAGGCCGCTGTTCCGGTCCGCGCGCTGCCGGCGGGACCGTCGGAGGTGCCGGAGCAGGCGGAGTCCGGGGCGGTGGAGCGGGACGAGGCCGTCGCCGAGGAGACGCCGGCGGCTCCGTCCGTCTTCTCGCCGGAGGGGGCGAAGCTGTTCCTGCGCGCCGAGGCGGCACTGGCGCGGCTCGCCGCCGACGCGGAGGCCGTGGAGGACGGCGTCGACACGGACGTACGGACCGACGGGGCGTCCGGGCGGGCCGACGACGACGCCCGGACCGGTGACATGCCGAAGGGCGACGGCTCCCCGAAGGGCGACGACGCCTCCGAGGGCCCCGAGGACGACGGTCCCGAGCCCACGAAGCGGTCCGAGCGGGAACAGGCGCAGGAGGACGAGGCCGGGACCGAGGCCGAGGCCGAGGCCGAGAGGCAGACCGAGGCGGTCGACGGGCACGAGCGCACGACCGCCGACTCCCCCGCGCCGGACGCTCCTCCGGCCCAGTCCGTGCGGCAGCCCTCCGGGCACTTCACCGTGCCGACGGCGGTGGCGGTCGTACCGCAGACCGCACCGGTACGGCGGCCGGTGTCCGAGGGCGGCTTCGACTTCTTCGGGACGAAGAAGGACACCGACGGCGCCACCCTGGACACCGTGCAGAACGAGGACCTCGCCGACGTCGTCGGCCAGGAGGCGCTCGCGCTGCACAAGGCGGAGGCCGAGGCGCGGTTCAAGCCCGCCGACGAGGAGGCACGCGGCGTCGGCCAGGTCATCGACCTGACGGCACACGACGAGACGGAACACATCGACGTCGAGGGCCTGCGCAGCGCGGTCTCCTGACCCGGTGCACCAGCAGAACGGGCCCCGCGCGGTGTGCGCGGGGCCCGTTCGGCGTTCCGGCGCACCCGCGCGCGTACGGGCGGTGCGCCCGTCCCTCCGGGGGCGGGCTTCTCCGTGTGGCTGTGCCCGCGAGGGTGCGGTCGATGCCGTCCAACGACAGGGACGGGCTCCCACGGCCGGTGCGCGTGCCCCTTACACGTCGTCGGTCTCAGCAGCCCCGGCAGGCGTTCTCACGGCCTGTGCCGTCGCCCCGGCAGCCCCGGCAGCCCCGGCAGCCCCGGCAGCCCCGGCAGCCCCGGCAGGCCCGGCAGGCCCGCTCCCGTCTCCCTTGTGTGCCGTCTGCCTCAACGGTCCTGGCAGGTGTTTCCGGGGCCTGTGTGCCGTCGTCTCAGGGGTCCGGGCAGCCGCTCCCGCCTTCTGCGCCGTCCGTCTCAACGGCCCCGGCAGGCCCGCTCCCGTCTCCCTTGTGTGCCGTCTGCCTCAACGGCCCCAGCAGATGTTTCCGGGTCCGGGTGCCGTCGCCCCGGCAGCCCCGGCAGGCCGCTCCCGCCCCCTGTGCGGCGTCTGCCTCAGCAGCCCCGGCAGGCGCTCGTCGTCTGTGCGGGTCAGGCCATCCAGCGGTCCGGGCGGGCGTCCCTGCGGCCGGTGCGGGAGCGTTCCGCCTGGGAGTGGAGGAGGGCCGCCGCCTCCGTGGCATCCCGGAGGTGGGCCGTCACCGACTTGTTCGCGCCGGTGTCCACGTGGACGTCCGCGACACCCCGGGCCCGCCGCCAGGGCCCCTGGACCAGCCGTACGCTCTGCACCTTGGCGTGCGGCACCAGGGACAGGCTGCGTCGCAGCAGCCCGTGACGGGCGGCGAACACCGCGTCGGTGACGGCGAGTCCGTAGCCCCGCCACCACAACGGAACGCACCACCGCGCGCGGCGCGGCGGCCGGGAGAACGCCTCGCGCGGGGGCACGCTCACCCCGGGCAGCACCCGCGCGACGACCGACTCGGCGAGCTCGCGCGGAGCGACCGGCAGCAGCAGGGAGTTGGACGAACCCGCCACGTCCAGTTCCACCCGCACCCAGTCGCGCCACCGCCACAGCAACGGCTCGACCAGCCGTACCGTCTGCACACGCCCCGGCGGCACCGTCTCGTGCGCCCGGTCCAGCAGTCCGTGGTCGATGCGCAGCCCGTCGGGCGACTCGCCCAGCGTCCAGTCGTACTCGGCGACGAACCGGCCCACACTGCTCGCGCCCGCGGCGCCGAGCAGCGGCACGGCCGTGGCGAGCACCGTCCACAGGCTGTGGGTGGCCGTCCACAGCAGCGGCACCACCACGGCGGCGACGAGGAGCCAGCCCCAGGTCGCCCCGGTCAGCAGCAGGGAGACGGCGAGGACGCCCGGCGGCACCCGCAGCATCTCCCGGGACGGCGCCTCGCCCACCTCGTGCGCGGTCTCCGGCGCGAAACCCGCCGCCCGCGCGAGGAGTTCCGCGCGCAGGGCACGCGCCTCACCGGCGCCCAGGAAGGCGAGTTCGTCCTTCTTGTCGGTGCCTATGACGTCGAGTCTGAGCTTCGCCACGCCCGCCACCCGCGCGAGCAGCGGCTGGGTGACGTCGATGGCCTGGATCCGCTCGAGGCGGATGTGCGCGGTGCGCCGGAACAGCAGCCCGGTCCGGATGCGCAGCTCGCTCTCGGTCACCGCGAAGTGGGTGAACCACCAGGTCAGAAAGCCGTAGAGGGCGGCGGCCGGGATGAGTACGGCGAGCCCGATCAGCAGGTGCGTCGTCGTCAGCCGGGTCAGCTGGCGCTGCGCCTGGTCGGGGTCGTGCAGCGCCCACCCGATCAGCACCGCGACGGGCGCCCACGCCCGCCTGAGCGGCGTGACGGGGTGCAGCCGCCTCTCGGTCACGGGCGGCCGGTCGCGTACGTCCTCCTGGACGCCCGGGGCCGTCACAGCCCCGCCGATCGGGCCTCGCCGAGCTCGGTGAGCCGGTCGCGCAGCCGCTCCGCCTCGGCCGGGTCGAGGCCGGGGATGGTGGCGTCGGTCGCCGCCGCAGCCGTGTGCAGCTGCACGCTGGCCAGCCCGAAGTGCCGTTCCACGGGCCCGGAGGTGACCTCCACCAGCTGCATCCGCCCGTACGGCACGACCGTCTCCTCGCGCCACAGCACGCCCCGGCTGATCAGCAGGTCGTCGGCGCGCTCCGCGTACCGCCAGGAACGCCAGTTCCGCTCCAGCATCACCCGGCCCCAGACCAGCAGGGCCAGCGGCAGCAGCGCGAAGGCGGCCCAGCCGGGCCCGGCCAGCAGCCCCGGGACCAGTGCGGTGGCCAGGGTCAGCAGCCCCAGCCACACCACCAGCAGCAGCAGCCGCATCCTCAGCAGTCCCGGGGGCAGGGCGATCCACCCCGGCTCCTCGCCGCCCGGTACCGCCGGCCCGCCCGTTGCCGCTGTCCCCGTGTCGTGCGGGCTCCCCGTCTCCATGGGCCCAGCGTACGTAGGGGAGACTGTGTTCATGACTCCTACGACGGAGACCATGGTCGGTATCGGCGGCGCGGCGGAGAGCACCGACATGGTGCTCAACATCGGGCCCCAGCACCCGTCCACGCACGGCGTGCTGCGGCTGAAACTCGTCCTGGACGGCGAGCGCGTCGTCCGCGCGGAGCCCGTGATCGGCTATATGCACCGGGGCGCGGAGAAGCTGTTCGAGGCCCGGGACTACCGCCAGATCATCATGCTGGCCAACCGCCACGACTGGCTGTCGGCGTTCTCCAACGAGCTGGGCGTGGTCCTCGCCGTGGAGCGGATGCTCGGCATGGAGGTCCCCGAGCGCGCGGTGTGGCTGCGCACGCTGCTCGCGGAGCTGAACCGGGTGCTCAACCACCTGATGTTCCTCGGCTCCTATCCGCTGGAACTGGGCGGCATCACCCCGATCTTCTACGCCTTCCGGGAGCGCGAGGAGCTCCAGCACGTCATGGAGGAGGTCTCCGGCGGGCGCATGCACTACATGTTCAACCGCGTGGGCGGCCTCAAGGAGGACCTTCCCGCCGGATGGACGGCCCGCGCGCGTGCCGCCGTCGCCGACGTGCGCTCCCGCATGGACCGCTTCGACGACCTGGTGCTCGGCAACGAGATCTTCCGCGGCCGCACGCGCGGTGTCGGCGTGCTGTCCCCGGAGGCGGTGCACGCGTACGGGGTGAGCGGGCCGATCGCCCGCGCGTCCGGCGTCGACTTCGACCTGCGCCGCGACGAGCCGTACCTCGCCTACGGCGAACTGGGCGACGTCCTGAAGGTGGTGACCCGCGCGGAGGGCGACTGCCTCGCCCGCTTCGAGTGCCTCCTGGAGCAGACCCACAACGCCCTCGACCTCGCCGACGCCTGCCTCGACCGGCTCGCCGAGCTGCCCCCGGGCCCGGTCAACCAGCGGCTCCCGAAGGTGCTCAAGGCGCCCGAGGGGCACACGTACGCGTGGACCGAGAACCCGCTCGGCATCAATGGCTACTACCTGGTCAGCAAGGGCGAGAAGACCCCGTACCGGCTGAAGCTGCGCTCGGCGTCGTACAACAACATCCAGGCGCTCACCGAGCTGCTGCCGGGGACGCTGGTCGCGGACATGGTGGCGATCCTCGGGTCACTGTTCTTCGTCGTCGGCGACATCGACAAGTAGGTCCCCCGCGTCCGCGATCCCCACCGGCTGCACCAGCCACCCGAAGTCACCGAGTCCGCCCGGCGCGGTGAGTTCGGCGGCCTCCCCGGCGCCCGCGAGGGCGCGTACGTACCCGGCCGGGTCGGTGGACGCCAGCGTGAGCGGGGGGCGTGCGCCGCTGATGCCCAGAGCGCGCAGGGCGTCCCGCTGGGTCAGCAGGCGCGTGCCGGGGAGCGCGCAGGCCGCGGCGCACGCGTCCAGGGCCACATGCGCGGTGAGGTCGCACGTCCCGTCCGGCACGGGCGTCGTCTCCCGCCCCTCCCGGAACGCCGTGAGCGTCCCGAACGGCGGCCGCGCGGTGGCCGTGTGCGCGTAGTCCACGGCGACGGCGAGCCCCCGCGCGAGCGTGCCGACGGCCGACGCCCAGGCCCGGTCCCGCGGCAGCCCGATCTCCGCGCGGAGCCCTTCTCCGGCCCCCAACGGCCACCACCGCACCAGCCACTCGGCCGCCGCGCCCGCGACCGGCTCCCCGAGCCGCTCCGTCCCGTCCTCCCGCACCAGCACCAGCCGCGGTACGCCCGCAGGGTCCACCTCGGCGACGTCCACGGGCACGTTGTCCAGCCACTCGTTGGCGAAGAGCAGCCCCGTGATCCCCTCCGGGGGCTCGGTCCGCCACTCGATCCGGTGATCCAGCCCGGCCGGCCGGTCGGCGAGCTCGACGGCGTACGCACGCACGCGCGGCGCCACATCGGCGGGCAGCGCGGCGAGGACGCCGGTGACCAGTTCGCCCCGCCCGGCCGCCATGTCCACGAAGCCGAGCACCGCCGGCCGCCCCAGCGCCTCGTCGACCCGGCACAGCAGCCGCGCGACGGCGCCGGCGAACAGCGGCGAGGCGTGCACGGACGTACGGAAGTGCCCGGCCGGGCCCGCGCCGGGCCCGCGGTAGAAGCCGCCCGGCCCGTACAGGGCGTCCTGGGCCGCCGCCCGCCAGCCCCGCAGGCCGCCGCCCCCCGCCGCCCCCGCCGTCACCGGTTCCACACCCCCGCCGTCGTCGTCACCGGCCCAGGTTAAGCGCGCGGACACGCCGGGCCTCCACCTTGCGGAGTACACGTGCCGACCGGGGATCGGCCCTCCGGTTGACCCCTGCACGCATTTCGCTTCCCTACGCTGGGTTACGTGCAACGCCTCTATGACTTCCTCCGCAGACACCCGACGTGGGTCGACGGCTTCTGGGCCGCGGTCCTCTTCGGGATTTCGGTGATCAGCGGAGCGAGCATGGAGGAGTCCCGGGGGACGGACCTGCCCGCCCTCACGGTGCCGGTCATGCTGCTGCTGTCGCTGGTCGTCGCGCTGCGCCGCCGGATGCCCGAGCGGATGCTGGTCCTCGCCCTCGCCGTGGGCCTGGGGCAGCTGATCGCGGACGTGGCGACGCTGCCCGCCGACTTCGCCCTGCTGGTGATCGTCTACACGGTCGCGGCGGTCGGGGCCCGCTGGGCCTCCCGCCTCGCGCTGACCGCCGCGCTGATCGCGGCTCCGCTGGCGCAGTTGCGCTGGCCCAACCACGAGGCGGGCACGGCGGAGAACATCGCCATAATGATCTTCCAGGCGGTGCCGTTCGCCCTCGCCTGGGTGCTCGGCGACTCCATCCGCACCCGCCGCGCGTACTTCGCGCAGCTGGAGGAGCGGGCCGCCCGGCTGGAGAAGGAGCGCGAGGCGCAGGCCAAGGTCGCGGTCGCCGCCGAACGCGCCCGGATCGCCCGCGAGCTGCACGACGTCGTCGCGCACAACGTGTCGGTGATGGTGGTGCAGGCCGACGGCGCCGCCTACGTCCTCGACGCCGCCCCCGACCAGGCGAAGAAGGCCCTGGAGACGATCTCCTCCACCGGCCGCCAGGCCCTCGCCGAGATGCGCCGCCTGCTGGGCGTGCTGCGCACCGGCGAGCACCAGGAGGCCGGGGAGTACGTGCCGCAGCCCGACGTGCAGCAGATAGAGGACCTCGTCGAGCAGTGCCGGGGATCGGGACTGCCGGTGGACTTCAAGGTCGAGGGCACTCCGCGCCCGCTGCCCAGCGGCGTCGAGCTCACCGCGTACCGCATCGTGCAGGAGGCGCTCACCAACACCCGCAAGCACGGGGGCTCCGACGTGGGCGCCAGCGTGCGCCTGGTGTACTTCGACGACGGTCTCGGCCTCCTCGTGGAGGACGACGGCAAGGGCGCCCCGCACGAGCTGTACGAGGAGGGCGGCTACGACGGGCAGGGCCACGGCCTGATCGGCATGCGCGAGCGGGTCGGCATGGTCGGCGGCACCCTGGACGCGGGCCCGCGCCCCGGCGGAGGATTCCGCATCAGTGTGCTGCTGCCGCTCAAACCCGCGCATTGACGCCCGCGCACGCCCCTGTTGACACCTGTCACACCCCCTGCGACGACTTGACGACCGAATGGAAGAGGCCCCGATGACGATCCGCGTGATGCTCGTCGACGACCAGGTGCTGCTGCGCACCGGGTTCCGGATGGTGCTCGCCGCCCAGCCGGACATGGACGTCGTGGCGGAGGCGGGCAACGGCGTCGAGGCCCTGGAGGTGCTGCGGTCCACCGCCGTCGACGTGGTGCTGATGGACGTCCGCATGCCCAAGCTCGACGGAGTGGAGACGACCCGCCGGATCTGCGCGGACACCGACCCGCCGAAGGTGCTGATCCTCACCACCTTCGACCTCGACGAGTACGCCTTCTCCGGGCTGAAGGCGGGCGCGTCCGGCTTCATGCTCAAGGACGTGCCGCCGGGCGAGCTGCTCGCCGCGATCCGCGCGGTGCACAGCGGCGACGCCGTGGTCGCCCCGTCCACCACCCGCCGGCTCCTGGACCGGTTCGCGCCGATGCTGCCCAGCACGGGCAAGCAGCCCGAGCACAAGGAGCTGGAGCGCCTCACCGAGCGCGAGCGGGAGGTCATGGTGCTGGTCGCGCAGGGTCTGTCCAACGGCGAGATCGCGGCCCGGCTGGTGCTCTCCGAGGCGACCGTGAAGACCCACGTGGGCCGCATCCTGACCAAGCTGGGCCTGCGGGACCGGGTGCAGGTGGTCGTCCTCGCCTACGAGACGGGCCTGGTACGGGCCGGCGGACACGGCTGAACGGACGGCCGCGCGCCGGTAGGGTGCGCGCATGCTGCTGTGGATCAACGGACCCTTCGGGGGCGGCAAGACACAGACCGCACACGAGATACGGCGCCGCCTGCCGGGCAGCGTCGTCTGTGACCCGGAGCATCCCGGGTTCGGCCTGCACCGCATGCTGCCGCCCGGACTGCGCGGCGACTTCCAGGGCCTGCGGGCCTGGCGGCAGGGTGTCGTCGAGGTGCTCGACCTCGCGCTGAACAGGCACGACGGCGTGGTGATCGCCCCCATGACCGTCACCGACTCCGGGCACTTCGCGGAGACCGTCGGCCGGCTGCGCGAACTCGGCCACGACGTGCGCCACTTCACCCTCCTCGCCGAGCGCGCGACGGTGCTGCGACGGCTGCGCGAGCGCGGATTCGGCCACCTCCTCGGGTCCGTCATGGGCAACGCCTCACTGCGCCGGGAGAGCTGGGCGGTGCAGCGCCTCGACCACTGCCTGGAGCGGCTGAGCGAGCCGGAGTTCGCCGAGCACCTGTGGACCGACCACACCACGGTGCCGAAGACGGCCGACCGCATCGCCGTCCTGGCCGGGCTGAAGCTGCTCCCCAACCACGAGGGACGGCTGCGGACCCGGATGCGGCAGGCGGGCGTGGGCATCCGGCACATCCGCCGGGACTGACCGCACGCGCGGGACGCGTCCTCAGCGCAGGATCCCCTCCAGGAAGTCGCTGCCGAGCCGGGCCACCACCGTCACGTCCAACTGGTGCAGCACGTACCGCCCACGGCGGCGGGTGGTGACCAGACCGGCCTTCTTCAGCACGCTCAGGTGCCGGGATATCTCCGGCGCCGTCATACCGTGCACCTGGACCAGCTCGCCCGTGGTGTACGCGCTGCGGGCGAGGTGGCGGCACATGCGCATGCGGACCGGGTGGGACAGTGCGGTCATCCGCAGGGCCAGCTGCTCGACCGTCGGCGGGGCGGCCGGCTCGGCGGAGCCGACCGGGTAGTGCAGCACCGGCTGCCAGCCGTACCGGTGCAGCACCATCAGGTCGGCCAGCCGAGGCTGGTCGGGATCAGCAGCAGCCCGCCGTCACCCGTGGCCGTACGCCCCTCGCCCAGCTTGTCGACGGTGATCCGCCCGGCGGCCTCGTCGAGCGTCACCGCGGGCGACACCGCCGCCAGCGCCTCGGCCAGTCCCTTGTGCCGGAGCAGGTCGGTCTTGTGGCGGGTGTCCGCGGTGAGCTGATGCCGCAGCCGGGACCACGCCTCGGCGAAGAACGCCTCGTCGCAGTCCCGCAGGAACTGCCGCAGCCAGTCCCTGATCCGCGGCGGGTCGGCGAGCAGCCGCTCGGTGAACTCCGTCTGGCGCGGCCCCCGCGCGGCGGCCAGCTCCAGCGAGCGGCGCCGCAGTTTTTCGTCGGTGAGCGGGCCCGCGCCCGGAGCGCCGTAGGGGAGAGCGCAGGTGAACTCCAGGGCGGCGCCCACGAACTGCTCGTCGGACAGCTTGTCCAGCAGGTCCAGTTCCTCGTCGAGGGTCCCGCCCGGGAGCGTCGCGCGGCCCGGCAGGCCGGCGCTCGGCAGGAACAGGTCCGAGAACGTCGTGCGCCACAGGAAGTCGGCCTCGCACATCCGGTCCGCGAGATGCGGGTCCAGCCGTGCGGTCACCCCCGTCACCCAGCCCTGGAGCCCCGGGTGGTGCCCCGGCTCGGACAGCGCGTGCAGCGCCATGCCGAGCTCGGCGAGGGGCGAGGGCACGACGGCGACCCTCTCCGGCCGCAGCCCCGCGACGTCGATACTCACGCTCATGCCCACGTGGCGCACCCGGTCACTGACAACGCCGCCCCTTCCCGTCCTCGGGGGCAGCGCCCCGGTGTCGGGACGGGAAGGGGCGGCGGAGGCGGAGAAATCCTCAGACCCGGAGCAGCCGCCGCGCGAACTCCACCGCCGCCGCGCGTACGTCCTCGGCCGTCCACTCCAGCCCCGCGGAACGCACGTACACCTCCGTGAAGGACACCCCCGGCCCCTTCGGATCCCAGTGGTTGGCGAAGAGCACGGTTCCCGTCTCCTCGGCCGCCCGGATCGCCACCTCGGCGACCACATCCGCGTCGTACGGCAGCCACACCTGGAAGTCATGGGTGTGCGGCGCCTCGGGGTGGACGCGGAACCAGGGCAGTCCCCCCGCTTCCAGGCCCTCCCGCAGCGCGGCGGCCACCACGCGCGCGTGCCCGACGTACTCCGGCAGCCGTGGCAGCTCCCGCTCCAGTCCGATCAGCGCCGACAGCGCGGTCGGGAACTGCTGGAAGACGTTGCCCCCGTACCGGTGCCGCCAGGCCCGCGCCTCCTCGATCAGGCTCGCGGGACCGGCGAGGGCGGCGCCGCCGTAGGCGTCGAGGGACTTGTAGAACGACACGTAGACGCTGTCCGCGAGGCCCGCGATCTCCTCCAGCGGCCGGCCGAAGTGCTCGGTGCACTCCCACAGCCGGGCCCCGTCGAAGTGCACGACCGCCTCGCGTTCCCGCGCGGCGGCCACCACCTCGGTCAGCTCCTCCCACGTGGGCAGCACGAAACCGGCGTCCCTGAGCGGCAGCTCCAGCATCAGCGCCCCGAAGGGCTCCTCGAAGTCGCGGACCTCTTCGGCGGTGGGCAGCCGGGGCTCGCTCGTCATCCGCACCGGCCGCAATCCGCTGACCTGACTGAACGCGTTCCGCTCGTACACCTCCGGGTGGCTGAGCGGATGCAGCGCGACCGCCGGGTCGCCGGTGCGGCCGGCCCAGCAGCGCAGCGCCACCTGCTGGGCCATCGTCCCGGTCGGGAAGAACGCGGCGGCCTCGGTGCCGAGCAGACCGGCGACCCGCTTCTCCAGGGCCTCGACGACGCCGTTGCCGTAGATGTCGGACGTCTCGTCGAGGTCGTACACGCTCCCCGCCGCCTCCAGCAGGGCCAGCCGCTCCGAGAGGGGGGCGGGGAAGCCGAGGCGCGCGAGCACACGCGGGGCGGCGCGCCAGGCGGCGATCCGCCGTTCGCGCGACGTCGGCCGCGCCGCGTCGTCCGCCTCCTGCCCGGGCTCCCGCTCCTCCCGCACCGTCGTGGTGTCACTCGTGCCGTCGGTATCACTCATGCGCGCGATCATCCCGCGCCCCCGTCCGCGCGGGCACCCCCATTTCCGTACGCGTGCCCGCCGCACATTTCCGCACGCGCGTGTGTCACGACGGCGCACGGAAACCCACAGCCTGTGGACAACCGATCGCCCCCGGAACCGATCGCGTTAACATGACGAGAAATCGTCCGGTACCCCGAGCGGACTGGAACGGGAAGGCCGCCGTCGCGTGAACACAACCCCACAGCCAGATCCCCGGGACCGCCCCGCGCGGCTCACCGTCGGCGTCGTCGGCGCCGGACGCGTGGGCCCCGCCCTGGCCGCGTCCCTCCAGCTCGCCGGGCACCGCCCGGTGGCCGTCTCCGCCGTCTCCGACGCCTCCCGCAGGCGCGCCGAGCGGATGCTCCCCGACGTGCCGGTGGTGCCGCCCGCCGAGGTCCTCCAGCGGTCCGAACTGGTCCTGCTGACCGTCCCGGACGACGCCCTGCCCGAGCTGGTCTCCGGACTTTCCGACACCGGCGCGGTGCGGCCGGGCCAGCTGCTGGTGCACACCTCCGGGCGGTACGGCGCGAAGGTGCTCGCCCCCGCCCTGCGGGCCGGCGCGCTGCCGCTCGCCCTGCATCCCGCGATGACGTTCACCGGCACCCCCGTCGACGTGCAGCGCCTCGCCGGGTGCTCCTTCGGCGTCACCGCCCCCGAGGAGCTGCGGCTGGCCGCCGAGGCCCTCGTCGTCGAGATGGGCGGCGAGCCGGAATGGATCGCCGAGGAGAACCGCCCGCTCTACCACGCGGCCCTCGCCCTGGGCGCCAACCATCTGGTCACCCTGGTCGCCCAGTCCCTGGAACTGCTGCGCACCGCCGGTGTCGAGGCCCCCGACCGGATGCTCGGCCCGCTGCTCGGCGCCGCCCTGGACAACGCCCTGCGCTCCGGCGACGCGGCCCTCACCGGCCCGGTCGCGCGCGGTGACGCGGGCACGGTCGCCGCGCACGTCACCGAGTTGCGCCGGCACGCCCCGGGGGCCGTCGCCGGCTATCTGGCGATGGCCCGCGCGACCGCCGACCGGGCCCTCGTCCACGGCCTGCTGAAGCCCGAACTTGCCGAAGACCTGCTGGGCGTGCTCGCCGACGGAGCGGAGCTGCCCGAGAACCGGGGAGACCGATGAAGCCCGACTTCGAACTCGTACCCACCTTCGACGACCTGGACTACGTCCTGGGGCACTTCGCCGTGCCGGGCCGCACCGCCGTCGTGATGACGATGGGCGCCCTGCACGAGGGCCACGCGACGCTGATCCGCGCCGCCCGTGAACACGTCGGCCACGGCGGTTTCGTGATCGTCACCGTCTTCGTCAACCCGCTCCAGTTCGGCGCGGGCGAGGACCTCGAGCGTTACCCGCGCACCCTCGACGCCGACCTCAAGACCGCCGAGGAGGCGGGCGCGGACATCGTGTTCGCGCCGTCGGCCGACGAGATGTATCCCGGTGGCAGGCCCGAGGTCACCCTCCGCGCGGGGGCCATGGGTGAACGCCTGGAGGGCGCCGCCCGCCCCGGCCACTTCGACGGCATGCTCACCGTCGTCGCCAAACTGCTCCACCTCACCCGCCCCGACCTCGCGCTGTACGGCCAGAAGGACGCCCAGCAGCTCGCCCTGATCCGCCGCATGGTGCGGGACCTGAACTTCGGCGTCGAGATCGTCGGCGTCCCCACCGTGCGCGAGGAGGACGGGCTCGCCCTGTCCAGCCGCAACCGCTACCTCTCGCCCGCCGAGCGGCGCACCGCGCTCGCCCTGTCCCAGGCCCTGTTCGCGGGCCGCGACCGGCACGCCGCCCAGCAGGCGCTGCGCGCGCGTGCGAGTGAGGTGCCCTCCACGCGCGCGCGTGCCGAGGCGCTCAGCGCCATAGGGGAGTCCCGCGCGGCGGCCGACGCGCACGCCGTCGCCACGACCGCCGGCGGCCCGGTGGCCGTCCGCGCCGCCGCCCGCCTGGTCCTCGACGAGGCCGCCCGCCTCACGCCGCCCCTCGACCTGGACTACCTGGCCCTGGTCGACCCCTCCGACTTCACCGAGATCGGCGACGACTTCACCGGAGAGGCCGTCCTCGCCGTGGCCGCCCGCGTGGGTACCACCCGCCTGATCGACAACATCCCCCTGACCTTCGGAACCTTCGGAGCCGCCTCGTGACCAGCACAGGCATACGACTGCACGCGCCCGCGCCCGGGTGGTCCATCGACGCGGACGTCGTGGTCGTCGGTTCCGGCGTCGCCGGCCTCACCGCCGCCCTGCGCTGCGAGGCCGCCGGCCTGACGACGGTGGTCGTCACCAAGGCCCGCCTCGACGACGGCTCCACCCGCTGGGCCCAGGGCGGCATCGCCGCGGCCCTCGGCGAGGGCGACACCCCCGAGCAGCACCTGGACGACACCCTGGTCGCCGGCGCGGGACTGTGCGACGAGGAGGCGGTCCGCATCCTCGTCACCGAGGGGCCCGACGCCGTACGCCGCCTCATCGCGACCGGCGCGCACTTCGACGAGTCGACCGACGGTGACCTGGAGCTGACCCGCGAGGGCGGCCACCACCGCCGCCGCATCGCCCACGCGGGCGGCGACGCCACCGGCGCGGAGATCTCCCGGGCCCTCGTCGAGGCGGTCCGCGCACGCGGGACGCGCACCATCGAGAACGCCCTCGTCCTCGACCTCCTCACCGACGCCGACGGCCGCACCGCCGGCGTCACCCTGCACGTCATGGGCGAGGGCCAGCACGACGGCGTGGGCGCCGTCCACGCCCCCGCCGTGGTCCTGGCGACCGGCGGCATGGGCCAGGTCTTCTCGGCGACCACGAACCCCGCCGTCTCCACGGGCGACGGCGTGGCCCTCGCCCTCCGCGCGGGCGCCGAGGTGAGCGACCTCGAATTCGTCCAGTTCCACCCGACGGTGCTCTTCCTCGGACCCGAGGCGGAGGGCCAGCAGCCGCTGGTCTCCGAGGCGGTGCGCGGTGAGGGCGCCCACCTGGTGGACGCCGACGGCGTGCGCTTCATGCAGGGGCAGCACGAACTCGCCGAACTCGCGCCCCGGGACATCGTCGCCAAGGGCATCATGCGCCGCATGCGGGAGCAGGACGCCGAGCACATGTACCTCGACGCCCGCCACTTCGGCGCCGAGATGTGGGAGCACCGCTTCCCCACGATCCTCGCCGCCTGCCGCGCGCACGGCATCGACCCGGTCACCGAGCCCGTACCGGTCGCCCCGGCCGCCCACTACGCCTCCGGCGGCGTCCGCACCGACTCCCACGGCCGCACCACCGTGCCCGGCCTGTACGCGTGCGGTGAGGTCGCCTGCACCGGCGTGCACGGCGCCAACCGCCTCGCCTCCAACTCCCTCCTCGAGGGCCTGGTCTACGCCGAGCGCATCGCCGCCGACATCGCGCGCGCCGGAAACACCCTCCACGCGCGCGTGCCGCAGCCGCTCCCCGTCACGGAGCGCCCCGCCTACCCCCTCCTCCCCCCGGAGGCCCGCTTCACCGTCCAGCGGATCATGAGCCGGGGAGCAGGCGTACTCCGCTCCGCGACCTCCCTCTCCCAGGCCGCCGACGGTCTCCACCGGCTCCACGCCGACGCACGCGACGCCCTCGACGAGAACGGCAAGACCGCCGAGCCCGGCGTCGACACCTGGGAGGCCACCAACCTCCTGTGCGTGGCCCGCGTCCTGGTCGCCGCCGCGCAGCGGCGCGAGGAGACCCGCGGCTGCCACTGGCGCGAGGACCGTCCCGAGCGCGACGACACGGCCTGGCGCCGCCACATCGTCGTACGGCTGAATCCGGACCGATCGCTGGCGGAGCACACCACCGACACCACAGACTTCCCCCCGACCCTCACCCAGGCCCAGGAGCAGTGACAGCAGTGACCACCCCCGACCTTCCCCTCGTTTCCTCCGGCGGCTGTGGCGACGGCTGCGCCTGCGGCGCCGGCGAGGAGACCTACCTGGAGTGCGGCCTCGACCCCGCGCTCGCCCAGCTCCTGGCCGACGCCGGCCTCGACCCCGTCGAGGTCGAGGACATCGCCAACGTCGCCCTCCAGGAGGACCTGGCCCACGGCGTGGACGTGACGACGGTCGCGACCATCCCGGAGGACGCCGTCGCCACCGCCGACTTCACCGCGCGGGAGGCGGGCACCGTGGCGGGCCTGAGGATCGCCGAGGCGGTCATGTCGGTCGTGTGCACGGAGGAGTTCGAGGTCGAACGCCACGCGGAGGACGGCGACCGCGTGGAGGCGGGCCAGACCCTGCTCTCCGTCACGACCCGCACCCGCGACATCCTCACCGCGGAACGCAGCGCCCTGAACCTGCTGTGCCGCCTGTCGGGCATCGCCACCGCCACGCGCGCGTGGGCGGACACCCTGGAGGGCACCAAGGCGAAGGTCCGCGACACCCGCAAGACGACCCCCGGCCTGCGCAGCCTGGAGAAGTTCGCCGTGCGCTGCGGCGGCGGCGTCAACCACCGCATGTCCCTCTCGGACGCGGCCCTGGTCAAGGACAACCACGTGGTGGCCGCCGGCGGTGTCGCCGAGGCCTTCAACGCGGTCCGCGAGCGCTTCCCCGACGTCCCGATCGAGGTCGAGGTCGACACCCTGCACCAGCTCCGCGAGGTCCTGGACGCCGGCGCCGACCTGATCCTGCTGGACAACTTCACGCCCGGCGAGTGCGAGGAGGCGGTGGCCCTCGTCGACGGCCGCGCCGCCCTGGAGGCCTCCGGCCGCCTCACGCTCACCAACGCGAAGGCGTACGCGGACACGGGCGTCGACTACCTGGCGGTGGGGGCCCTCACCCACTCCTCACCGATCCTCGACATCGGCCTCGACCTGCGAGCGGCGGAGTAGGGCCGGCCATGCTGCTGACGATCGACGTGGGCAACACGCACACCGTCCTGGGCCTCTTCGACGGCGACGACATCGTCGAACACTGGCGCATCTCCACGGACGCGCGCCGCACGGCCGACGAACTCGCGGTCCTGCTCCAGGGCCTGATGGGCATGCACCCGCTGCTGGGCGACGAGCTGGGCGACGGCATCGACGGCATCGCGATCTGCGCGACGGTCCCGTCCGTCCTGCACGAACTCCGCGAGGTGACGCGCCGCTACTACGGAGACGTGCCGGCGGTCCTGGTGGAACCGGGCGTGAAGACGGGCGTGCCGATCCTCACCGACAACCCCAAGGAGGTCGGCGCGGACCGCATCATCAACGCGGTCGCGGCGGTCGACCTCTACGGCGGACCGGCGATCGTCGTCGACTTCGGTACGGCGACGACGTTCGACGCGGTCTCCGCGCGGGGGGAGTACGTCGGTGGGGTCATCGCCCCCGGCATCGAGATCTCCGTCGAGGCGCTCGGCGTCCGCGGTGCGCAGTTGCGGAAGATCGAGGTGGCGCGCCCGCGCAGTGTGATCGGCAAGAACACGGTCGAGGCGATGCAGTCCGGCATCATCTACGGATTCGCCGGTCAGGTCGATGGCGTGGTCAACCGGATGGCCCGCGAGCTGGCGGAGGATCCCGAGGACGTGACGGTCATCGCGACGGGTGGGCTGGCGCCGATGGTGCTGGGTGAGAGCTCGGTCATCGACGAGCACGAGCCGTGGCTGACGCTGATCGGTCTGCGCCTGGTGTACGAACGGAACGTGTCGCGTCTGTGACGTGCGCGGGTGCCTGCGCGGCCCGGTGCGGTACAGGGTGCCCGGCGTTGATGCGGAGCGGGGGTGTTCGTGCGGCCCGGCGCGCTTGCGGGGTGCTCCGCGTCGGTGTGGAGCGGAGGGTGTTCGTGCGGCCCGGCGCTTTGCGGGTGCCCCCGGCGTTGGTGTGGGCCGGGGGGTGTTCGTGCGGCCCGGCGCTTACGGGGTGCCGTCGCGCCCACCCGTGCCGCCCCAGCGGCACGACTGCCCGTGGAAACGGCGGGGGCGGCGGCTGCCCGCGGGAGCGGCGGCACGACTTGCCCGCGGATAGCGGAAGACGGCGGGGCGGCCGTAGGTGGCCCCGCCCCACCCACCGCAGGCGCTACCCCAGCCCCCACCGGACCGAAAGCTGCGCCGCAGGCATCCCGCCCACCCGGGTGGCGCCCCGCGCCACACCTGCCCCATACGCGGTGTTTGTCTGATTAGCGCGTATCGTCGCAGCATGCCCACGCCCTACGGACCCCGCGGCGGCATGGCGTTCGGCGCGGAGGAACTGCGCGTGCTCCGCCGCGCTCTCGCCCTCGCCCTGTGCCCCACTCCCACCCCCGCCTCGGCCGACGACCTCCAGGACTGCCTCCGCCTCGCCACGGACCTCGACGAGGCGACGCGGGAGAGTGCCCGGCTGCGCGCCTTCCTCCTGGCCGACCTCGGCCGCTACCGTGCCGCCCTCCCCGGCACCGCCGCCGGCTACCTCACGCTCCTGGAGGAGGCGCTGGGCGCCGGATACCGCCCCCACTCCGACGACCTGGCCGCCCTCCGGGCCCTGCGCGGCAACCCCATCGCCGCCGCCCTCCTGCGCCACTGCCGGCGCACCTTCCTCCTGGCCCTCCCCGGAGGCCGCGCGGCCACCGAGGACCCGCAGAGGGAGCAGGACCCGTCCCGGAAGCCGGCCACCCCCCGCCCCGCCCCGAACCCCGCCCCCGCGCCCGACCCCGCCCGCCCCATCCCCACCCCCGGCGAGGTCTTCCCCCGGCGCAAACCCACTCCGCCCCCGCCGGACCAGCACCTGGCCGCCGGCTGACGACCCCCGCTGCCCTACCCTGGACCCATGGACTACGTCTCCGCGCTCCTCCCCCCGGCCGTCATGGCCGTCCTCTTCATCGGCGTGATCCGGGTGATCGTGAAGACCCAGGGCGGCGCCAACAAGACCAAGGAGGACGCCGCGGTCGACGCGGCCCTCGCGCGGGTGCAGGGCTCCCAGCCCGGCCCCAAGACCGAGGCCTGACCGGCCCGACCCCGGCGTACGACCCAAGGTCGTACGCCCTTTTTGTTCATGTTTGGCGACGATCATGCCTGTCCGGCACGCCATTACATGGATTCGCCACTATTGTTCTGAGTTGTGCCTCGCCCATTGGGAGAACTCGAAGACGCGGTCATGACGCGGGTGTGGAAGTGGAACCGCCCGGTGACCGTTCGGGAAGTCCTGGAAGATCTTCAGAAGGAACGGTCCATCGCGTACACCACGGTGATGACCGTTTTGGACAATCTCCATCAGAAGGGCTGGGTGCGCCGAGAGGCGGAAGGCAGGGCCTATCGATATGAGGCGGTCTCCACTCGTGCCGCCTACGCCGCCGCGCTGATGAACGAAGCGTGGTCGCAGAGCGACAACGCCGCCGCCGCTCTCGTGGCGTTCTTCGGCATGATGAGCGAGGAACAGCGTCAGGCTCTCACCGACGCGGTCCGCATCGTCCAGCTCCCGGAAACCCCCGCCGACGAGAACCCCGGCTCGGCAGAGGGCCGGAGCGGACGATAGCGTCCGCCCATGTCCGCAGACAGCCCCGAAGTCCCCGCAAAAGCCATCACGGTCCGACGGGCCCGCACCAGCGATGTCCCCGCCGTGCGCCGGCTCCTTGACGCCTACGTCCGCGGGCGCATCCTGCTCGACAAAGCAACGGTGACGCTTTACGAGGACATCCAGGAGTTCTGGGTCGCGGAACGGGACGACAACGCGGAGGTGGTCGGCTGCGGAGCCCTGCACGTGATGTGGGAAGACCTCGCGGAAGTCCGCACTCTCGCCGTGAAGCCGGGCCTGAAGGGCGCGGGCGTCGGACACCGGTTGCTGGAGAAGTTGCTGGAGACCGCCCGCTGGCTCGGTGTTCGGCGCGTATTCTGCCTGACCTTCGAAGTGGAGTTCTTCGGCAAGCACGGCTTCGTGGAGATCGGTGAGACACCCGTCGACACCGATGTGTACGCGGAGTTGCTGCGCTCCTATGACGAGGGCGTCGCGGAGTTCCTCGGCCTCGAACGCGTGAAACCGAACACCTTGGGCAACAGCCGGATGCTTCTGCATCTGTGATCTGCGCGCGGTGCCCTATGTCCGAAACGCGCACGTTTCCGGGCCGGGTGCGGGCAGCGGGCCCCCGCCAGGGGTTTGTGTTTTTACGGCAAAAGCGGTTTGCTTTCCGGAGTACTGCAGTACTGGATATAACAAGGGGCGGCGATACGGCGGACGCCGGCACAGCCCGGCCCTCAAGTTATCGATGAAAGGAAATCCGGTGGCACAGAAGGTTCAGGTCCTTCTTGTCGACGACCTCGACGGCGGCGAGGCGGACGAGACCGTGACGTTCGCGTTGGACGGCAAGACGTACGAGATCGATCTCACCACCGCCAATGCGGACAAGCTCCGCGGCCTTCTCGACCCTTACGTGAAGGGCGGTCGTCGTACCGGAGGCCGTGCTTCGGGCGGGCGCGGAAAGGCGCGCGCCTCTTCCGGCGGCAGCCAGGACACCGCGGCCATCCGCGCGTGGGCGAAGGAGAACGGCTACGAGGTCAACGACCGCGGCCGTGTCCCCGCGTCCATCCGCGAGGCCTACGAGAAGGCCAACGGCTGACCGTCGGCCCGTACGGCGGCGGCAGCGCACGCATGCCGCAGCCGGACCCGGTGGATCTGTGTCGCCACCGTGTTCACCAGCCGCACGAGATCCGGGGGGACGTCCCGGTCCCCCCTCGCACCACCGCTCGTGCCCATCGCCGACAACGTCGGCAGCGAGGCCTCGGCCCCGCGTCCCGGCTCGGGGGGCCGCAGCCACACGGCGGCCCCCTGCGATCCGTCACGGCCCGGGGGGAGCGGCCGGGCGGCGGGACCGGCGTCACCGCCGACGACGGCGCCAGGGGGCCGGGGAGCGTCCATGAGACCTCCCGCGCCGACCGCCACCAGGTCCAGCGCCAGCGCACCCCAGTCCAGCCACTCCAGCAGCCCCGGCAACTCCTCCGCGCTGCCCGCCGCCACCAGCAGCCGCATCCGGCCGTCCCGCAGGGCCACCGGGAACCCCCGCCCGAGCCCTCCCGAGCGCCCCAGGCGCTCCAGCGCCGCGCACCCCGCCTCCGCGGGCACGTCCAGGACGTCGAAACGCACCCCCACCACCAGCCGCACCGGCGCCCCGGGCACTGTGGGCCACCCCAGCGCGTTCTCGTACCAGAGCCGCACCTCGTCGTCGCTCGGCGTGAGCGGCCGGTGGGGGAACGGCACTGCGGGAGCGGCGGTCCGAGCCATGCCCGACGCAACGTCCCGGCACCCTCCGGGTTACGCTGGGTGCTCACGCGTAAGCGAGGGGTGTCGAACAAGGGGGCGTGCGGGGGTGCGGGGAGGCGCAAGGTTGTTCGCCCGTAGCGGAGGAAACCCGTGCACTCGGCATGGACTGTCCGTAGCAGCGGGTAAGACATCCCTAGTGGGAGGGGGCGACACGCAGGGCGGGACGTCTCCCGTTCGCCATGGGCGTACTGGCGAAGGGGGTAACTGCCTGGCCTGCGGGAACATCGTCTCGCACCATCGGGTTGGAGCAGATGTCGGCGTGAGCGGGGTCAGGAGGCCATCGACAGTGTCGGCAGTTGGAATGAGCGGTCCCCGCTTGCGGGACTAAGCTGCGGAAGGACAGGGAGGGGAAGTTCCCCCCACTGCCTGACCGCTCTGAGGAGCGATTAACGATGTTCGAGAGGTTCACCGACCGCGCGCGGCGGGTTGTCGTCCTGGCTCAGGAAGAAGCCCGGATGCTCAACCACAACTACATCGGCACCGAGCACATCCTCCTGGGCCTGATCCACGAGGGTGAGGGTGTCGCCGCCAAGGCCCTTGAGAGCCTCGGGATTTCGCTCGAGGCGGTCCGCCAGCAGGTGGAGGAGATCATCGGGCAGGGCCAGCAGGCCCCGTCGGGTCACATTCCCTTCACCCCCCGTGCCAAGAAGGTCCTGGAGCTGTCGCTCCGCGAGGCCCTTCAGCTGGGCCACAACTACATCGGCACGGAGCACATCCTGCTCGGCCTGATCCGTGAGGGCGAGGGCGTCGCCGCCCAGGTCCTGGTCAAGCTGGGCGCCGATCTGAACCGGGTGCGGCAGCAGGTCATCCAGCTGCTCTCCGGTTACCAGGGCAAGGAGACCGCCACCGCCGGCGGTCCTGCCGAGGGCACCCCCTCCACGTCCCTGGTCCTCGACCAGTTCGGCCGGAACCTCACCCAGGCCGCTCGTGAGTCCAAGCTCGACCCGGTCATCGGGCGCGAGAAGGAGATCGAGCGGGTCATGCAGGTGCTGTCCCGCCGTACCAAGAACAACCCGGTGCTGATCGGTGAGCCCGGCGTCGGCAAGACCGCCGTCGTCGAGGGTCTCGCCCAGGCCATCGTCAAGGGCGAGGTGCCCGAGACCCTCAAGGACAAGCACCTCTACACCCTGGACCTCGGCGCCCTGGTCGCCGGCTCCCGCTACCGCGGTGACTTCGAGGAGCGCCTGAAGAAGGTGCTCAAGGAGATCCGCACCCGCGGCGACATCATCCTGTTCATCGACGAGCTGCACACGCTGGTCGGTGCGGGTGCCGCCGAGGGCGCCATCGACGCCGCGAGCATCCTCAAGCCGATGCTGGCCCGCGGTGAGCTGCAGACCATCGGTGCGACCACGCTGGACGAGTACCGCAAGCACCTGGAGAAGGACGCGGCCCTGGAGCGCCGCTTCCAGCCCATCCAGGTCGCGGAGCCGTCCCTGCCGCACACGATCGAGATCCTCAAGGGCCTGCGCGACCGGTACGAGGCGCACCACCGCGTCTCGATCACCGACGAGGCCCTGGTGCAGGCGGCGACGCTCGCCGACCGCTACATCTCGGACCGCTTCCTGCCGGACAAGGCGATCGACCTGATCGACGAGGCCGGTTCCCGGATGCGCATCCGCCGGATGACCGCGCCGCCGGACCTGCGCGAGTTCGACGAGAAGATCGCCGGCGTCCGCCGCGACAAGGAGTCCGCGATCGACTCGCAGGACTTCGAGAAGGCCGCCTCCCTGCGCGACAAGGAGAAGCAGCTCCTCGCCGCCAAGGCGAAGCGGGAGAAGGAGTGGAAGGCCGGCGACATGGACGTCGTCGCCGAGGTCGACGGCGAGCTGATCGCCGAGGTCCTCGCCACGGCGACGGGCATCCCGGTCTTCAAGCTCACGGAGGAGGAGTCGTCCCGCCTGCTGCGCATGGAGGACGAGCTCCACAAGCGGGTCATCGGCCAGGTCGACGCCGTCAAGGCGCTGTCCAAGGCGATCCGCCGTACCCGTGCCGGCCTGAAGGACCCGAAGCGTCCCGGTGGCTCGTTCATCTTCGCCGGTCCGTCCGGTGTCGGTAAGACCGAGCTGTCCAAGGCGCTCGCGGAGTTCCTCTTCGGTGACGAGGACGCGCTGATCTCCCTCGACATGTCGGAGTTCAGCGAGAAGCACACGGTCTCGCGCCTCTTCGGTTCGCCCCCCGGCTACGTGGGCTACGAGGAGGGCGGCCAGCTGACGGAGAAGGTGCGCCGCAAGCCGTTCTCGGTCGTCCTCTTCGACGAGGTCGAGAAGGCCCACCCGGACATCTTCAACTCGCTGCTGCAGATCCTGGAGGACGGTCGCCTGACCGACTCCCAGGGCCGGGTCGTGGACTTCAAGAACACGGTCATCATCATGACGACCAACCTCGGCACCCGGGACATCTCCAAGGGCTTCAACCTGGGCTTCGCCGCCGCGGGCGACACGAAGACCAACTACGAGCGCATGAAGAACAAGGTCCAGGACGAGCTCAAGCAGCACTTCCGGCCCGAGTTCCTCAACCGCGTCGACGACGTGGTCGTCTTCCCGCAGCTCAGCCAGGAGGACATCCTGCGGATCGTCGACCTGATGATCGACAAGGTGGACGAGCGCCTCAAGGACCGGGACATGGGCATCGAGCTCTCCCAGTCCGCCAAGGAACTGCTGTCCAAGAAGGGCTACGACCCGGTGCTGGGCGCGCGTCCGCTGCGCCGCACGATCCAGCGCGAGATCGAGGACACGCTCTCGGAGAAGATCCTCTTCGGCGAGCTGCGTCCCGGTCACATCGTGGTCGTGGACACCGAGGGCGAGGGCGAGTCCCAGACCTTCACCTTCCGCGGTGAGGAGAAGTCGGCCCTGCCCGACGTCCCGCCGATCGAGCAGGCGGCCGGCGGAGCCGGTCCGAACCTGAGCAAGGACGCGTAAGCGTCCCACGGCAACCGAAAGGGGCCGGTGCCCGAAAGGCACCGGCCCCTTTCGCGTGCCCGCGGGCACGCGTGCCCGCGCTACGACAGCTGACCGTCGTAGTCCGGCAGCTTGAACGTCCTCTCGGCGTGGCCGCCCGACAGGTCGGTGGCGCTGTTGCCGATGTTGGCGATGATCGTGTAGCCCTTGGCCTCGATGTGGGCGCGCTGGGCGGTCTTGTAGTCGGCGACGTTCTTGAACAGGTCGAAGAACCCGCGGACGTACAGGCCGGAGGACTCGTAGCCGGCGTGGTCGAGGTTCCAGTCGGTGGGCGCGTGGATGATGCCCGGGCGGGCGGTCACGAAGAACACGGCGACGCCGTGCTCCTGTGCGTACTCCGCGGCCTCCAGGACCGGCTCGTTGGCGGGCTGCGGGAAGCTGAACCCGAAGTCGGTCTCCAGCGCGGTGTTGTCGACGTCGAGGACGATCGCCTGCTTCTCGCCCGGCCCGGTGTCCCCGATCCGCTGCTTCAGATAGGGCAGGGCCTGGTCCATGACCGCCCGGCAGTCCCGCTGCCAGGTGTCGTAGTCGACGTCCGCCGCCGCGGTGGCGGCTGCCACCGGGGAAACGGCCGGTGAGGCGGGGGCCGTGGCCTCGGCCGGTGCGGCCAGGGCCACCAGGGCGGCCGCGGAGACGGCGGTGACCGATGCGCGGATCGGCCAGGAGCGTCGGCTTCTCATCTCGTGGGGGTCCTCTCACGTCCGTGACGCTGCCAACGTGTCGTGTGCATGCTCCTCTGCGAGGGTGACGCGAGGTGAACCGTAGGGTTACCGGGCGGTAGGCGCCTAGAGGCCTGCGCCACATTTATGGAATGGCCGAACCCGGTCCCCGGTGACATGGTGCACAGGCGCTTTGTCCGGTACTAGCCGGAATAGTGGCTAAAGCCCGCACGCAAAACGGACATTTATCCCATGATTCTGATCGATCAGCTCTAAATGGGGGGTTTCGTCCGATAAGGGGACTGTGTCAAGAGACCTGCATCTCAGTGCAGATCTACGACTTTCCGTCGTAGGTCACACCTTTGCGCACTTATGTCCGGAAGGGCTACCAATGAATCACCACCGAGGCGCGGATCCGTCCGCCAGGTGGTTTTCCCACGCCCCCTTCCTGATGAGGTTGAGATGTCCCAGCGCGTCACGCCCCGCTCCTTCCGTACGTCCCGGATCCGCACCCGCGCGGCCGTGCTGGCCGCCGGACTGGGGGCCTCGGTCGTGATGGGAGCCGGGGTCGCGGCCGCCGCCGACACCACGGCCGCGTCCGGCGCCGCCAGTGCCGTCCAGGCGCAGGCCGCCGCCCAGGCCAAGGCCGCGAAGGCCCAGGCCGCCCAGGCCGAGAAGGCCGCCGAGGCGAAGGCCGCGAAGGCCGCCCAGGCGAAGAAGGCCGCCCAGGCCGCCGCCAAGAAGCAGGCGTCCTGGATCGACCCGGTCAAGAGCTACAAGCTGTCCGCGAGCTTCGCCCAGAACGGCGGCATGTGGGCGTCCAAGCACAGCGGCCAGGACTACGCCGTCCCGACCGGCACCACCGTGATGGCCGCGCACGGCGGCACCGTCGTCAAGGCCGGCCCCAACGGCGCCGGCGACGGCCCCGCGTACGGCAACGCCGTCGTCATCAAGCACGGCAACGGCACGTACTCCCAGTACGCCCACCTCTCGCAGGTCGACGTGAAGGCCGGCCAGATCGTCAAGACCGGCCAGAAGATCGCCCTGTCCGGCAACACCGGCAACTCCAGCGGCCCGCACCTGCACTTCGAGATCCGCACCACCCCGAACTACGGCTCCGCCGTCGACCCGGTCAAGTTCCTGCACTCCAAGGGCGTGACCGTCTGACCCGCACGGACGAACAGCGCCTAAGCGCCCCCGGACCCCCGGTGGGCCTGGGTGATCAGATCGATGGCGACCTCGAGGACGGCCTTGCGCTTCTCCTCGGGGTCGCTTTCGACGTCCTGCAGGACGTGCATCCCCGCGTGCATGGTGAACAGGGCGCTGACGCAGCGCACCTGGTCGACCAGGTCGGCGTCCGGGTCCATGAGGATGTCGCGCAGCCCGAGCATGCGGGTCTTGAACATCTCGCCGATGCGCAGCTCGCGGATCGTGGCCTGGTTCTCCTGCATGAAGCGGAAGAGCGGGGCCGCGCCCGCCAGTGCCTCGCTGTACCGGCGGATGATCTCCTGCTTGGTCTCCAGCGAGTGCGGCTGTTGCCGCCCCCACTCGATCAGGTCCTCGATCGGCCGCGAGAGGTCCTCGAAGATGCCGACGAGGATCTCCTCCTTCGTCTTGAAGTGGTAGTACAGCGCCGCCTTGGTGACGTCCAGGTGCTCGGCGATCTCGCGCAGCGACGTCTTCTCGTAGCCCTGCTCGGCGAAGAGTTCGAGGGCCACGTCCTGGATGCGCTGGCGGGTGTTCCCGCGGCGCCGCTGTCTGGTGCCGTCCATGGTGCCGCCCATCCTCCTACTCGACCCCTCTTGACGAAAACTTACTTGACGACCGGCTAGTTACGCGACTAGCTTCCCAGTGCGGTGAACTAGCCGGTCGGCAAGTAAGTAGCAGTGGTCACGCGACCGTGGCCGGGGGAGAAGGAATCATGGCGGACACACCAGCGGCGGGGGCCGTGGAGACGGACACCGGCAAACAGCCGAAGAGCGTGCGGGTGGTCCTGCTCGCACTCATGATCGCGATGATGCTCGCGATGCTCGACAACATGATCATCGGTACGGCGATGCCGACGATCGTGGGCGAGCTGGGCGGACTGGAGCACCTGTCCTGGGTGGTCACCGCCTACACCCTGGCCACCGCGGCCTCCACCCCGGTCTGGGGCAAGCTCGGTGACATGTACGGGCGCAAGGCCACGTTCATGACGTCCATCGTGATCTTCCTGATCGGCTCCGCGCTCAGCGGCATGGCCCAGGACATGGGCCAGCTGATCGCCTTCCGAGCGGTGCAGGGTCTGGGCGCCGGCGGACTGATGGTCGGCGTCATGGCGATCATCGGCGACCTGATCCCGCCCCGGGAGCGCGGCAAGTACCAGGGCATGATGGCGGCCGTGATGGCGCTGGCGATGATCGGCGGACCCCTGGTCGGCGGCACCATCACCGACAACTGGGGCTGGCGCTGGGCCTTCTACATCAACCTGCCGCTCGGCGCGATCGCGCTGGCCGCCGTGGGCGCCGTACTGCACCTGCCGAAGAAGCGGGCCGAGGCCGGCATCGACTACCTCGGGGTCGCGCTGCTGACCGTCGGCATCACCGCCGTCGTGCTCGTCACCACCTGGGGCGGCACGGAGTACGCCTGGACCTCCGCGCGGATCATGGAGCTGATCGGGCTCGGTGTCGCGTCCCTCGTGGGCTTCGTGTTCTGGCAGACCAGGGCCGCCGAGCCGGTGGTGCCGCTGCACATCTTCCGCAGCCGCAACTTCACGCTGATGTCCGTCATCGGCTTCATCACCGGCTTCGTGATGTTCGGCGCGACGCTCTTCCTGCCGCTCTACCAGCAGTCCGTGCAGGGTGCCTCCGCCACCAACTCCGGCCTGCTGCTCCTGCCGATGCTCGGCGCGATGCTGGTCACCTCGATGGTGGCGGGCCGGGTCACCACCAACACCGGCCGGTACAAGATCTTCCCGGTGCTCGGCAGCGCGCTGATGATCGTCGGCCTGTACCTGCTGTCCACGATGGACACCGGGACCTCCCGGTTCACCTCCGGTGTCTTCATGGCCGTGGTCGGTCTCGGCATGGGCTGTCTGATGCAGATCACCATGCTGGTCGCGCAGAACAGCGTCGAGATGAAGGACATGGGCGTGGCGTCCTCGTCCACCACCCTGTTCCGTACCCTCGGCTCCTCCTTCGGCGTCGCGATCATGGGCGCGCTGTTCAACAACCGCGTCCAGGACGGCATGGCCGATAAGGCCGGCTCGCTGGGCTCCAAGGTGACCGAGCAGTCCGCCCAACTGGACGCCGCGAGCCTGGCGAAGCTGCCGGAGGCGGCCCGCGAGGCCTACCAGCACGCGGTGTCCTCGGGTACCCACTCGGCGTTCCTCCTGGGCGCCGTGATCGCGGTGCTCTCGCTGGCGGCGGCGGTCTTCGTGAAGGAGGTCCCCCTGAAGGGCGCGGGCCCGCAGAAGGACGGCTCCGGTGACGGCGCCCCGGCACCGATGGCGGTCACCGAGCCCGTCTGACCCTCCTCCAGGGCGGCACGAAGGCCCCCGGCGGCGCACCCGCGCTTCCGGGGGCCTTCCCCGTACGCCGGACCGGACCCGTTGCCGGACCCCCGTGCCACCATCGGGCGCACGGACAGGGCGCGGCAGCCGAGGCCGGCCAAGGACGCGATGGACCGGGACCGGGCCGACCCGGACCTCGACCCGGCCGCGAGCGCCGCGCACGCCGGACACTCGCGCCACCACTTCATACACGCCTTCAGGGAGACCCACGGCGAGACACCGGGCCAGTACCCCACGCACCGCCGGATCGAGCGCGCCGAGGACCCGCTGCGCACCGCGAACCCGTCGGTGACGGAGATCTGCCACCCGGCCGGTTTCAGCAGCGTCCCCGATCGGCTCAGTGATCCCCACGGACAAGGACCGGTCCTGCTGAACCACCCCGCTACTGCGTCGGCATGGGATAGCTCCCGGTGTTCGTCGGTGCGTGTTCGGGCAGCCACAGCACGGCGACCGCGCCCTCGGCCGGCGCGTCGTCCGGGGCCCCCGGCGGCCGTACGTTGCGGAAGGTCAGCCGCGCGCCCAGCACCCGCGCCTGCCCCGCCGCGATGGTCAGGCCCAGCCCGTGGCCGCGGCCGGCCCGGTCCGCGCTGCCGGTGCGGAAGCGGCTCGGCCCCTCGGCGAGCAGCGCCTCGGGGAAGCCGGGCCCGTGGTCGCGGACCCGGATGACCCGGCCCTCGACGGTGACCTCGATGGGCGGCCTGCCGTGCCGGGCGGCGTTGGCGAGCAGGTTGAGCAGCACGCGCTCCAGCCGCCGCGGGTCGGTGGTGACCTCCGACTCGTGCACCACCCGCACGGTGACGTCCGGGTCCTTCGCCGCCACCCGCCGGGCGACGAACCCGCCCAGCAGGATGTCCTGCAGTTCCGCCCGCTCGGAGGCGCTGTCCAGCCGGGCCACCTCCAGGACGTCCTCGACGAGGGTGCGCATCGCCTTGGCCCGGTCCAGCACCAGCTCGGTCGGCCGGCCCGGCGGCAGCAGTTCGGCGGCGGTGAGCAGGCCGGTCACGGGGGTGCGCAGCTCGTGCGCGATGTCGGCGGTGACCCGGCGCTCGGCCTCCAGCCGCTGCCGCAGCGCGTCCGCCATGGCGTCCACCGCGCTGGCCAGGTCGTCGGTCTCGTCGCGCACCACCCCGCCGATCGCCTCGCGCACCCGGACGTCCGTCTCGCCCTTCGCGACCCGGTTGGCGGCCGTGGCCGCCTTCCGCAGCCGCCGCGACAGATGCCCCCCGATGAGCACCCCGAGCGCGCTGCCGCCCAGCACCACCGCGATGGAGCCGATCACCAGGGCCTGGTCGAGGTCCTTGAGGATGTCCGAGCTGCGGTCCGTGAAACCGGAGTGCAGCGACATCACGTGCCCGTTCTTCAGCGGCACCGCCGCCCAGATGTCCGGCGCCCCGCCCGGCCGGTCCGCCACATAGGTCGCCCGCCGGCCCCCCTCGGCCTTCTCCCGCAGCTCCTCCGGCAGCTCCGGGTCGTCGATCTTGGTGTTGGGGAAGTTCAGCCGCCCCGACAGCTCGTAGTTGCGCTGGGCGATCATGACGCGCTCGTCCGCCAGGTCGCGCGCGTTGTCCAGCATCGACACCCGGGCCGCGTTGTGCACGACCAGGCTCAGCGCGACCGCCACCAGCGCCCCGACCAGCGCGATGGCCGCGCTGAGCTTCCACCGCAGACCCGTACCTATGCCCACCCGGTCGACGCACGCCGCCACCAGGCGCCGGAAATACCCGCGCATCCGCTTCGCTCAGGCCTTCAGCTTGTAACCGAAGCCGCGGACCGTCTCGATACGGTCCTGGCCGATCTTCGTACGCAACCGCTGCACATGGACGTCGACGACCCGCGTGTCACCGCCCCAGCCGTACTCCCACACCCGCTCCAGCAGCTTGTCGCGGGAGAGCACGGTGTTCGGCGCCGCCGAGAACTCCAGCAGCAGCCGCATCTCGGTCGGCGTCAGCGCCACCGGCCTGCCCGCCCGGCGCACCTCCATGCCCCCGGTGTCGACCTCCAGCTCGCCGAACGCCAGCACACCCCCGTCACCCGGACCGTCCGCGTCCTCCCGGCCGCCGTTCGCGCGCCCGAAGCGGCGCAGCACCGCGCGGATCCGGGCCACCAGCACCGCACTGTCGAACGGCTTGGTCACATAGTCGTCGGCGCCCGCCTCCAGGCCCAGCACCACGTCGATGGCGTCGGCCCGCGCCGACAGCATGATCACCGGCACCGTCGACTCGTCCCGGATGCGCCGGCACAGGCTCACCCCGTCGAGCCCGGGCACCATGACGTCGAGCAGCGCGATGTCGGGACGGTCCGTGCGGAACGCCTCCAGGCCCGACAGCCCGTCGGGCATCGCGGTGACCGCGAAGCCGTCCCGCTCCAGGGTGAGCTGGGTGGCCTCACGGATGACGTCGTCGTCCTCGACGAACAGGACGTGGGTCTGGTCTGCCATCCCGGTGCTCTCAGTCCTCGTGTGATCTCGGGGTCGGTGCGCGCGTGTTCTTCTCGTTCACCCCACGGACGCGGGGGCCGCGCCGCGGGTTCACCCGTTCATCGGCCCGGAGGGTCCCATCGGTTCACGACGTGAGCCATGTCTCAGCTCCCGGGCGCCGGTGTCGGCTCCGCGCCGGCCACCTGCCCGTAGTCGTTGTGCGTGCGGTACTTCTCGGCGAACCGGCCCGAGTCCCAGCGGTACGTGATCACGTTCTCCCCGGACGGGCTCGACACCGGGTCGCCCCGGTCGTACACCTGCTTGGTCACCACCAGGTCCCCGCGGTCGATCTCCGCGTACACCGGGGGCTCCTCGGCCGAGAACACGTTCACGTACGCGCCACCCTGCTCGCGGTACACATACGTGCCGACACCCACCGCGTCCCCGCAGGTCAGCACGTTGACGACGATGTCGTCGACGGCTCCTCGGGTGAGGTTGCCGTAGCTCACGTCGACGGGGTACTGGTCGGCGACGCACGGCTGCAGTTCCCGCTTGACCTCCGCCGAGACCTCCGGGTCGGCCTTGACCAGCCGGACCGCGTCCGCCCGGTCGGGGGTCCGCGAGGGCTCGGCCGACGCCGCGGCGGCGGGGGCGCTCGCCACGGAGTCCACGTGCGCCGGGCCCTCGTCCCGCGCGCCGGTGCCGCCCGTGCCGCAGCCGGCGACGAACAGGACGACGGCGGCGAACACGGCCGTCACCGTGGTCGCCGCCCTGGCGGTGGTCCGGGCCCAGGTGGGCCCCGCGCCGGTCAGGCCGCGCAACGCTCCCGCTCCTCACGCTCCAGCGCGCGGGCGTCCAGATCGCGCGCCTGAAGCTCCTCGCGGAGCCGGGCGAGCGCCCGGTGCAGGGTGCTCTTGACCGTTCCGGCCGACATGCCGAGGGCGGCGGCCGTCTCCTCCGTGGACATCTGCTCCCAGTGTCGCAGCACCACGACGCTGCGCTGCTTCGGGGCGAGGACCTTCAGGATGTCCATCAGCAGGGCGCGGTCGGCGTGCTGCTCGGTGGAGTCGTCCACACAGGCGTCCGGGAGCTGCTCGGTGGGCACCTCCTCCAGCTTGCGGGCCCGCCACCACTCCGTCCGCGTGTTGATCATGACCCGGCGCAGGTAAGCGTCGGCCAGCCGCTTGTCCTCGATGGTCTCCCAGCGGCCGTACGTCCGGGCCAGCGCGGTCTGCAGCAGGTCCTGCGCGTCGATGGGGTCCGGGACCAGACGGCGGGCGCTGCGCAGCAGTGCGTCCTGCCGGGTGCGGACGTACTCCTCGAACGCGAGGACCTCACCCCGTACCTCGCCCCGCGCCATGTCCCGCGCCATGTCCTGCGCCATGGTGAACCGCCTCCCGCTCCCCGTGTCCGGCCCGCTCGCGCGAGCCGGTGGTACCGCCTGTGATCCGTCGTCGTCGTGCCCTTGTCGAGCACGTGATCGACGGTACGGAGGCGTTGTCACGGCGTTGTCCGAGGAAGCCTGCGGGAAGCGCTCGGCTGTCCGTCGGTTGTGTAACGGAAGGAGGAGCGGGGTAAAGCGGGCGGTCGATCGGGGCGGGTGCGGGCCGGTATGTCCCGCCGTGCCGATGGGGCGTGTGTGAAACGGCTGTACGCGACGTCGGACGGGTGTGTGAACCGGCTGTATCCGGTGTCAGGTCATCGGCAGCCGGTACAGGCCGCCCGGCAGCGGCTCCACCAGACCGTCGGCGACCAGGCCGTCCAGCGCGCGGGCCCGCTGCACCGGCTCGTGCCACACCCGGTCCAGCGCGGCCTGCGGCACCGCGCCGTGCGCCTCCCGCAGCACGGCCAGCAGCCGCCCGCGGACCTGACGGTCCGTGCCCGCGTACGTCTGGCCCCGGCGCGGCGGACCCTCGTGGGCCGGCTTGCCCGCCAGCCGCCACGCGCACTGCGCGGCGATCGGGCAGCGCTGACACGACTCGTTCTTCGCCGTGCACACCAGCGCGCCGAGCTCCATGGAGGCGGCGGCCCACCGCGCGGCGGTCGGGGCGTCCTCCGGCAGCAGGGCGCGGGCCAGCCGGCGCTCGGCGGCGGTGGTGGCGTTCGGCGGGTACTGCGCACCGGTGACCGCGCGGGCGAACACCCGGCGCACATTGGTGTCCAGCACCGCGTGCCGCTGCCCGTACGCGAACGACGCCACCGCCGCGGCCGTGTACTCCCCGATGCCGGGCAGCGCCAGCAGCTGGGCGTGGTCGGCCGGTACGTCGCCGCCGTGCCGCTCCGTTATGGCGACGGCGGCGCCGTGCAGCCGGAGCGCGCGGCGCGGGTAGCCGAGCCGGCCCCAGGCGCGGACCGCCTCACCGGGCGCCTCCGCGGCGAGGTCGGCGGGGCGCGGCCAGCGGGCCAGCCACTGCTCGTAGACGGGCAGCACCCGGTTCACCGGGGTCTGCTGCAGCATGAACTCGCTGACCATCACCCCCCACGCACCGGCCTCCGGACGCCGCCACGGCAGGTCCCGGGCGTGCTCGTCGAACCAGTCGATGACGGGGGAGTGCAGCGGCTCACCGGGAGCACGCTCGGACGCGGAATCGGCGGCGTTGCCGTACGGGGGCTTAGTGGGAGCAGTCATGGCCCCTCGATCCTCCCACGCCGGTGCCCGCCCGTGGTGGGAGCGCCACGGCGGAGGCCTCCCGCAGGGTGACGGCACACCTGACGATCGACGGCGGTGGCACACCCCCGTCCGCTTGTAGCGTCAAGGCCATGGAACGTGCCCGTCCCGCCGCGCTCGGCAAGGGCTGCCTGCTCTGGGCGGCCCTCGCCCTGCCCGCGGTCTGCGCCGACCGGATCGGGCTGAACGAGCCGCGTCCGCTCTGGCAGCAGCTCGCCGGACTCGGCGTGCTCACCGCCGCCACCGCCGTGGCCCGACGCCGCCCGGCGGCCGCCTTCGGACTGACGGCAGCGCTCGGCATCGCCGCCACGCCCGCGCTGTTCAGCGTCTCCTACGGCCCCGCCCTCGCGGTGTTCGCGCCGCTGCTCGGCCTGAGGTCGCCCCGTACGGCCCCCGCGGCGCTGTGCCTCGCCGCCGTCGCCTGCGCCGGCGGCGTGAAGATCGCGCTCGGGACTCGATCCCGTCCCCTGGCATCCGCAAGGAATCCGCGGCGTTCACACCGGGGAAGAAGCGCATCCCGCGCCCGGACAACTGCGTCCGATAGAGCCGGATGAAGGCGAACGCGTGTGCCCCCCCATTCGCCGGTTGGGGCGATTGTGCGGGAAGAAGTATGCGGGTGTGCGGAGCTCGTACGTACGGTCAGTTGACCGGGAGTCGGTTGATCGGAACAGAGGCAGGGGGTGCGGGCTGTGGGGGAGGCGGTTGGGCGCGCTCGGTATATCCACCGGCTGCGGGTGTGGGCCACTGCCCGTGCGGGGTTGGAGAGGGGGAGTGGGGGCGGTGTCGGTGGCTGTGGAACGAGTGTGTGGCCCGTTCCAGGAGGGCCTACGCCGAGGGGGAGGAGTGCGGTCCGGCCCGGCTGGACCAGATGCTGACCCAGGCGCGCGGGATGACACCGTGGCCGGCTGAGAGTGCCTCGGTTCCGCAGCAGCAGATCATTCGTGACTTCGCCGCCTCCCGCACGAAGGCCCTGAAGGGCATCAGGGACCGGCTGCCGCTGCACAGGCGGGCCGGGCTGCCCCGGCACAAGAAGCGGCGCGAGACCGAACCGAGCCTGAACTGCACCCGGCGCGGCTTCCGCCTCAAGGACAGCCGCCTGCACTTGGCGGGCGGGATCGTCCTGACCGTGGTGTGGTCGCGTCCTCTTTCGGCAGAGCCTTCCTCGGTGCGGGTCTACCGCGACGGTGTTGGGCATTGGTATGCCTCGTTCGTCGTCCCCGCCCCGATCGGGCCGCTGCCGCCGACGGGCGCGGTCATCGGTATCGACTGGGGCGTGCGGGAAACGGCCACCACCACCTCCGACGCCCACGACCTCCCCCGTCCCCGCCATGGCAGGAAGGCGCAGGAGAAGCTGTCCCGCTACGACCGGATGATGGCCCGCCGCAAACCTAGGAGAGGGCAGGCGGCGTCGAAGGGGTACCGGGAGGCGAAGCGGTGGCGGGCGAAGACGTACGCGAAGATTGCCCGGCAGCGGCAGGACACCGCCCGCACGTGGGCGAAGAAGGTCGTGCGCGACCATGACGTGATCGCGGTGGAGGACTTCCGCCCGAAGTTCCTCGCCCGCACCAGCATGGCGCGCAAGGCGGCCGACGCCGCGATCGGCGCCACCAAACAGGCCCTGGTCGAGATGGGCCGCAAACACGGGCGGGACGTACGGCTCGTACATCCCGCGCACACCACCATGGACTGCGCCGGATGCGGAGCGAGAGCCAGGCACGCCCTGCCGCTGTCCGAACGCACCTACACCTGCACCGCGTGCGGAGCCGTCTCCCCTCGGGACAAGAACTCCGCCCGCGTGATGCTCGTCCGGGCAGGTCTGGACCCGGCTGGTGACGAGGGCACAAGACCTCCCGGAGCGCCGCTCCGGGAGGCAGCCTGAGCCAGAGCTCCCCTCACTTAAGGAGGGGAGCAGTCAACACCTTCTCCGAACGCGCCTACGTCGCCCGCGCCCTCGGCGGCGGCGCCACCGGCTTCCTGCTGAAGTCCGGCGACCCGTACGAACTCATCGCGGGCGTACGGGCGGTGGCGGGCGGCGCGGCCTTCCTGTCGCCCAAGGTGGCCCGGTACGTCATCGAGGGCCTCGGCGGGGCCGACGGCGGCGGCCGGCTCGCCCGGGAGGCCGAGGCGCGCGCGTGGCGGTGCTGAGCCCGCGTGAACGCGAGGTCCTCGGCCTGGTCGGGGCCGGACTGTCCAACCCGGAGATCGCCGCCCGGCTGCACCTCGTCGAGGGCACGGTGAAGGCGTACGTCAGCGCGGTCCTCGACCGGCTCGGCGTACGCAATCGCGTACAGGCGGCGATCGTCGCCTACGAGGCGGGCCTGGTGGCGGGCTGAACCCGCTCAGCGCCGCCGGTGCGTGGCGTACGGAGGCACCGCGCGGGCGACGGTTTCCGGCCCCGGCCCGGTGAACCACCGCGCGGTGGACGCCGACGAGGCGCGCATCGCCTCCGCGAGCCGGACCGCCGGTCGCGTGCCCAGTCGTACGACGGCGAAGGCGACGACCGTGCCGAGCAGCAGGCCTGCCGCCACGTCGTGCGGGTAGTGCACGCCGACGAACACCCGGGAGAACGCCATGAGCAGGGCCAGCGGGGCCGTCAGCCGGACGAGCGCGCGCCGGACCAGGACCAGTGCGAGGGCCGAGGCGCCCGCGATCGTGGCGTGGTTGCTCGGGAACGACCAGTCGCCGTGTGGCGGGCAATCCGCCAGCGACGGGGCGGCGCCGGTGACCGCCCGGCACGGACGCTCCTGAGTCACACCGGACTTGAGCACCTCACCACACACGTACGCCACAGCCGTGGCCAGAGGCGCAAGGACCGCTATCGCGAACGCGCGGGTGCCGGAGTGCCGTGCCCGCCACCAGCCGGCCACGAACAGCGCGACGAACACCAGCAGTCCGGCCTCCGTCCCGATCTCGGCCGTGTGCTGTACCCACGTCGGGGCGCCGTGCGCGTAGTCGGTGATGTCGCGGTAGAGCCCGCTGTCCACGAAGTCCATGGTCACGCACGGTAGGCGAGGCGCCGATACGGTCACACCCCGCGATCGTCGCGTGCCGTACCTGACGAAAGACAGGGGTCACAGGACCTTTACCGGAATGATGATCCGGAAAAGTTGGGCTCGGAGCGGCGGGTGGGACAAGCGAACGCGCCGATCTCTCGTACAGTTTGCGCCGTGGGATCTCTGCGCAATCCGGTCGGGCCGCTTCCCTCCACCATCTACTGGCGTCGGAGGGCCGTACTGCTGTCCGTACTGGCCCTGTTGGCGTTGTTGATCACCTGGGTGGTGGTCTCCGGCGACGGGGGCGGTGGCGACCGTGACAACGGGGCCAACGGCAAGAATCCCGCGCCGTCCATCACTCCGGGACCGTCGAGTTCGGGGCCGGCGATCAGTCAGGCGCCGGGCGGGCGCGACGAGTCGGGGTCCGGTGGATCCGACAGCGGGTCCGAAGGCTCGGGCGGCTCGGACGGCTCGTCGTCCGGTTCCGGCGACGACGGGGCCAACGGTGATCCCGCGGACTCCGGTGGCGGTGACGGTGGTGGTGCCGGGGGCAGTGCGGGCGGTGGTTCCGAGGGCGGTACGTCGGCGGGGGTCGGCGCGGGTGACGCGCTGCCGGCCGGATCGGGGTCCTCGCTGCCCAACTGCACGGCGAACGCGGTGAAGTTCACTCTGCGCAGCTCCCACAACTCCTACGAGCCCGGGCAGACGCCCACGTTCCTGCTCACCGCGCGGAACACCTCCGGCAGCGACTGCAAGGTCGATCTCGGGCCGGACAACGCGGTGTTGACGATCATTCCGGCGAGTGTCGAGGACGCGTACTGGGCGTCGGACGACTGCCCGAAGGGGGCACGGAGCCTGGTGTTCCGGGTGCCGGCGGAGGACAGCATCACGTACACCGTGAAGTGGGACCGCAAGGCGAGCGAGCCGGAGTGCGCGACGCCGAAGGCCGGCACGGCCGGCGCGGGGACCTACCTGGTGGAGGTGAAGGCACCGGGGTTCGAGAGGGTGCGGACGTCGTTCGTACTGAAGGCCGGTTAGCCTGCCGGGGGTGGGTTTCGCTCACCCGCGCTTGCGGGGTGCCTCTCCCACGCTCGGCTCCGCTCGCGCGGGAGGTGCCCCCACCGCCCACCCGTGCCGCCCTGGGGGTACCTTCCAGGCCCTTGAGGCCCTGGGGGAGGCACGACTGCCCGCGGTTACGGCCGTCCTAGACGTACCGCTCGAGGATCGAACTCTCCGCCAGCCGCGACAGCCCCTCGCGCACGCTCCGCGCCCGCGCCTCACCGACCCCGTCCACGGTCTGCAGATCATCCACGCTGGCGGCAAGCAGCTTCTGCAACCCCCCGAAGTGCTCCACCAGCCGATCGATGATCGCCCCCGGCAGCCGCGGCACCTTGGCCAGCAACCGGAACCCGCGCGGGGACACCGCGGAGTCCAGCGTCTCCGGCGATCCCGTGTAGCCCAGCGCACGGGCCACCGTCGGCAGCTCCAGCAGCTCCGCGTGCGTGAGCACGTTCAGCTCGTGCAGCGCCTCGTCGACCGTGCGGGAACGCTTGGCGGTGGGCTCGGGAACGTAGTCCCGTACGACCAGCTCGCGCTCCGGCTCCACGCCCGCGATCAACTCGTCCAGCTGCAGGGCGAGAAGACGACCGTCGGTGCCCAGTTCGACCACGTATTCGGCGATTTCGGTGGCGATGCGGCGCACCATCTCCAGCCGCTGCGCGACCGCCGAGACGTCCCGGACGGTCACCAGGTCCTCGATCTCCAGCGCCGACAGCGTGCCCGCGACCTCGTCGAGACGGAGCTTGTAACGCTCCAGGGTGGCCAGCGCCTGGTTGGCACGGGACAGGATCGCCGCCGAGTCCTCCAGGACCCGCCGGTGGCCGTCGACGTACAGCGCGATCAGGCGCATCGACTGGGAGACGGAGACGACCGGGAAGCCGACCTGCTTGGAGACGCGGTCGGCGGTGCGGTGCCGGGTGCCGGTCTCCTCGGTGGGGATGGTCGGGTCCGGCACCAGCTGGACACCCGCCCGCAGGATCTTGGACAGGTCGGAGGAGAGCACGATGCCGCCGTCCAGCTTGCACAGCTCGCGCAGCCGGGTCGCGGTGAACTCGACGTCCAGCACGAAGCCGCCGCTGCACAGCGCCTCGACGGTCTTGTCGGAACCGAGCACGATGAGACCGCCGGTGTTGCCGCGGAGCACGCGCTCCAGGCCGTCACGCAGCCCGGTACCGGGTGCCACGGCGCTCAGCGAGGCGCGCATCAGGCCCTCGGAGCCGGCACTCCCACCGGACTTTCCGGGAGCTGCTGCCCGGTCGTTGGCTGCCACTGCACTCCTCCGGTCGCAGGTTCTGGGGCGCCGTCGTTCCGCACACTCGGTTCGTACGGACGGGCGAGACCTGGGCAAAGTCTACCGGCGGTCCTCCTCGTCCCGTGGGGCCTCTCGTCGACGGGAGCGCGGAAGCACCCGCAGCGCGTCCCCCATGTCCGCCACTTCCAGCACCTTCATGCCCGGCGGGACCTTGCCCGGATCGGCCGGTACCAGGGCGTGCGTGAAGCCCAGACGGTGTGCCTCGGCGAGTCTGCGCTGGACACCCGTGACCCGTCTCACCTCACCGGCGAGGCCGACCTCGCCGATCGCGACCAGGTTCTTCGGCAGCGGGGTGTCGCTCGCCGCCGACGCCAGCGCGAGCGCGACGGCCAGGTCCGCGGCCGGCTCCGAGAGCTTCACGCCGCCCACCGTCGCGGAGTAGATGTCCCGTTTGCCCAAAGCGCTGATCCGGCCGCGCTGTTCCAGCACCGCCAGCATCATCGAGACGCGTGAGGTCTCCAGGCCGGACGTGGTGCGCCGGGGCGAGGGGATCTGCGAGTCGACCGTGAGCGCCTGCACTTCGGCGACCAGGGGGCGGCGGCCTTCCAGGGTGACGGTCAGGCAGGTGCCGGGGACCGGTTCGTCACGGCGGGTCAGGAAAAGTCCGCTGGGGTCCGCGAGGCCCGTGATGCCCTCGTCGTGCAGTTCGAAGCAGCCCACCTCGTCCGTGGTGCCGTAGCGGTTCTTGACGCCGCGCACCAGACGCAGGCGCGCGTGCCGGTCGCCCTCGAAGTGCAGGACGACGTCCACCAGGTGCTCCAGCAGGCGCGGACCCGCGATCGCGCCGTCCTTGGTGACGTGGCCCACGAGGAGCGTGGACATCCCGCGATCCTTGGAGGCCCGGATCAGCGCGCCGGCCACCTCGCGGACCTGGGCCATGCCGCCCGGGGCGCCGTCGATCTCGGGGGACGCCACCGTCTGCACCGAGTCCATGATCAGCAGGGACGGCTTCACCGCGTCCAAGTGGCCGAGCACGGCGGACAGATCCGTCTCGGCGGCGAGGTACAGGTGATCGTCGATGGCGTGGATGCGGTCGGCGCGCAGCCGGACCTGGCTCGCCGACTCCTCCCCGGTGACGTACAGCGTGCGGTGCTCCTCGCTCGCCGCCTTGGCCGCCACGTCCAGCAGCAGCGTGGACTTTCCCACGCCCGGCTCACCCGCGACCAGCACCACCGCGCCGGGCACCAGGCCGCCGCCGAGCACCCGGTCCAGCTCGGGCACGCCGGTGGAGCGGGCGGTGGCCTGACGGCCGTCGACCTGGCCGATGGGCAGGGCGGAGGTGGTGACCCGTCCGGGCGCCGTCGTACGGACCGCGGGCGCGCCGTACTCCTCGATCGTCCCCCAGGCCTGGCACTCGGGGCAGCGGCCGAGCCACTTGGCCGTCTGCCAGCCGCACTCGGTGCAGCGGTAGGACGGTCGGTCCTTGGTGGTCTTGGTACGGGCAGCCATGCGAAAACGGTAACGGCACGCACTGACAACGGGTCGTGCCCGCCCTCCCGGGGCCCCATGCCCCGGCCCCCGCCCCGGCCCCCGCTTCGGCCGGAACGGCCTCGTCCTCAAGCGCCGGACGGGCTGACGAAGCCCACCGGAACGGTGAAGCGAAAGGTTCCTGTCCCCGATAGAGGGATCGTTTCACCCGTACGGATTAAAAGCGCGCAGCACTCCCGTAGGTGCCGCCCCGCGCCGCCTACGGTCGCCGGATGACGAGCAGCGGCCCGGAGACCTCGACCCGCACGACCGGAACCCACCGGACGCACCGGGAAGTGCGCGACCGCGGGGCCGCGCGCACGCTGGCCCAGCGGCCGGCCACCCGCTACGAGTCGCATCTGGACGGCCTGTTCACCTACTGCCTGTCCGTCCTCTGCGACCACGACGCGGCGACCGCCGCCCTGGCCGACGTCCTCGTGCTCGCGGAACGCCGCGGCCGGCACGTCCCCGACGAGCTCGGGAGCCGCAGGGCCTGGCTGTACGCCCTGGCCCGCTGGGCGTGTCTGCGCAAGCTGGCCGAGGCCGGGCAGAAGCGCCGGTCCACCCACGCCGTGGGCCGCGCCGGCCGGCGGCGGGCGGCAGGGGCCGCCCCCGTCCCGGCCGTCTCCGAGGACGTCCAGGAGCGGCGCCGCCGCGAACTGGCCGAGCTGGCCTGGCCGGAGGCCGCCGGCACCACGCCCGAGCAGCGCGAGGCGCTCGAACTCGCCGTGCGCCACCACCTCGCCGCCCACGAGGTCGCCGCCGTGCTCGGCATGCAGCCGGCCGCCGCGCGTGCGCTGCTCGCCGCCGCGGCCTGCGAGGTGGAACGCACCCGCGCGGCGCTCGCCGTCATCGAGACCGGCGCCTGCCCGGGCGTGGCGCATCTCACCGGCGACCGGCGGCTCGTGCTCAGCGCGACCCTGCGCCGGGAACTCGTCCGGCACGTCGACGACTGCCCGCGCTGTCGTCGTACCGCCGAGCGGGCCGTTCCCGGCCGCTGGCCCGGCACCAGCGTCACCCCGGACGCGCTGCCCGTCCTCCCGGCGCCCGGAGCGGCCCTGCACGCCGCCATGGCGCACCCTCCACGCGCGCGTGCCACCGCGCCGCGCTTCGACCGGCGCGGCTTCCCGATGGACCACAAGGACCGCGTCGCCCGGCGGGACCGGCTGCGCGCGCGTGCCGTCACGACGACGGTCGTCGCCACCGTCGTCGCCGCGCCGGTGCTCGCCCTGTGGGCCGCCTACCGGAGCACCCCCGTGGGCGAGGACCGGGACGGCCGCCCGTCCTCCGCGCGGGAGGACGGCGGCCCCCTCGACCTCGACGGCGAGGGAGCGGGCGGCTACGAGAACACCGGCAACGCGAGCACACGGCCCGAGACCGGATTCGGCGAGAACGGTGAGCCGGACGTGTCCGTGGAGGTCGTGAGCGTCGCCGGAGCCGGGCACGAGGGCGCCGGCGCGCTGGGCGTCACGGCCGGCCACAGCGGCGACACCACGCTGATCACCCTGACCGCGACGGGGGCCGAACCGGTCCGCTGGTCCGTGTCGACGGAAGCGTCCTGGCTCTACCCGAGCCGGTCGTCGGGAACGCTCGCGCCCGGCGAGTCGGTGACGGTCAGGGTCCACGTCGACCAGCTGCGCGAGCCGTCCGGCCCCTGGAGCGCGGCCGTGGCGATCTCACCCGCCGGTTCCGTCGTGACCATCGACGGTCACGGCCCCGTCCCCTCCGCCCCGGGCGGCGGCTCGCCCTCCGGTCACCCCGGCGGTCCGGGCACCGCGCACCCCGGCACGCCGAGCGCCCCGCCTCCGTCGTCGCCCGGCCCGGAGCCGGCGCCCACGGCACCGGCGCCCTCGGAGCCCCCACCTGGCGACCCGCCGTCCTCGCCCGGCCCGGACCCCACGACGGGCGGCCCGACACCCACCGGGCCCACCCCCTCCGCCCCGGTGCCGACCGGCCCGGAGGACTCGCCGCCGCCCACCGGGGGCGACGCCCAGAGCCCGGCCACGTCCTAGCGGGGCCGTGTCCGCGAAGTCCCGCCCGGCTCGCGACGCCCGGCACGGCGCCGCGCCGGGCGGCCGGGACCGCCCGCGTACGCCCGGCGCGCGGGTGGCCCCCTCCGCCTTGCGACGCACCGCACCGGACGACGCGAGTCCTGCCCCGCGGGCGGACGGCGCGCTTGTGCGGACACGCCCCGGGAAGCGTCAGGCGGGGTCCGCCGGATGCGGGGTCAGCAGGGGCAGCTGGGATGCCAGCCGTTCCTCGCACAGCTCGACCAGACGGTCGTAACCCGCCTTGCCCATCAGCTCGGTCAGCTCCGCGCGGTAGGAGACGTACACCGGGTCCCCGGCGCCGTGCGCCGAAGTGGCCGAGGTGCACCACCAGTGCAGGTCGTGGCCGCCCGGGCCCCAGCCCCGGCGGTCGTACTCACCGATCGACACCTGCAGCACGCGCGTGTCGTCGGGCCGGTCGATCCAGTCGTAGGTCCGCCGGACGGGAAGCTGCCAGCACACGTCCGGCTTGGTCTCCAGCGGCTCCCGGCCCTCCTTCAGGGCCAGGATGTGCAGCGAGCAGCCCATGCCGCCCGCGAAGCCCGGCCGGTTCTGGAAGATGCACGAGCCCTGGAACGGGCGGGTCTGACGGTCGCCGTCCTCGTCCTCGGAGACCCAGCCGTTCCGCGTGCCCTCCGCGTGGTGCTGCCAGATGTCCGGAGTGAGCCGCGCCACATGCCCGGCGACCCGCTTCTCGTCGTCCTCGTCCGAGAAGTGGGCACCCAGGGTGCAGCAGCCGTCGTCCGCGCGACCCGCCTGGATGCCCTGGCAGCCGCTGCCGAAGATGCAGTTCCAGCGAGAGGTCAGCCATGTCAGATCGCAGCGGAAGACCTGCTCGTCGTCGGCCGGATCGGGAAACTCCACCCACGCGCGGGCGAAGTCGAGCCCCTTCTCGTCGTCCGCCGGCGCCGTTCCCGGCGCCCGCGCTGCTGTCACCCGCGAAGAACCCTCGGCCAGTCCGGCCTTCTTGTCCTTCTTGGCCTTCTTGTCCGTCTTTTCGTCCTTCGCCTTTTTCGTCTTTGGCACCCGTCCAGGGTAAGTCGCCCATGCCCCCGCCGGGACCGGCTCGACCACCGCAGACAGGGCATCACACCGCGCGGCGGGCAGTAGCGTTCCGTACATGAGACTCGGTGTCCTCGACGTGGGTTCGAACACGGTGCATCTGCTGGTGGTGGACGCGCATCCCGGCGCGCGCCCGCTGCCCGCGCACTCGCACAAGGCGGAACTGCGCCTCGCCCAGCTCCTCGACGACGACGGGGCCATCGGCCCCGACGGCGTCGACAGGCTGGTCGCGGTCGTCCACGAGGCGCTCCGGGCCGCCGAGGACAAGGGCGTCGAGGAGCTGCTGCCGTTCGCGACCTCCGCGGTGCGCGACGCCGGCAACGCCGACGACGTCCTCACGCGCGTGCGCGAGGAGACCGGGGTCGAGCTGCAGGTGCTCAGCGGCGACGAGGAGGCCCGGCTCACCTTCCTCGCCGCCCGCCGCTGGTTCGGCTGGTCGGCGGGGAAACTGCTCGTCATCGACATCGGCGGCGGCTCCCTGGAGATCGCCTACGGCATGGACGAGGAGCCCGACGCCACGGTGTCCCTGCCGCTCGGCGCCGGCCGCCTCACCGCCGCGCGGCTGCCCGGCGACCCGCCCGAGCCGGACGGCGTACGCGCGCTGCGCCGCCATGTCCGTACCGAGATAGCCCGCACGGTCGGGGAGTTCAGCCGTTTCGGCGCACCCGACCACGTGGTGGCCACCTCCAAGACCTTCAGGCAGCTCGCCCGCATCGCCGGTGCCCCCGGCTCCGCCGAGGGCCTGTACGTCCAGCGCGAACTGAAGCGGGAGTCCCTGGAGGGCTGGGTGCCGCGGCTCGCCGCGATGACCGCCGCCGAGCGCGCCGAACTGCCCGGTGTCTCCGAGGCCCGCGCGGGCCAGCTGGTCGCCGGGGCCCTGGTCGCGGAGGGCGCCATGGACCTGTTCGGCGTGGAACGCCTGGAGATCTGCCCCTGGGCCCTGCGCGAGGGCGTGATCCTCCGCAGACTGGATCACCTGGACCAGGGACAAGGGGCAGCGGCCCTGAGTCCATGACAAACGCCACAACGGCGAACCGGCACCCCGCACCCACCCGGCCCCACCCCGTAACCTGAGGCTCGTGGCAGAACCAAGGGACGTAGTCCGCATCCCGGATGCGAAGGTCGCCCTGTCGACGGCCTCCGTCTACCCGGAGTCGACGGCGACGGCCTTCGAGATCGCCGCGCGCCTCGGGTACGACGGCGTCGAGGTCATGGTGTGGACCGACCCGGTCAGCCAGGACATCGAGGCCCTGCGCAGACTCAGCGACTACCACCGCATCCCCGTCCTGGCCGTCCACGCGCCCTGCCTGCTCATCACGCAGCGCGTGTGGTCCACCGACCCCTGGACCAAGCTCCAGCGCGCCCAGGCCGCCGCCGAGAAGCTCGGCGCCGGAACGGTCGTCGTCCATCCCCCCTTCCGCTGGCAGCGGCAGTACGCCCGCGACTTCGTGGAGGGCGTCTGGCGGATGGCCGGCGAGACGGACGTGCGGTTCGCCGTGGAGAACATGTACCCCTGGCGCTACCGCGACCGCGAGATGCTCGCGTACGCCCCCGACTGGGACGTCACCAAAGAGGACTACCGCCACTTCACGATCGACCTCAGCCACGCCTCGACCGCCCGCACTGACGCCCTGCAGATGATCGACCGCATGGGCGACCGCCTCGGCCACGTCCACCTCGCCGACGGCCGGGGCTCCGCCAAGGACGAGCACCTGGTGCCCGGCCGCGGCGACCAGCCCTGTGCCGAGGTGCTGGAGGGCCTCGCCTCGCGCGGCTTCGACGGGCATGTCGTCATCGAGGTCAACACCCGCCGGGCCATGTCGAGCGCGGAGCGCGAGGCCGACCTGGCCGAGGCACTGGCGTTCACCCGCCGGCACCTGTCCTCCGCCGCCTCCGCGATCGAGGTGCCCCGCCGGTGACCGGCACCGCCCCGGGCGACGGCCCGGGTACTCCCGCGCGGGGCGACGGCACCACCCGGCGCCGCGGCCGTCCTCCTCGTACCGAATCGGCCGGCACCCGGGACCGCATCCTCGACGCGGCCCGCGAGGAGTTCTCCGCGCGGGGGTACGAGAAGACGTCCGTCCGGGGCATCGCCAAGTCGGCCGGGGTCGACTCCGCGCTGGTGCACCACTACTTCGGCACCAAGGAGCAGGTGTTCGAGGCCGCCGTGGAGGTCGCCTTCGCGCCGGCGTTCACCGCGCGGGACACGATCCTCGACGGTCCCGTCGAGGAGGCCGGCGAGCGGATGACCCGCATGATCATCGGCCTCTGGGAGAGCCCGGTCTCCCGGGCCCCGCTGCTCGCGATCGTCCGCTCCGCCGTGAACAACGAGATCGCGGCCGGTGTCTTCCGCCGCCTGATCGCCGGCCAGCTGCTGCGCCGGATCGCCGGACAGCTCGACGTCCCCGACGCGGAGCTGCGCGCCGAGCTCGCCGCCGCGCAGCTGGTCGGCATCGCGATGATCCGGTACGTGATCAGGGTGGAGCCGCTGGCCTCGGCGGACGCCGAGCAGATCATCAGGCGGGTGGCGCCGGTGGTGCAGGGGCACCTCACCGGACGCTGACGCCCTTGTCGGCTGGGACACCTGTCCCGAAATCCGGACACCCCGTCCCGCCCTCTGGATGACCGGCGTACGCTCGACGACAGTCATAACTCTCCGAAGGAGCGAGCGACGATGCCCGAGCTGAGGTCCCGCACAGTCACCCACGGCCGCAACATGGCGGGCGCCCGCGCCCTTATGCGCGCCTCCGGTGTACCGGGTGCGGACATCGGCCGCAAGCCGATCATCGCGGTCGCCAACAGCTTCACGGAGTTCGTCCCCGGCCACACCCACCTGGCCCCGGTCGGCCGGATCGTCAGCGAGGCGGTCGTCGCGGCCGGCGGCATCCCGCGCGAGTTCAACACCATCGCCGTCGACGACGGCATCGCGATGGGCCACGGCGGCATGCTGTACTCCCTGCCCTCCCGCGACCTGATCGCGGACAGCGTGGAGTACATGGTGGAGGCGCACCGCGCGGACGCCCTGATCTGCATCTCCAACTGCGACAAGATCACCCCGGGCATGCTCAACGCGGCCCTGCGGCTGAACATCCCCACGGTCTTCGTCTCCGGCGGCCCGATGGAGTCCGGCCGCGCCACCCTGGTCGACGGCACGGTCCGTACCCTCGACCTGGTCGACGCGATGTCGGAAGCGGTCAACGACAAGATCTCCGACGCGGACATCCTCCGCATCGAGGAGAACGCCTGTCCCACCTGCGGCTCCTGCTCCGGCATGTTCACCGCCAACTCGATGAACTGCCTGACCGAGGCCATCGGCCTCTCCCTCCCCGGCAACGGCTCGGTCCTGGCCACCCACACCGCCCGCAAGGCGCTCTACGAGAACGCCGCGCGTACGGTGATGGACCTGACCCGCCGCTACTACGAGCAGGACGACGACTCGGTCCTGCCCCGCAACATCGCCACCCCCGCGGCCTTCGAGAACGCCATGGCGCTCGACATCGCCATGGGTGGCTCCACCAACACGATCCTGCACCTGCTGGCCGCCGCCCAGGAGGCGGAGGTCCCCTACGGCCTCGCCGAGATGGACGCCCTCTCGCGCCGCGTCCCCTGCCTGGCCAAGGTCGCCCCGAACGTCGCCAAGGACCGCACGTACTACATGGAGGACGTGCACCGCGCGGGAGGCATCCCCGCCCTCCTCGGCGAACTGCACCGGGGGGGCCTGCTCAACGAGGACGTGCACTCCGTCCACAGCCCGTCCCTGACCGACTGGCTGAAGACCTGGGACGTGCGCGGCGGCTCCCCGTCGCAGGAGGCGGTCGAGCTGTGGCACGCGGCCCCCGGCTGCGTCCGCTCCGCCGAGGCCTTCTCCCAGTCCGAGCGCTGGGACTCCCTGGACGAGGACGCCCAGGGCGGCTGCATCCGCTCCGTGGAGCACGCCTACTCCGAGGACGGCGGCCTCGCCGTCCTGCGCGGCAACCTGGCGGTCGACGGCTGCGTCGTCAAGACGGCCGGCGTCGACGAGTCCATCTGGACCTTCGAGGGCCCGGCGGTCGTCTGCGAGTCGCAGGAGGAGGCCGTCGAGAAGATCCTCACCCAGCAGGTCAAGGAGGGCGACGTCGTCGTCATCCGCTACGAGGGCCCCAAGGGCGGCCCCGGCATGCAGGAGATGCTCTACCCGACGTCGTACCTGAAGGGCCGCGGCCTCGGAAAGGCCTGCGCCCTGATCACCGACGGCCGCTTCTCCGGCGGCACGTCCGGCCTGTCCATCGGCCACGCCTCCCCGGAGGCGGCCTCGGGCGGCACCATCGCCCTGGTCGAGGACGGCGACCGCATCCGCATCGACATCCCGAACCGCTCGATCGACCTGCTGGTCGACGAGGCGGAACTCGCCCGCCGAGAGCAGGCCCTGAACGGCCGGTACGCCCCGAAGAACCGCGACCGCAAGGTCTCCGCGGCCCTGAAGGCGTACGCGGCGATGGCCACCAGCGCGGACAAGGGCGCGGTGCGCGACATCACCAAGCTGGGCTGACCCACCCCACCCGCACGACGAGCCCGCCGGCCCCCGTACGTCCCGGCGGGCTCGCGTATGCGTGTGCCCGGTGGACTTCGGTACGGGCGTCCGGCGCCCTCCGCCGGTCCGGGGCGACGTCCCGTACGGCCGCCCACCGGCCCTCGTACACCGAGCCCGCCGGATCCCCTACGCCCCGCCTGACGAACCGGCGGGTTCGCCGTGTGCCCGTGTCCGCCCGGCAGGCTTCCTGCGCGCTGTACGACCGTCCGGCGGCGGGGCGACGACCCGTACGCCCCCACCGGACCCCGCGCCCCCACCGGACCCCGCTCGTACGGCCGACCCGGCCCAGCCCGCCCGCCCCTACCAGCCTTCCGGATCCTGCCCGGCCACCCCGAACACCGTCCCGTCGGGCGCCCCGGCGTAGACGTGGCCGCCCGCGAGCACGGGCTCGGGCAGCGCGGCGGGGACCCGGTCGGACTCCGCGCCGAGCCGTGGCCGGGTCTGCCCGAGGAGCTTCCCCTCACGGGCGTCGACGCCCAGCAGCCGCCCGTCGGGAGCGGTGACGTACACGTGCCGCCCGTCGGAGACGGGCACCGAGCCCCGGCTCACGCCCGTCTCCAGCCGCCACCGCTGCTTCCCCGCCGCCATGTCGACGGCCACCAGCGAACCGCCCGCGCCCATGAGGTACACGGTGTCCCCGTGCACGCCGGCCTCCGCCTGCGCGACCGGCACGGGCAGCGTCACCCGGCGGACGGCCCCGGTGCCGGGCGTGTAGCGGAGCACGGCCTTCGCGTCCCCGTACACGGCGCCGCCGACGACGAGGTACACGGCCCCGTCCGCCGCCCCCACGGGCGTCAGGTCCCCCTCCAGCTCCGCGTCCCACAGCACGTCACCCGTCGCCGGATCCACCGCGGTGACCCGGGTCCCGTTCCCGTCCCCGGACGGACTCACCGCGTACGCCGACGGCCCGCCCGACTCCTCCGACTCCCCGGCGAACGAGGAGAAGTACGGCACGGCCTGTCCCGGAATCCGGTGGGACCACCTGGTCTCGCCCGAGGCGCCGTCCACGCCCGTGACCGTCCCGTCGGAGCGGGTGAGCAGGAGCATGTCGCCGACCGCCCGCACCCCGTCGTACTCGGTCGGGTCCTCCCGCCACACCGGCTCGCCCGTGGTGGGGTCGAGCGCCTCCAGGTCACCGATCCGGTCGAGGGAGGGCTGGACGAGGCCGCCCGACACGACCGGCGGTTCGCTCCGGTCCGTCCCCGCGACGTCGTGCCGCCACAGGACGCGGCCGTCGGCCGGATCGAGGGCGAAGACCCGGCCGGGCAGCGCGCACAGCAGGCTCTCCGTCCCGTACGAGCACTGGGGCATGCCGCCGTGCTCCGCGCCGGGCACCGCCTCCCACGCGCCGAAGCCGTCCGACGCGCTCTGCGCGGCGGTGGTCTTCCGCGCCGGTTCCGCGCCGCCGAACACCTGCACCGAGGCGAGCCCGCCGAGCACCGCGAGGCAGAGCACCCCCGCCACCAGGACCGTCCGCCTGCCGAGCCGCCGCGCGGGCCGCGCCTCAGGCGTGTCCGGGGGTTCCGGCACGACCTCCTCCCGCTCTTCGGGCGTCCGCGGCGCCGGTACGAACACCTGAGTGTCGTACGCCGCCGACACCGACCGCAGCTCCCGCATCAGCTCGTCCGGCGTGGGCCGGTCGTCGGGCTCCTTGGCGAGACACCGCAGCACCAGCGGCGCGAGCGGCTCCGGTACGCCGGTCAGGTCGGGTTCGTCGTGCACGACCTGGTAGGCGACGACGTACGGGCTGTCGGAGTCGAACGGACCGCGCCCCGTCGTCGCGTGCACCATGAGCGACCCGAGCGCGAACACGTCGGCCGCGGGACCCACTTCCCGGGGCCGCCGGAACTGCTCGGGCGCCATGAACGGCGGTGTGCCGATCAACTTCCCCGTCTCGGTGCGCAGTTCGCTGTCTTTCGGCCGGGAGATGCCGAAGTCGATGACCTTCGGCCCGTCCTCGGCGAGCAGCACGTTGCTCGGCTTCAGGTCCCGGTGCACGACCCCGACCCGGTGGATGTCGCGCAGCGCCTCCGCGAGTCCGGCCATCAGCCGGCGCGACTGGTCCGGGTCCATGGGTCCGTTCCGCTTCACCTCCTCGGAGAGCGTCGGACCGGGGATGTACAGGGTGGCCATCCAGGGCCGCCCGCCCTCCGGATCGGCGTCGACGACCGGCGCGGTGAAAGCCCCGCTCACCCGTCGCGCGGCGGCCACCTCCTGCCGGAACCGCCCTCTGAACTCGGGGTCCATGGCATACCGGGCGTGTACGACCTTCACCGCGACCCGCATCCCGGAGGTGCTCCGGGCCAGATGCACGACGCCCATGCCGCCCGAGCCCAGACAGGACTCCAGACGGTAGTGACCGGCGTACTCCGGAAGTTCCGCTTCCGCGCCCGCTCCGGCGTTCCGCTGCGACGCCATGGAACCACCCCCGTGCTGTTCGTTCGCGCGCGCGACGCTCGGAGCCTAGTCGATGGTGCGTGGGGGACCGAGGCGGCTTGCCCACCTGCGCGTGCGAGTTGCGAACTGGTGTTTCATGGCTTGTTCCAGGGGTATCAACGTGGCCCCACGGCAGCCGTGGGGTGCAACGGGGGAGGTTTTCTCATGTCTGTCGACCAGACGCAGGACATCGCGGGCGGGGACGAGAAGGCGACGGTGGAGGTGATGGCGGCCACGACCGCGGCCTCCTACCCGGTCGCTCCGGGCTACCGGCTGAACGTCCGCAGCGGACCCGGCACCGGCTACTCCGTCGTCCGGGTCCTGTCCGAGGGCGCCGAGGTCCGGATCAACTGCCAGACACCGGGCACGTGGGTGTCGGGCCCGTACGGCACCTCGAACATCTGGGACAACATCGGCAGCGGCCAGTACGTCTCCGACACGTACGTCCGTACCGGCAGCGACGGGTACGTCGCCGCCCGCTGCTAGTGACACCCCTTCTCCGGGCCGACGCCGGCGGAGGGAGTCCGGTACGGCTTCACCGGCCGGTGTCCTCGGCCGCGGTCCTGGGGAGCGCGAGCATCACGAGCGCCGCCACGACGTAGAGCACCGCGGAGACGACGAGGACGAGGCCGAACGCGCGACCGTGGTCGGCCGGTCCCGGCGCACCGGCCGTCGATCCGGTGAGGGCGCCGAAGAAGACCGTGCCGAGAGCGGCGATGCCGACGGCGGCGCCGATCTGGTTGACGGTGGAGAGCACCCCGCCCGCGGCACCCGCGTTGCGGGCGGGGACGCCGGCGAGGACGACGTTGACGAGGACGGGGGCGGCAAGACCGAGCCCGAGGCCGCCGATGAAGAGGGCGAGGGCGAGCGGCCAGTACCCGGGTTCCCCGCCGTCCCTGACGACCGCCCACAGGACGCACTGGGACACGGCGACGGTGAGCGATCCGGCGATCAGCAAGGCCCTCCCGGCCCTGGTGGCGAGAGCGACTCCGAGCCCCGAGGTGACGATCGAGCCGAACGCGTACGGCAGGATCACCAGGCCGGTCTCCCACGCGCTGCGGCCGGTGCCGGCCTGGAGGTAGACCGACAGCGTGAGGAAGAACGCCCCGAGGCCGCCGAAGAAGAGCACGGACGCGCCCAGGCCGGCCGCGAAGGCGCGGACGCGGAGCAGAGCCGGATCGAAGACGGGTTCGCCCCCGCGTCCGGTCAGCCGGCGCTCGTGGGTGAGGAAGAGCGCCAGTACGACGACGCCGGCGGCGAGAAGGGCGTAGCTGCCCGCGGTCCATCCCCAGGTCTCGGTCTGGATGACCGGCAACAGCAGGAGCAGGATGCCCGAGGCCGCGAGCAGCGCGCCCCGGAGGTCGAGCCGCGCGGTCGAGGCCGAGCGGGACTCCGGCAGGACCTTCGCGCCGATGACGAGCGCCAGGACCGAGACGGGCACGTTGATCCAGAAGATCGTGCGCCATCCCAGTCCGAACAGGTCGGCGTCGATGAGCAGCCCGCCCAGCAGCGGTCCCGCGACCGAGGCGAGACCCTGGACGGCCCCGTAGGCGCCGAACGCCTTGGCGCGCTCGCCGGGGGCGAACGAGGCCCGGATGATCCCGAACACCTGCGGGACCATGATCCCCGCGGTCAGTCCCTGCACGGCGCGCATGCCGATGAGCATGTCCGGACCGGCGGCCAGCGCGCAGAGCGCGGAGGTGAGCATGAACCCGCCCAGCCCGGTCAGGAACAGGCGCTTGCGGCCGTACTGGTCACCGAGCCGTCCACCGGTGATCAGGCCCGCGCCCAGCGCCAGGACGTAGGCGGCGATCATCCACTGGATCTGTGCGTCGCCGGCGCCCAGGTCCCGGGCGATCGCCGGGGCCGCGACGGTGACGATCGTCGCGTCGAGGAGGTCCAGGAAGGAACCGAAGAGCACCACCAGGAGCGCGGCGCCCGCACTCGTGCCGGAGACGAGCGCTGAGGAGGCCGCGGGTGAGCGTGCCCCTTCTTGACGGATGTGTGAAGCGGTCATGGCGGACACGTTGACAGCTATAGTTGCCGCCGAGTGACCGCAATGGCGGAGGGGAACGAGCGATGGCTGCCACCTCCGCGCGGACGCTGAAGCTGCTGTCGGTCTTCGGGACCGGCGCGACCCTGACCGCCGAGCAGCTCGCCACCCGGCTCGGGGCGTCCGTGCGGACCGTGCGACGTGACATCGACACGCTCAGGGAGCTCGGGTACGAGATCGAGGCCGTGCGCGGGGTGGGCGGAGGCTACCGGCTCGGCCGCGCCACCCGGTTGCCGCCGGTCGTCTTCGACGAGGAACAGGCCGTCGCGGTGGCCGTCGCGATCCAGACCGTCCCCACCCTCCTGTCCGGCATCCGCGAGAACGCGGCCCGCGCCCTCACCACGCTGCGGCAGGCGATGCCCGCCCGCAGCCGTATACACGCCGAGGCGTTCACCGTCTCGGCGGCGCGCAACTACTGGGAGTTCCCCGCGGAGCCCATCGACGCCCAGGCCATCGGCGTCATCGGGGGCGCGATCAACCGACAGCATGTCCTCCGTGTGGACTGCACGGGCGAGGACGGACCGGCCACGCTCACGCTCGAACCACACCACCTCGTCGTGTGGGCGGCACGGTGGTACCTCGTCGCGTACGAACCAGACGCGGACCGCTGGCGCGCGATGCGCGTCGACCGCCTCGCACCGCGCATGCCCACGGGAAGGACCTTCGACCGCCGCGACGTCCCGCACGGCGATCCGGCCGCCTTCGTCATGAGCACCCACGACCGCGGCGACACCCCGGCGGAATGGCCCTGCCGGGGCTCCGCGCTCCTCGCACTGCCCGCACCCGTCGTCGCCCGGTTCGCCCCCGGCGGCTCGACGGTCGAGCACATCACCGACGCCGGCTGCCGCCTCACACTCGGCGCGTGGTCCTGGGCCGGCCTGGCGGGACTGCTCCTCACGTTCGACGCCGGCATCACGGACATCGAGCCGGCCGAACTCAGGCAGGCGCTGCGCACGTTGCGCACCCGCATCGACGAAGGACTGGGACCCGCCGGGTGAGTTCCCGTTCAGGTGAACTCCCGGGATCTCGCCGATGACGCGAACCGGTGCTTCCTGGCGTGGCTCTCGCCGGGCGTGATCCGACGTGGCACGACCGGCTGTTGTCGGTGCGCGGCGGAGGTGAGCGGTCGGATGAGCGAACGGGTACAGGACCCTGTCGGAACCATGGTGGCGGACGAGGAGGCGGAAGCCCCCGGACCGCCGGATCCGGGGTCGGGCATCCTGCGGGTGTTCGGGCGGCAGTTGAAGCGGTTCCGGACGCGGGCGGGACTGGAGCGTGCCGAGGTCGGGTCGCGGACGGGCTACTCTCCGTCCACGATCGCCTCGTACGAACAGGGCAGACGCGTACCGCCGCCCCGGTTCATCGACGTGGCGGACGAACTGCTCGACGCGGGCGGCGTCCTGCTGGAGATGAAGGACGAGGTCGCACGGGCCCAGTTCCCGGCGTTCTTCCGGGACGCGGCGCGGTTGGAGACGGAGGCGGTCGAGCTGCATGTGTACGACACACATGTGGTCAACGGGCTTCTGCAGACGGAGGACTACGCGCGGGCGGTCTTCACGATGCGCCGCCCGCTGCTCGACGAGGAGACGATCGAGCAGCGGGTGACCGCGCGGATGCGCAGGCAGGAGATCTTCTCCCGCCGGCCCGCGCCGCTGATGAGCTTCGTCATCGAGGAGGCCGTGCTGCGCCGCCCCATCGGCGGGGCGGAGGTGCACCGCGGGCAACTGGAACGGATCCTGCTCACCGGGCAGCACCGCAACGTCGAGATCCAGGTGATGCCGACGCGGCGGGAGGACCACGCGGGGCTCGCCGGCCCGTTCACCCTGATCGAGACCAGGTCGGGACAGCGCATCGCGTACGCGGAGGTCCAGAAGAGCAGTTCGCTCTACACCGACCGGGCTCCCGTACGGGAGTTGGAGGCGCAGTATGGAATCATCCGGGCCCAGGCTCTCACTCCGGGGGAGTCCATGGCCTTCGTCGAGGAGCTGTTGGGAGAACTGTGAAGGGCGCAACGGAACTGACGTGGGTCAAGAGCACCTACAGCAGCGGTGAGGGTGGCCAGTGCGTCGAGGTGGCCGCCTTCTCCCACACGGTCCGCGTGAGGGACTCCAAGGACGTCGCCCGCCCCGGGCTGGCCGTCGGCCGGGATGCCTGGGGGATGTTCGTCGGATACGCCGTCGAAGAGATCCGCTGAGCTGTCGCCGTACGACCGTGCCCTGGGGCTTCGTCCGGAGCCGCAGGGCACGGTCGTGCACGACCGGCCCGCGGCGGGGGCCTGGCAGGGGAGGGGGACCCGCGTGCGCACGCGGGGGAGGAGTCACAATCGACCGGTGAGCGCAGCAGAGAACGACCCGAACGGCACCCCGGCCACCCCCGCCGGCCCGCAGCCCGAGCCCATCCGCTTCTTCGGCACCACGTGGGTCGACCACTCCGGCGGCTACACCGCCCGCCGCGTCGGCGTCGCGGTGGGTTCCCTCGCCGCCGCGGCAGCCGCCTGCCTCGTCCTGCGCACCGCCTACGACGGGCTCCGCATCGCCGATGTCGGCAGCTTCGTCTCGCTGCTCATGGTCGTGATGTTCGCGATCTGCAGCTCGCTCGCCTTCCGCCACACCTGGTCCGCCTTCACCACCCGCCCCGACCCCGACCGCCAGGCGTCCCTGCGCGGCCTGCTGGCCGTCGGTTTCGTCGGCTCGCTCCTCGCCTACTTCTTCCGCACCTTCACCGAGGCCCCGGGCGAGAAGCTCCACCGCGCGGAGTACGACAAGGCCCGCGCGGAGTACGACAAGCGCACCACCCGCCGCTCGGGCAACCCGTCGAAGAAGCGCCGCCGCTAGCGCCCGCGCGGCGGCCCCGGCGACCGCCCGCCGCGCCACCGGCCCGGGCGGGCCCGCTGCTCCGCCCGGCTCCGACGGCCGCCCGCCCGCCCCGAAAACCCCCGCGCGTCACATCCGCCCGGTCACCATGGCCGTATGACGACACCCAGGGCCGACCACCTCACCCGAGCCCACTCCTTCAACGCGGCCGCAGCCCAGTACGCCGCCAACCGCCCCTCCTACCCGCCCGCCCTCTTCGACACGGTCGAGGAGCTGACCGGCCGCCCCCTCGCCGGCTCCCGGGTCGTGGACGTCGGTGCCGGTACGGGCATGGCGACCGCGCATCTGCACGCGCGCGGCGCCGACGTGATCGCCGTCGAGCCCGGTGACGGCATGGCGGCCGAGTTCCGCCGCACCCTCCCCGACGTGCCGGTCGTCCGGGGCAGCGGCGACGCCCTCCCCCTCGCCGGCCACCACGCCGACCTCCTCACCTACGCCCAGGCCTGGCACTGGACCGACCCCGCCCGCGCCGTCCCGGAGGCGGTACGGGTCCTGCGGCCGGGCGGCGCGCTCGCCCTGTGGTGGAACACCGACGCGCTCGACGTGCCCTGGATCGCCGAAGAAGCCGAACGCACCGCGCGCCGCTTCGGCGTGAACCTCGCCGCCGAGCGACGCGACACCAACGCCCGAGCCGCCGACCCCACCGGCCTCCTGCACTTCACCCGCCGGGAGATCCGCTGGAGCCGCCGCGTCCCGATCGACACCCACCTGGCCAACCTCGCCAGCCACTCGGTCCTCCTCGTCGACAGCGACCGCGCCGCCGCCTTCCTCGCCGAGCAGCGCGAGCACCTCACCGCCGCCTTCCCGGACGGCACCGTCGAGGAGACCTACGACGTCGTCCTCCTCCTCGCCACCACACCCCCGGCCCCGACGGCTTGACTCCTCCCCGGACCCGGGAGGAGTATTCATCGCATGATGAATTCCTCCTCCCGCCCACCGGAGGAACCGGCCGTCCACGCCCAGGACCTCACCGTCGTCCGAGGCCCCCGCACCGTCCTGCGCGGCCTCGACTTCACCGTCCCGCGCGGTCAGATCACCGGCCTCCTCGGCCCCTCCGGCTGCGGCAAGTCGACCCTGATGCGGGCCGTCGTCGGCACCCAGGCCAAGGTCACCGGCACCCTGGACGTCCTCGGCAGCCCCGCCGGCCACCCCACCCTGCGCACCCGCATCGGCTACGTCACCCAGGCCCCCTCCATCTACGACGACCTGACCGTCCGCCAGAACCTCGACTACTTCGCCGCGATCCTCCACCCCGGCCGAGCGGCCGCCGACCGCCGCCACGAGAACGTCACCCGCGCGATCACCGACGTCGACCTCACCACCCACACCGACGCCCTCGCCGGCGACCTCTCCGGCGGCCAGCGCAGCCGCGTCTCCCTCGCCGTGGCCCTCCTCAGCACCCCCGAACTCCTCGTCCTCGACGAACCCACCGTCGGCCTCGACCCCGTCCTGCGCCGCGACCTCTGGAACCTCTTCCACACCCTCGCCGCCGAACGCGGCACCACCCTCCTGATCTCCTCCCACGTCATGGACGAGGCCGAGCGCTGCCACCGCCTCCTCCTCATGCGCGAGGGCGGGATCCTCGCCGACGACACCCCCGACGCCCTGCGCGCCCGCACCGGCTCCGACACCGTCGAGGCGGCTTTCCTGCGCCTGGTCGACCAGGCCGCCACGGCGGGCCGTACGAAGGAGTCCACCCGATGAGCACGGCCGCCCCCGCCCCGGCGCGCGCCCTCAACGCCTCCCGCACCCTCGCCACCGCCGCCCGGGTGCTGCGCCAGCTCCGCCACGACCCGCGCACCATCGCGCTGATGCTGCTGGTCCCCTGCCTGATGCTGCTTCTGCTCCGCTACGTCTACGACGGCAGCGCGCACGTCTTCGACAACATCGGCGCGTCACTCCTCGGGATCTTCCCGCTGATCACGATGTTCCTGGTCACCTCGATCGCCACCCTGCGCGAACGCACCTCCGGCACCCTCGAACGCCTCCTCGCCATGCCGCTGGGCAAGGGCGACCTGATCGCCGGCTACGCCCTCGCCTTCGGCGCCCTCGCGATCGTCCAGTCCGCCCTGGCCACGGGCCTCGCCGTATGGTTCCTCGGTCTCGACGTCATCGGCAGCCCCTGGCTGCTCCTGCTGATCGCCCTGCTCGACGCACTCCTCGGCACGGCCCTCGGCCTCTTCGTCTCGGCCTTCGCGGCCTCCGAATTCCAGGCGGTCCAGTTCATGCCGGCGGTGATCTTCCCCCAGCTCCTCCTCTGCGGCCTCCTCACCCCGCGCGAGAACATGCACCCGGCCCTGGAGGCCATCTCCGACGTCCTCCCCATGTCCTATGCGGTCGACGGCATGAACGAGGTCCTGAAGCACACCGACATGACCACGGCCTTCATCCGCGACACGGCGATCGTCGCGGGCTGCGCCCTGCTGGTCCTCACCCTGGGCGCGGCCACCTTGAAACGCCGAACGGTGTAAATCAGCCCGTCCGGCGTTCGAGGACGAGGCCCGTTCAGGGCCGAAGGGGGTCCGGGGCACAGCCCCCGGGGACGATGGGGGTCCCTCCCGCTCGAGCGAAGTCGAGAGTGGGGGAGGGAAGGAGCGGCGGGGGCGGAAAACTCACGACGGCAACCCACCGCCGACATCCCGCCCACCGGACACCCCACCCCCCACCTGCCCCGGGATGCGAGGATGCCCACAGGACGACGCACCCCCGGAGGGCACCCCAGCCATGACCCAGAAAGTCGCAGTCCTCGGCACCGGCAAAATCGGCGAAGCCCTGCTCAGCGGAATGATCCGCGCCGGCTGGGCCCCCACCGACCTCCTCGTCACCGCCCGCCGCCAGGAGCGGGCCGACGATCTCCGCACCCGCTACGGAGTCACCCCGGTCTCCAACCAGGAAGCCGCCAAGACCGCCGACACCCTGATCCTCACGGTCAAACCGCAGGACATGGGCACCCTCCTCGACGAACTCGCCCCCCACGTCCCCGCCGACCGCCTGATCATCAGTGGCGCCGCCGGCATCCCCACCGCCTTCTTCGAGGACCGCCTCGCCACCGGCACCCCGGTCGTCCGGGTCATGACCAACACCCCCGCCCTCGTCGACGAGGCCATGTCGGTCATCTCCGCCGGAAGCCACGCCACCGCCGACCACCTCGCCCACGCCGAGGAGATCTTCGGCGCCGTCGGCAAGACCCTCCGCGTCCCCGAGTCCCAGCAGGACGCCTGCACCGCCCTCTCCGGCTCCGGCCCGGCGTACTTTTTTTACCTGGTCGAAGCCATGACCGACGCCGGCATCCTGCTCGGCCTGCCCCGCGACAAGGCCCACGACCTGATCGTCCAGTCCGCGATCGGCGCCGCGACGATGCTCCGCGACAGCGGCGAACACCCGGTGAAGCTCCGCGAGAACGTGACCTCCCCCGCCGGCACCACCATCAACGCCATCCGCGAACTCGAGAACCACGGCGTACGAGCCGCCCTCATCGCCGCCCTCGAAGCCGCCCGCGACCGCAGCCGCGAACTCGCCAGCGGCACCAAGGACTGAGGAGTAGGGCCAAGCCGGGTGCGGAGCGAGAGCCAGGCACGCCCTGCCGCTGTCGGAACGCACCTACACCTGCACCGTGTGTGGAGCCGTCTCCCCCAGGGACAAGAACTCCGCCCGCGTGATGCTCGTCCGGGCAGGTCTGGCCCCGGCTGGTGTCGAGGGGGCAAGACCTCCCGGAGCGCCGCTCCGGGAGGCAGCCTGAGCCGGGAATCCCCTCCTGTGTAGGAGGGGAGCAGTCAAGATGCGCCAGCACTTCGCATCGCGCCTCGCCACCAGCCCCCGCGCCTACCGGGCCGCGTTCAGCACGGGCGCCCCGGTATCCGAGCCCGCCGGCAACAAACCGATCGCCCGATAAGCGGCATCAACGGTCGGTCGAGCCATGCCCCGCGCCCGCTCCGCGCCATCCCGCAGCACCCCCTCCACATAGCCGGGATCCGCGCACAACTCCTTGTGCCTCTCCCGCACCGGCCTCAGCACCTCGACCACCGCCTCCGCGGTGTCACGCTTCAAATCCCCGTACGACTCATATACACCGGCCAACGCCTCCGGGTTCCCACCCGAGCACGCGGCAAGGACCTCCAGCAGATTCGCCACCCCCGGCCGGGTCTCCCTGTCGTACACGACGTCCCGCCCGCTGTCGGTCACCGCCCGCATGACCTTCTTCCGCGCCACGTCCGGCTCGTCCAGCAGATAGACGATCCCCGGCCCCGTGTCGTCGCTCTTGCCCATCTTCGCCATGGGGTCCTGCAGATTCATCACCCGCGCCGCCACCGACGGATTCGTCGCCCGCGGCACCACGAACGTGTGCCCGTACCGCTGGTTGAACCGCACCGCGAGATCCCGCGCCAGCTCCACGTGCTGCGTCTGGTCGTGCCCGACCGGCACCTCGTCCGTCCCGTACGCCAGGATGTCGGCCGCCATCAGCACCGGATACGTCAGCAGCGACAGCCGCACGCTCCCACCCCGCCGCTGCTCCCGCGCGGCCTTCTCCTTGTACTGGATCATCCGTCGCATCTCGCCGTCCGTGGCCACGCACTCCAGCAGATACGACAGCCGCGCGTGCTCGTCCACATGGCTCTGCACGAACACCGTGCACAGCGCCGGGTCCAGCCCGGACGCCAGCAGCAACGTCGCCGCCTGCCGGCTCAGCCTGCGCACCCGCGCGGGATCGTGGTGCACGGTCAGCGCGTGCAGATCGACGACGCAGAACAGCGCGTCCGCCTGGTGCTGGTCGACCGCGGCCCACTGCCGCATGGCTCCCAGGTAGTTTCCCAGCGTCAGATGCCCGGTCGGCTTGATCCCACTGAAGACCCGTGTCATCTCTTCTCTTCTCCATCTCCGGTCCGAGGCCGCCGTCCCTGGCCGGCCGCCCCTCGGAGTCCTGGAGGGAGAAACAGAAACGGCCGCCGAGGCGGCGGCCGCTGATGTACGTACGTAGGGGGCGGCCGCCGTCAGGCGGCCCACCAGAACTGGCTGTACGTACGCGTGGTCATGCGGCCCAGAGTACGCCCGGGGGCGGGACAAGGCAGCGAGTTGACACGCCCCGGCCGGATCCGTACTGTTCTCCGAGTTGTCCGACGTGAGCGCCGACCCCGGTCGGTCCCCGGACAGCCATTCCACAAGTACCACCATTGTTCGAGACAGCGGTCTGTCTGCTGTCACGTCCTTGGCATACGTATTTGCGAAATGAGGAATCCGCACCCGAAAGGGAGCAGGACCCCGATTAGGTCGGGGACCGGGAATCCGCTAAAGTCTCACTCGTCGGAACGGCCCAACGGCCGGGAAGGCAGCCCGCTCTGACCGGGAATCAGGCCCGAAAGGATCTGATAGAGTCGGAACCGCCGGAAAGGGAAACGCGAGAGCGGAACCCCGGAAAGCACCGAGGAAATCGGATCGGAAAGATCTGAT
>NZ_JBITCL010000014.1:41375-219377 GCF_044453165.1 Streptomyces sp. NPDC051740 | reverse complement strand
CGGTCGAGCTGTTCGGCGGGGTGCGCTTCCCCGCCGTCGGCGAACTGCCGTACCTGCTGACCCTCGGGGGCCACGGCTTCTACTGGTTCCGGCTCACCCGCGTCGCGTCCCGCATCGGCCGACGACTGTGAGCGTGTGCCGGGGAGAGGAGGCGTCACCATGACGAAGACCGCGTTCCTGCGGCCGCGAAGCGCGCCCGCCGAGCCCATGGAGTCGCTCACCGGGCTGCTGCGCGAGTGGCTGCCGCTGCAGCGCTGGTTCGCCGGCAAGGACCGGCCCGTCACCGACCTCGGTGTGCTCTCGATGACGGAGCTGTTCCCGGGCTGTCTGCACATGCTGGTGCACGCCGGTCACGGAGGCGTGCCCGCTCCCGGCGGCACTCCCCCGGCCGGTGACTGCTACCAGCTCCTCCTCGGCGTACGGGAGCACCCCTCGCCGCGGCTCGGCAAGGCGCTCATCGGCAGGGTGCCGGACGGCCGGCTGGCCGGACTGACGGTCTACGACGCCCTGCACGACCCGCGCGCCGCCCAGCTGCTCCTGGAACGGCTGCGCCACCCCGGCGCGGCGGGCCCGCTGCGGTTCGAGTGCGACGGGTCCCAGCAGGTGCCCGCCGGACTGGTGCCGCGCCTGATGACCGCCGAGCAGTCCAACTCCTCGCTGGTGTACGGCGACGAGTACATCCTGAAGGTGTTCCGACGCGTCCAGCCCGGTGTCAATCCGGACCTGGAGGTGCCCGGGGCGCTGGCCCCGCAGGGCTGCCACCGGGTGCCCGCCCCGGTGGCCTGGCTGCGCACCACGTATCCGTTCAACGCGACGCTCGGTGTGCTCCAGCCGTATCTGCGCGACGCCTCCGACGGCTGGACGCTGGCCCTCGACGCGCTCGCCTCCGGTGACGACTTCACCGCGCAGTCGCACGCGCTGGGCCGGGCCACGGCGGACGTCCACCTGGCGCTGTCCACGGCGTTCCCCATCGGCGCGCCCGGCGAGAACGGGCGGACGGCGGCGGCGATGACCGAGCGGCTGGCCGCCGCGGCGCACGCCGTCCCCGCGCTCCAGCCGTTCGTGCCGGGGCTGCGGGCCGCCTTCGCCGCCCTGACCACCTGCGACGCCGGGCCGCCCGCCCAGCGCGTCCACGGCGACCTGCACCTGGGGCAGGTGCTGCGGGCGGGGCGCGAGTGGTTCGTCATCGACTTCGAGGGCGAGCCGTCCCGGCCGCTCTCCGAACGGCGCAGCGCCCACTCCCCCGTGCGGGACATCGCCGGGATGCTGCGCTCCTTCGACTACGCCGCCCGCCAGCGCCGCCCCTGGCGCCCGGAGTGGGCGCGCCGCTGCCGTGAGGCCTACTGCGCGGGCTACGCCGCCCGCGCCGGCTGGGACCCGCGCAAGAAGCACGGCCTGCTCCGCGCCTACGAGACGGACCGGGCCGTGTACGAGGTGCTGTACGAGGCCCGGCACCGACCCGACTGGCTGCCCGTACCCATGGCGGCGATCGAGCGCCTCGCCGTGAGAGGAGACTGAAGCCGTGGCCCTGCGTGACACCCCGCTTCCCGAGTCGGCCGGGCCCGTCCCGTCCGCCGCCGCGCCCCCCGGCGCCGCACCCGCCCTCGACCCGACCGACCGGGGGCGCCTGCTGGCGGGCGCCCACCACGATCCGCACGCGCTGCTCGGCGCCCATCCGGTGCCCGGCGGGATCGCCTTCCGGGCGCTGCGGCCCTTCGCGCGTGAGGTGGGTGTGGTCGTCGACGGCGAACGCACCCCGCTCGTGTCGGAGGGCGACGGCCTCTTCTCCGGCGTACTGCCGCTGGACGCGGTCCCCGCGTACACGCTGACGGTGGCCTACGGCGACGACGCGGCCGTCGAGACGCACGACCCGTACCGGTTCCTGCCCGCGCTCGGCGAGCTCGACCTGCATCTGATCGGCGAGGGCCGGCACGAGGAGCTGTGGACGGCGCTCGGCGCGCACCCGATGACCCACCAGGGCGTCACCGGCACCCGCTTCACGGTGTGGGCGCCGAACGCGCAGGGGGTGAGGGTCGCCGCCGACTTCACCCACTGGGACGGCACGGCGTTCCCGATGCGCTCGCTCGGCTCGTCCGGGGTGTGGGAGCTGTTCCTGCCCGGTGTCGGCGAGGGCACCTGCTACAAGTTCGAGATCCACTCCCGCTACGGCCACCGGTTCCTCAAGGCCGACCCGATGGCGCGGCGCACGGAGGCGCCGCCGAACACGGCCTCCGTCGTGACGGCCTCGCACTACGAGTGGGGCGACGCCGAGTGGTTCGCGCGGCGGGCGGCGACGCCCGTGCACGAGGCGCCGTTCTCGGTGTACGAGGTGCACCTGCCGTCCTGGCGGCCGGGACTGACGTACCGCGAACTCGCCGAAGAGCTCCCGGCGTACGTCAAGGACCTCGGCTTCACCCACGTCGAGCTGATGCCGGTCGCCGAGCACCCGTTCGGGCCGTCCTGGGGCTACCAGGTCACCGGCTTCTACGCGCCGACCGCCCGGCTGGGCACCCCGGACGACTTCAAGTACCTGGTCGACGCGCTGCACCGGGCCGGGATCGGCGTGATCATGGACTGGGTGCCGGCGCACTTCCCGAAGGACGACTGGGCGCTGGCCCGGTTCGACGGGGACCCGCTGTACGAGCCCGGGGACTCCCGGCGCGCGGAGCACCCCGACTGGGGGACGTACACCTTCGACTTCGCCCGCACCGAGGTGCGCAACTTCCTGGTCGCGAACGCCGTGTACTGGTGCCAGGAGTTCCACATCGACGGACTGCGGGTGGACGCGGTGGCCTCCATGCTCTACCTGGACTACTCGCGCGAGGACGGAGGCTGGGAGCCGAACGCGTACGGCGGCCGGGAGGACCTGGCGGCGATGGCGTTCCTCCAGGAGATGAACGCGACCGTGTACCGGCGCTGCCCCGGGGTGGTGACCATCGCGGAGGAGTCCACGGCGTGGGGCGGGGTGACCCGGCCCACCGACACCGGCGGTCTCGGGTTCGGCCTGAAGTGGAACATGGGCTGGATGCACGACTCGCTGGAGTACGTCTCCCACGAGCCGGTGCACCGCAAGTACCACCACCACGAGATGACGTTCGCGATGGTGTACGCCCACAGCGAGAACTACGTGCTGCCCATCTCGCACGACGAGGTGGTGCACGGCAAGCAGGCGCTGGTGTCGAAGATGCCGGGCGACTGGTGGCAGCGGCGGGCGAACGTGCGGGCCTACCTCGGGTTCATGTGGGCCCACCCCGGCAAGCAACTGCTGTTCATGGGGCAGGAGTTCGCGCAGGGTGCCGAGTGGTCCGAGGAGACCGGCCCGGAGTGGTGGCTGCTCGACGACGGGTACCACTCCGCGGGCGACCACCGCGGGGTGCGGGACCTGGTGCGCGACCTCAACACCCGCTACCGGGCGACCCCGGCGCTGTGGCAGCGCGACACCGACCCGTCCGGCTTCCGGTGGGTGTCGGTCGACGCGGCCGACGACAACGTCTTCGCGTTCCTGCGGTACGACACCGAGGGCCGGCCGCTGCTCGCGGTGTCGAACTTCTCCCCCGTGGTCCGGCACGACTACGCCCTCGGTGTCGGTGACGACGTGATCGCCTGGCAGGAGGTCCTCAACACCGACGCCGCGCACTACGGCGGCGGGGACGTCACGCACCCGGACCCGGTCAAGCCCGAGGACGGCACCGTACGGCTCACGCTGCCGCCGCTCGCGACGATGTGGCTGACACCGGTCGCCCTGTGAGAGTCCGCTGACGCCGCCAGGTGTCCGAGGCCCTCACCGGGGCATTCGGGGTCGTACGGCCGAGGTCCTCTCGGCGTCGTCACGGCAGGTCACAGAAGGGCGGCACCAGGTGCGCACCGTCGGAGTGGAGGAGGAGCTCCTCCTGGTCGATCCGGAGAGCGGCGAACCGCGGGCGAGGTCCGCGGCGGTACTCGCCCGTGCCGCCCGGGACGGCGCGGAACAGGACGTCTTCGAGAAGGAACTGCACGAGCAGATGCTGGAGTTCGCCACGCATCCGCAGTCCTCGATGGAGAGCCTGCACGAGGAGATCGTCCGCTGCCGCGAGGAGGCGGCCGGGTACGCCGGGAAGATCGGCTGCACCGTCGCCGCCCTCGCCACCTCGCCGCTGCCGGTCAGCCCGGCCATCGGCGTCAACCGCCGGTACCGGTGGATGGAGGAGCAGTACGGCATCGCCACCCGGGAACAGCTCGTCATGGGCTGCCACGTCCATGTGTCCGTCGAGTCCGACGAGGAGGGCGTCGGGGTCGTGGACCGGCTGCGGCCCTGGCTGACGGTGCTGGCGGCGCTGAGCGCGAACTCGCCGTTCTGGCAGGGCAAGGAGACGGGGTACAACAGCTACCGCAGCCGGGTCTGGCAGCGCTGGCCGTCCGCCGGTCCGACCGAGCCGTTCGGCTCGGCCGAGCGCTACCACCGGCGGGTCGCCGACATGGTGGCCACCGGTGTCATCCTCGACGAGAAGATGGTCTACTTCGACGCCCGGCTGTCCCAGCAGTACCCGACGGTGGAGATCCGCGTCTCCGACGTCTGTCTGCACGCGGAGACGGCGGCGCTGATCGCCACCCTCGCCCGCGGGCTGGTGGAGACCGCGGCCCGCGAGTGGCGGGCCGGCCGGGAGCCGGTGGACCCCGGTGTCAGCCTGCTCCGGCTGGCCGCCTGGCAGGCGGCCCGCTCGGGGCTGACGGGCGAGCTGCTCCACCCGGAGACCATGCGGCGCATGCCGGCGGAGACGGTCGTACGCGACCTCCTCGACCACGCCGCCGAGGCCCTGGAGGCCACCGGTGACCTGGAGCGCGCCCGCGAGGGCTGCGCACGGCTGCTGCGCGACGGCAACGGGGCGCAGGTGCAGCGCGCCCTGCTGGAACGCACGGGGAGCCTGAGGGACGTCGTCACGGAGTGCGTACGGCACACCCAGGGGGCTGGGCGTGCGGGGTCCGCTCCTCGCGGGTAGGCGGCGTCTCCTCGCGGGCAGGGGGCGTCAGAGGATGAGGATGATGGCGTAGACCAGGAAGAACGCCGCGACCAGCACCACGAGGACGAGGATCGCGGCCAGCGGGCCCTTGGCCCAGCCCTTGGTCGGGTTGTGCGTCTCCCGGGGGCCCGCCTCGGGCATGCTGCTCTCCGCGGGCGGGGTCTCACCCGGGGGTACGCCGCCGCCCGGTTCGAGGCCGGTGCTGCGTTCCGGATCGGGATCTGGATTCACGTAACTCATACCGTCCGGGTCCCCCGAAAGCGGCGAGATCATCAGTGCGGACACACTTGTCGCGATCCCGGCGCGTGGGCGCTCCGGCTCGGCTACATTCAGGCACCGCCGATGACGGTGCTCATCGGCCGAGTCACAGCCCGTACACGTCAGGAGCAGTGCATGCGCGACCTCGCTCTCGCTCCCCCATCCGCCTCGCCCCTGGCCGGCGGCCTCGCCGACAGCCTCTTCGGGACGGCGGCCGAGAGCCCCGCCCTGCCGGTGCTCGCCCGCCGCGCCGGCCCGGCCTCCGCCACCTGGGAGCGGATCACCGCCATCGAGTTCCGCGACGAGGTCGTCGCCGTGGCCAAGGGCCTGGTGGCGTCCGGCATCTCGCCCGGCATGCGGGTGGCGATCATGGCGCGCACCCGCTACGAGTGGACCCTCCTGGGCCATGCCCTGTGGACGGTGGGCGCCGAGGTCGTCCCCATCTATCCGACCTCCTCGCGCGAGCAGGTGGAGTGGATCCTGCGGGACTCCGGCTGTGTGGCCGTGCTGGTGGAGGACGAGCAGGGCGTGATGACCGTCGGGTCCGTGTGCGCCGCGCTGCCGGCGCTGCGGCACGTGTGGCAGCTGGACGCGGGCGCGCTGGACCAGCTGGTGGCGCGCGGCGAGTTCATCCCGGCGGCCACGGTCGACTCGATGCGCCGCATCGTCCTGCCGGACTCCACGGCCGTCGTCGCCTACACCTCCGGCACGTCCGGCCACGCCATGGGCTGCGCGCTGAGCCACCGCGGCCTGGCCTTCATGAGCGACACCCTGCTGGCGGGCTGGGGCCACGTCACGGCGCCCCCCGGTGAGCAGGCCGCCGTCCTCGCCTTCCTGCCCTTCTCCCACGTCTACGGTCTGATGATCCAGGTGCTGTGCGTGCGCGGCGGGCTGCTGATGGGGCACGAACCCGACATCGGCGGGGATTCCCTGGCCTCGGCCCTGCGCACCTTCCGGCCCACCTATCTGTACGCCGTCCCGTCGCTGCTGGAGAAGATCTACAAGAACTTCCTGCGCTCGGCACAGCTGTCGGGCCGCGGTGCCCTGTTCGAGCGGGCGGCCGGCACGGCACAGGACTTCGCCGCCGCGCTGGAGCGGCAGCGGCTGGGCCTCGGCTCCGGGCCGGGCCTCGACCTGCGGCTGCAGCACGCCCTGTACGAGCGCACGGTCTACCGCAGGCTGCGGGCCACGCTGGGCGGCCGGGTGCTGCGGGCCACCTCCGGGGGGTCGACGCTCCACCGCGACCTGTCCCTCTTCTACGAGGGGATCGGCATCTACGTCCACGACGGCTACGGGCTCACCGAGACCAGCGGCGGGGTGACGATGCAGCCGTTCGGGCGGGAGAAGTCCGGCACCGTCGGGCAGGCGCTGCCGGGCACCGGGATACGGGTGGCCGACGACGGGGAGATCCTGGTGCGCGGGCCGTCGGTGTTCCAGGGGTACGTGGGCGACGAGGCCGCCACCCGGGCCGTGCTGCGCGACGGCTGGCTGGCCACGGGCGATCTGGGCCGGCTGGACGCCGAGGGCTACCTCACGATCACCGGCCGCAAGAAGGACATCATCATCACGAGCAGCGGCAAGAGCGTGGCGCCGTCGGCCCTGGAGCAGCGGCTGCGGATGCACCCGCTGGTCCACCAGGCCGTCGTCGTGGGCGACAACCGGCCGTGCGTGGGTGCCCTGATCACGCTGGACCCGGAGTTCCTCAACGACTGGCGGGCGGCGCTGTCCCTGCCGGGCGACGCGCCGGCCCGGGAGGCGCGGGAGGAGAACGCGCTGCGGGAGGAGATCGCGCGGGCGGTCGCCGCGGCCAACAGCAGTGTGTCGCGCTCGGAGTCGATCCGGGTGTTCCGGGTGCTGCCCGAGCCGTTCGACGTGGCCAACGGGCTGCTGACGCCGTCGATGAAACTGCGCCGGGACGAGATCGTGCGGCACTACGCGCTGGAGATCGACGCGATGTACCACTCCCGGACCCGTCCGGGACGGACACCGGCCGTGGACGACCCGTCCGGCTGGGACGACTCGGACAACGTCTTCCGCTGAGCGTCCGGGGAGGGCCGGGTCCTGTCCGGCCCTCCCGTCGTCCGCCCGAGGGGCGCCCCCGCGCGAGCTGGGTTCGAGCGTGCGATCGCAGGGCGCCGGAGCGCCTTCGACGGGTAGGGGTCACCCTCCGGCGGAGCGCGTGCCGGGCGGCGGGCGGGACGGACGTCGTGGGCAGGCCCCGGGAGCCGCTGCCGGTCGGTAACGGGTTTGTCACCGGGCGGGCACGGGCATGCGGGCGCGTAGGCTCCGCCCGCACGGGAACCCACGGTTCGAGGGGGCGCAGGCACAAGGACGACTGCCCCGCGACGACGGGGCCTGGAAGGCGAGATGGCACGCGAGCCGCGTAGGGACAGGACACTGGCTGCCGAGGACATCACGAGCCGCATCGCCAGCTTCCCGGGGGAGCTGCACGATGTGACGGACGCACGCCTGGTCGCGGAGGAGTTCCTCTTCGACCTGGCCCGTGTGGCGGCGCCGTCGGCTCCGGAGCACTGGGACGACATACTCCTGGTGGTCACGGAGCTGGCCGCCAACGCGGTGCAGTACGCGCCGGGCCCGTTCCAGCTGCGTCTGCGCAGAACGTTCGACGGGGTGCACGTGGTGATGCACGACACCAGCACCACCGAGCCGGCCCCGCGGCCCTTCCACCCCAACCGCGGCGGCGGCGGGATCGGCTGGCACCTGATCCACACGCTGTGCGACCAGGTCAGCGTCGTCAGCGACGACCACGGCAAGGACATCCACGTCTTCCTGCCCTGGTGAACCTAGGCCGGCGCGTCGCGCAGGGGGACGAACACGCTGATGGTCTTGCCGCCGCCGGGGCGCCTGCGGACGTCGATGTCCCGCGCCAGCCGGATCACCAGGGGCCAGCCGTAACCGCTGCCGCGGTGCACGGCCGGCAGGGCGCCGGTCCCGCCGGCGGCCTCGGGGATGACGTCGCTGTGGTCGTGGACGGCGATCCTTACACCCTCCCCCGTCGTCCGCGCGTCGAAGCCGGCCAGTCCGGCGCCGTGCCGGATGGCGTTGGTGACCAGCTCCGACACGACGAGCGAGAGGTCGATCATGTCCTGCTGGTGCGGGATGCGGCCCTCGGCGTCCCAGCGCGCCCGCACCGTCGCCTCGGCGTGCGCCCGCGCGCCGGCGGCGCTGCGCACCCCCGTGCCGTCGGCCGGGCGCGTCTGCCGTGCGGTGTTCATCCGGTGGGGCTCTCGCGCGTCGGCAGCCGGTGATAGTAGTCACCGACCGCGGTGAGATAGGCGGGGTCCATGGTCTCGCTGTCGGTGCGGAACCGGGGCGCCGCCTTCACCTCGGCCCTGGTGCAGGCCAACGTCACCTGGCGTTCCCCGGCGTGGACGGCCGCGACGACGCCGACCGGCACCAGGAGGCTGCGGCCGAACACCCACACCCCGGTGTCGACGACGAGGTGCCGCATGCCGTGGTGGTCGGCCTGCCGGTCCACGTGGCCGATGGTGCCGTCGCTCGCGACGACGGTGTAGTCCGTGAGGTCCTGCCCCTGGACCTGGCCCAGGTCCGGCGCGTACGACCAGATGCTGTCGATGGGCACTGCTCCTTGCCTCCCCGATGACGACGGATCCCCTGGGCGTCGCCCAGCTCCACAGCAGCAAATACCCGTCAGGCGCGCGCGCATTCGAAAGGCGTGGACCAAAACCGCGCGCGCCGGCGCTCCGTCGCTCCGCGTCCGTCGAAATTCGGCCGAGTACCCCTCACTGGCCAAGGTATGCAAGCGGTCCCGAGTTTTCTCGGATCGTTTCCCCCCGAGGCGCCACGCTTTGTTCCGCACCCGCCACCTGGGTTAGCCTTCGGCGTATTTTCTCATCGCGCACATCCGTGAACTGCGGAAACGCGCACTGACTCTGGTCGGAACGAGGGTGCGCATGACCAGCAAGAGCACCGAGGGGACCGAGGCGGCACCGGGGGACCAGGAGCTGAGGCGGCTCCTGGCGGGGCTGACGGCCGTACGGGACGGGGACTTCGGCACCCGGCTGCCGGACGACGCGGGCGGCCTCATGGGGGACATCGCCAAGGTCTTCAACGGGATGGTGGACCAGCTGTCGGTGTTCACCTCCGAGGTGACGCGAGTGGCCCGTGAGGTCGGCACCGAGGGGGCGCTGGGCGGCCAGGCACAGGTGCCGGGGGTCTCGGGCACCTGGGCCGACCTGACGGACTCGGTGAACGCGATGGCGGGCAACCTCACCGCGCAGGTCCGCTCCATCGCCCAGGTGACGACGGCGGTCGCCAAGGGCGACCTGTCGCAGAAGATCACCGTGGACGCCCGCGGCGAGATCCTCGAGCTCAAGAACACCATCAACACGATGGTCGACCAGCTCTCCGCCTTCGCCGACGAGGTCACCCGCGTCGCCCGCGAGGTCGGCACCGAGGGCCGCCTCGGCGGCCAGGCGCAGGTGCGCGGTGTCTCCGGCACCTGGAAGGACCTCACCGACAACGTCAACGTGATGGCGTCCAACCTGACCGGCCAGGTCCGCTCCATCGCCCAGGTCGCCTCCGCGGTGGGCCGGGGCGACCTGTCGCAGCGGATCAGGGTCGAGGCGGCCGGAGAGGTCGGGGCGCTGGCCGACGTCATCAACACCATGGTCGACACGCTGTCGGCCTTCGCCGACGAGGTCACCCGCGTCGCCCGCGAGGTCGGCACCGAGGGCCGCCTCGGCGGCCAGGCGCACGTGCCCCATGTCGCGGGCACCTGGAAGGACCTCACCGACAACGTCAACTCCATGGCCAACAACCTCACCGGCCAGGTGCGCAACATCGCGCTGGTGACGACCGCCGTGGCCCTGGGCGACCTGTCGAAGAAGATCGACGTCGACGCGCGCGGCGAGATCCTGGAGCTGAAGACGACCATCAACACGATGGTCGACCAGCTCTCCGCCTTCGCCCAGGAGGTCACCCGCGTCGCCCGCGAGGTCGGCACCGAGGGCCGCCTCGGCGGCCAGGCGGAGGTCGAGGGCGTCTCCGGCACCTGGAAGCGGCTCACGGAGAACGTCAACGAGCTGGCGGGCAACCTCACCCGGCAGGTCCGCGCGATCGCCGAGGTCACCAGTGCCGTCGCCGAGGGCGACCTGACCCGCTCCGTCAACGTGGAGGCCTCCGGCGAGGTCGCCGAGCTCAAGGACAACATCAACTCGATGGTGGAGTCCCTGCGCGAGACCACCCGGGCCAACCAGGAGCAGGACTGGCTCAAGACCAACCTCGCCCGGGTCTCCGGCCTGATGCAGGGCCACCGCGACCTGCCCGTGGTCGCCGAGCTGATCATGGACGAGCTGGTGCCGCTGGTGTCGGCCCAGTACGGCGCCTTCTACCTCGCGGAGGACGGCGACGGCGGCCCCGAGCTGCGGCTCGTCGGTTCCTACGGCTACCCCGACGACGACGGCCGGCCCACCCGGATCGCCTTCGGCCGCACCCTGGTCGGCCAGGCCGCGCGCAGCCGCCGCACCATCACGGTGGACGAGCTGCCGCCGGACTACGTCACCATCTCCTCCGGGCTCGGCCAGGTGGTGCCGACCGTGCTGGTGCTGCTGCCCATCGTGGTCGAGGGCCAGGTCCTCGGCGTGATCGAGCTGGCGTCGGTGACCCCGTTCACCCAGATCCACCAGGACTTCCTGGCCCAGCTGATGGAGACCATCGGCGTCAACGTCAACACCATCGTGGCCAACGCCCGTACCGACGAGCTGCTCGTCGAGTCGCAGCGGCTCACCGCCGAACTGCAGGAACGCTCGGCGGAGTTGCAGACCCAGCAGGAGGAACTCCAGCACTCCAACGCCGAACTGGAGGACAAGGCCGCGCTGCTGGCCGCGCAGAACCGGGACATCGAGGCGAAGAACCTCCAGATCGAGCAGGCCCGGCAGGAGCTGGAGGCGCGGGCCCAGCAGCTGTCGCTGGCCTCGAAGTACAAGTCGGAGTTCCTGGCGAACATGAGCCACGAGCTGCGCACCCCGCTCAACAGCCTGCTGATCCTGGCCCAGTTGCTCGCCCAGAACCCCTCGCGCAACCTCAGCCCCAAGCAGGTCGAGTACGCGCAGATCATCCACTCGGCCGGCTCGGACCTGCTGCAGCTGATCAACGACATCCTCGATCTGTCCAAGGTCGAGGCCGGGAAGATGGACGTCAGCCCCGAGCGGGTGGAGCTGCGCCGGCTCATCGAGTACGTCGAGGCCACCTTCCGGCCGATGACGATGCAGAAGAGCCTGGACTTCACCGTGACGACGGCGCCGGGCGCGCCGGCCGACCTGCTCACCGACGACTCGCGGCTGCGGCAGGTGCTGCGCAACCTGCTGTCCAACGCGGTCAAGTTCACCGAGCGGGGCGGTGTGGAGCTGCGGATCGAGCCCGCGCCGGACGACGAGGTGCCCAGCGGTGTGCTGCGGGGCGGGTCCGTGGTGGCCTTCCGGGTGCAGGACACCGGTGTGGGCATTCCCGAGCAGCACCTGGAGGCGATCTTCGGCGCCTTCCAGCAGGCGGACGGCACGACGAGCCGCAAGTACGGCGGCACCGGGCTCGGTCTGTCCATCACCCGGGAGATCGCGCATCTGCTGGGCGGCGCGGTGACGGTGGACAGCGTCGCGGGCCAGGGCAGCACGTTCACGCTGTTCCTGCCCGTGGCCCGGCCCGACTTCGAGGAGCTGCTGCGGCCCTCGCCGCTCCCGGACCGGGAGCCGGGCGAGGCCCTGCCCGAGGTGCCGGCCCGGCAGCCGGCGGCGATCGAGGCGGGGCCGGCGTCCGGCCCGCGTCCGCGGCGGCTGCTCGTCGTGGAGGAGCGGCCCCGGGGCCTGCTCACCCTGGTCGCGGAGAGCGTGGTCCAGGACGTCGCGCGCGGCGACGACGCCTTCCGGCCCTCGGTCGACATCCTCACCGCCGTCGGCGCCCAGGAGGCCGCCGGTGCGCTGGCCGCCGATCCGTGCCACTGCGTGGTGCTGGAGCTCGGCACGGCCCAGGAGGAGGTCACCCGGTTCCTGGAGGCGCTGCGGGGCGACTCCGCCCTGGCGAGCGTGCCGGTGCTGGTGCACAGCGGCCACCGGGTGGACACGGCGGTGGAGGAGGACCTGCGGTCCCGTGCCGAGGGCACCGCGCTGGAGTTCCTGTCCAGCCTCGACGAGCTGCGCGAACGCATCGCCCTGCACCTCTCCGCGGAGGAGCCCGGCGACGTGCTGTCGCTGGTGCGGCCCGACGAGCCGCAGCGGTCGGCGCCGCAGACCGTGGTGGACGATTCGTTCTCCGGCCGCACCATCCTCGTCGTCGACGACGACGCGCGCAATCTCTTCGCGCTCAGCGGGATCCTGGAGCTGCACGGCTTCCGGGTGCTGCACGCGGAGAACGGCCGCAAGGGCATCGAGAGACTGGTGGACAACCCCGACGTGGCGCTCGTGCTGATGGACGTGATGATGCCCGAGCTGGACGGCTACGCCGCCACGGCCGAGATCCGCACCATGCCGCGGTACGCCGAGCTGCCCATCATCGCCGTCACCGCGAAGGCGATGCCCGGGGACCGGGAGAAGAGCCTCGCCTCGGGGGCCAGCGACTACGTCACCAAACCGGTCGACACCCAGGACCTGATCGCCTGCGTCCGCCGCTGGCTGCCGGCATGAGCCCCGTCGCAGGGCCCCGCCTCCGAGGAGCGTGCGCACAGTGAGCATCAGTGAGCATCAGGGCGAGCCGCAGGCCGACGGGCCCGGACTGGAACGGCCGTCGGCCGGACCCGCCGGGGTGTCCGCGGACTCGCCGGTGGGCAGGCTGGCGGCCACCGTGGACCGGCTCAGCCGGGAGGTGCGGGCCGCGCAGGCCGAGGCCGAGGGCCGGGCGCTGATCGAACTCGCCAAGGGCATCCTCGTCGAACGGCTGGGGTGCGGTCCCTCGCAGGCCGCCCGCCAGCTCGCCGAGCTGACCGAGCAGGCCGGGACGACCCAGCTGGAGTTCGCGGTCGAGGTCATCAACCAGGCCGCCCGGGACCGGATGTCCGAGGTGACGGACGCCTTCCTGGCCGCCACCCGGGCCGCCGAGGAGGCCGGGCCGGACCCCGCGGCCGTGCGGCTGCGCGCGGCCGAGAGCGGGGTGCTGGCGGCGGGCGACACCCAGGCCGTGGCCGAGTCCCTGCTGGCGCAGGCGCTGCGTCCGCTGGGCGCGGTGGCGGTGGCGATCTGGGCGCTCGGCGCCGACGGATCGCTCACCCTGGCGGGCAGCGCCGGCTTCTCCCCCGCGGAGGCGGCGCGCTGGTACTACGTACCGCCGGACGTGGCGACGGTCGCCCGGTGCGGCCTCGCGGAGCGCGACGGCCTGTGGATCACCTCGCTGGCCGACCGGGGCCTGCCCAGCGTCGGCCGGCACCACCACCCGGACGGCGGCCGGGCGGCCCTGCCCGCCGGTACGGGGGGCCGCGTGTACGGCGTGCTGGAGATCGTCTGGCCGGCTCCGCTGCCCGAGCAGCCGCCGCAGATCGTGCGCCAGGTGGAGGCCCTGGCGGAGCTGTGCGCGCACACCCTGGAGATGTACAAGGCGCCGAGCGGCCCGGCCCAGCAGCCCCGGGTGCTGCCGGACGCCGCGGAGCTGATGGACCTGGCCGACGGGCTGTACGACCCGGCTCTCGTCCTGGTGCCGCACCTGGACACGGACGGGAACCTGCTGGACTTCCGCATCCAGCACGTCAACAGCCGTTTCCTGGACCCGGCGGGCCGGCCGCGCGCCATGGTCAGCGGTGCGCTGCTCCTGGAGGCGTACCCGATGGCCGCCGGGGACAGCGAGCTGTTCCAGCGGATCGAGCGGGTGTACGCCACGGGGGAGCCGTTCCGCACCCGGCGCATGAACCTGACCGCCCTCGTCGACCAGGTGCCGCTGTCCGCGCTCGCGGACATCAGTGTCAGCCGGCACGGCTCCGGCATCCTGTTCATCTGGCGGATCGAGGACGAGACGGCCCGCCTGGCGAGCCTGCTCCAGCACGCCCAGCGGCTCGGCCGGATCGGCGGGTTCGAGGAGAACCTGCTGACCGGGGAGATCACCTGGAACGGGCAGCTCTTCGACCTGTACGGGCGTCCGCAGTCCAGCCTGCCGGTGCCGCTGGCGGAGCTGCCGGCGCACGCCCACCCGGACGACGCCGTCACCATCGGCCGCTTCCTGCGCACCCTGCTGCACCACCGGCGCCCGGCGTCCGCCGCGTTCCGGCTGCAACGCCCCGACGGGGTGACCCGGCACATCCGGGTCGTCGCCGAGCCGGTCCTGGACGCCGACGGCCGGCTGCTCACCACCCGCGGCGCCTACCAGGACATCTCCTCCCAGCACTGGACCGAGGTGGCTCTGGCGGCCACCCGCGACCAGCTCGCGCACACCGAGCAGCACGCCAGCGAACGCGACCGGCTGGCGCTGCAGTTGCAGCGCGCCATCATGCCGCCCACCCAGGCGCCGCTGCAGGTGCCCGACCTCGACGTGGCCGTCCGCTACCGGCCCGCGGAGGCCGAGCAGCTGGTGGGCGGCGACTGGTACGACGCCGTGGTGCTGCCGTCCGGGCTGGTGCTGCTGTGCGTGGGCGACGTCGCCGGCCACGGCATAGAGGCGGCGACCAGCATGGTCGTCCTGCGCAACGCGCTGCGCGGTCTCGCGGTCACCGGGGCGGGCCCCGGACAGCTGCTGTCGTGGCTGAACATCGTGACGCACCACCTGACGGGCGGCGTCACCGCCACCGCCGTGTGCGGTCTGTACGACCCGGACTCGCGCACGCTGCGGTGGGCCCGTGCGGGTCATCTGCCGCCGGTGCTGGTGCGGGACTCCGAGGCCGCTCCGCTGCCGCTGGTGCGCGGGATGCTGCTCGGTGCCGTACCGGAGGCGGTGTACGAGGAGTCGGAGGTGCGGCTGGCCGCCGAGGACAACCTGCTGATGTACACGGACGGTCTGGTCGAGCGCCGGGACCGCAGCGTGGAGGAGTCGCTGACCCATCTGCTCACCACCGCCGCCACGGCCCCGGACACGCTCGACCAGCGGCTGGACCGGCTGCTCACGTACAGCAGGTCGGACACGGACGACGACACCTGCATCGTCGGTATCCGGGTCGGCTGAGGAGTGGGCCTCGGCCGGCCGGGCGGGCCGAGGCATGACCGGGCGATTCGGGGGTACGCGCGGCTGCGCGACGAAGAGCTTGATCACCTTGTTGGAGGTACTCGTGCCCATTGCCCAGGACCCGTTGTCCGTCGAGGTGACCCTGCCGCGTGAGGACGTGGCGCTGCTCACCGTGGAGGGGTACTTGGACGTCGACACGGCGACCGAGTTCCAGCACCACCTGGCGAACCAGCTGCACCACGGCCGCCGGCACTTCCTGCTCGACCTGTCGGCGGTCCCCTTCATGGACTCGTCCGGCATGAACATCATCCTCCGGGTCTATCAGGAGGCCCGTGAGCTGCCGGGGAGCGTGCACATCATCTCCCCCACCTCCGCGGTGCGCCGCATCCTGGACCTGACGGGGGTGAGCATCACCGTGCCCGTCTCGGAGAGCGTCGACGAGGCACTGGAGCGCGTGGACGGGCTGCCGGGGACCCCGGTCGAACCGGAGGCCTGAGCGCGGTCCGCACGCTCCGGCGCCCACGGCGCCCGGGCGTGGTCAGAGTGGCCATCCGGCCGAGGTCACATCGCCGCCCCGGCGTTCGGGCGCGGTGCGACGCAACGACGACGAGGAGAACAGACAGGTGCCGGAGCACGAAGCGGGCGGATCACTCGGAACACCGACGCACGAGGTCAGGGACTTCCTGCGGCGCCGGCGCGAGCAGATCGCCCAGCGGTGGGCGGACGAGCCCCTGTTCCGTACGGTGTTCACGGTCTCGCGCGACGAGGCGGTGGAGGCGGGGAAGGCGGTCGTCGACGCGCTGGCCCAGGTCGCCGACGCGCAGCGGGTCGAGGACCCGGACGCCGCGGGCTTCACGGCGGTGCGCGAGCAGCTGGCCCGGATGGGAGCGGCCCGCTCCCGTGCCGGGCTGTCCAACACCCAGGTGTCGAGCGAGCTGGCGGCGCTGTGGCCACCGGCCGAGAATCTCCTGGTCGCCGAATTGGACCAGGCGTCGCCGGAGGAACTGCGGGCGTGTTCGACCACGCTCAGCATGCTCCTGGGCACGCTGCGTCTGGTGGCCATGCAGACGGCGCTGAGCGAGACGCAGTCCCTCATCGACCGGCAGCGGCTACAGCTGCTGGAGGTGGCGACGCCGGTGATCAAGCTCTGGGACGGCATCGTGGCGGTCCCGCTGATCGGGACGCTGGACAGCGCCCGCAGCCAGGTGGTGATGGAGACCCTGCTGAACGCGGTCGTCGAGCAGCACGCCCGGTTCGCGATCCTCGACATCACCGGTGTGCCGACGGTCGACTCCCTGGTGGCGCAGCACCTGATGAAGACGGTCGCCGCGGCCCGGCTGATGGGCGCGGAGTGCGTGGTGTCCGGCATCCGTCCGGCGATCGCGCAGACCATCGTGCACCTCGGTCTGGACCTCGGCACGGTGAAGACGCGGGCGAGCCTCGCCGACGCGCTCGGGTACTGCCTGCACGAGCTGGGGACGAACATCGTGCACACGGCCCCCGACGGAGCGGGCCGGCGGTGAGCGAGGGGTTCGCCCGCCCGGTCGCGGGACATGTGCCGGTCCTCAGGCTCGGTGACGTTCTGCTGGTCACCCTCCAGGGCGACCTGTACGACAGCACGGCACACCGGCTTCAGCAGGACCTCTCCGAGACGATCGCCCGCAGCGGGGCCACGGGGGTGGTCATCGACATCTCCGGGGTGGAGATCGTCGACTCCTTCCTCGGACGGGTGCTGGCCGAGACCGCGGCGCAGACCGAGCTGCTGGCCGCGCGCACCGTGGTGGCCGGGATGCGGCCCGCGGTCGCCATCACCCTGGTGGAACTGGGTCTGACGCTGCCGGGGCTGCGGACCGCGCTCACCACCGAGGCGGCGATGGAGCTCCTCGCGCAGCCCGTCGTGGCTCCGCGTTCCGGCGGCCTGCGCGAGGAGAGTCCGTGATGCCCACCACCGCGGGCGTCGAGGCCCGCCTGCCCATCCGGTCGGACATGGACCTGGTGTGGGTACGTCAGCATGTGCGGCAGGCCGCCGCCCAGCTCGGCTTCGGTCTGGTGGACCAGACGAAACTGGTGACCGCCGCCAGCGAGCTGGCCCGCAACACCCTGGTGCACGGCGGGGGCGGCCTGATGGAGGCGTCGCACGTCACCACCGGCGGGGCCGACGGGCTGCGGCTGGCCTTCAGCGACTCGGGCCCCGGCATCCCCGACCTCGAGCGGGCGCTCAGCGACGGCTACACCTCCGGCGGCGGGCTGGGGATGGGGCTGGGCGGTGCCCGGCGCCTGGTGCACGACTTCGAGGTCGAGAGCGTCCCGGGGTCGGGGACCACGGTGCGGGTGACCTCGTGGGTGACCCGGCCGCCGCGCCGGCGTGAGGACGCCTGATGCCCCGTGTCCGTTATGTACTGGTGCAGGACTCGACCCGGGTGCGCGACGCCCGGGTCGCGGCGGAGGAGGCCGCGGCGGAGGCCGGTCTCGACGAGCGGCGCACCGCCGACGCGGCGCTGGTGGCGACCGAGCTCGCCACCAATCTCCTCAAGCACGCGCAGGCGGGAGAGATGATCGTCGACATCGTGGATCCGCCGGTACCGGGTGAGGGCCGGCCGGGACGGGCCGTGCAGATCACCGCGCTCGACCACGGGCCGGGCATCGCCGATGTGGACGGTGCGCTGCGGGACGGGTTCTCCACCACCCGCTCGCTCGGCGCGGGCCTCGGCACCTGCCGGCGTCTGGCCGACGACTTCGGTCTGCACAGCGCGCTCGGCCGGGGCACCGTGGCGGTGGCACGCCTCGGCCCCGCCGTCGGCGAGAGCTCCGCCGGGGCTCCCGGTGTGCGCGTCGGCGGCGTGAACGTCCCGTTCGCCGGGGCGGACTTCTCGGGGGACGCCTGGGCCTGGGTCAGGTCCGGCGACCGGCTGACCCTGATGCTGGCCGACGGCCTCGGCCACGGGAGCGAGGCGGCGCGTGCCTCGACGGCCGCCGTCGATGAGCTGCGCCACTGGGCCCGGCTCCCGCCCGCCGAGTGCCTGCCGAAGCTCCACACGGCGCTGGCCGGCACCCGGGGCGCGGCCGTCGCCGTGGCGCAGCTCGACACCTGGGCCGGCCGGCTGCGCTTCGCGGGGATCGGCAATGTGACGGCCCGGCTGCGGGAGGGCGGCCGCTGGCGGACCCTGCTGTCCCGGCCCGGCATCGTCGGGGTGCACCGGCCGGGCACCGTGCGCGAGGACGAGGTCGCCTGGACCCCGGAGAGTCTGCTGATCCTGCACACCGACGGTCTGCCCAGCCGCTGGACGCCGCCCCCGGACACGGGGCTTCCGTCCGCCGACCCGGCCGTGACGGCCGCCGTGGCCGTCCGCGACGCCGGCAGTTCCGCGCGTCCGGTGCGGGACGACACCGCCGTGGCCGTACTGGCCCCCGCACCGCCGGACCGCCCATGACGCACACCTGGCGGATCCGGACCGTCACGGACGCGGCTCGCGCCCGTATCGCCGTGGCCCGGCTGGCGGCGGCGCACGGGGTGCCCCCCGTCGAACGCGCGCGGCTGGCGGCGGCGCTCAGCGGCCAGCTGCGGCAGTGCCTCACCAAGGGCGGCGTCTGGGTGCTCACCCTGGACGTCCCCGGCCCCTCCACCGGGGTGGGAGCGCTGCACGCGGCGGTGACACCGGCACCGGGCGCGGGCGCCGCCGGCCGCGCCCCGTGGACGGTGACCGTCCCGTGCCCCGAGCCGGGCCGGGCGTCCGACGCCGGCCCGGTGACGAGGGACCCGGCCGTCCTGTCCGAGGCGCTGCTGGGCGCCGACGAGGACACGGCCGTGGTGCTGGACAAACTCGCCGAGCAGGAGGAACTGGTCGCCTTCCACCGGGAGGAGCTGCACCAGACCAATCAGGGCGTCCTGGCGCTGCACGCCGAGCTGGACGCGGCGGGACGCGCGCAGCGGGAGGCGTTCGCCGCCGAGCGCCGGGCGCGCGAGGAGGCGGAGAACGCGCGCCGCAGACTGACGTTCCTGGCGGACGCGAGCGCCGTGCTGAACGCCTCGCTCAACCACGACGAGATCGTGCGCCGGCTGCCGGAGCTGCTGGTGCCGCGGTACGCCCACCACGTCGGCATATGGCTGTTCGACCACGAGGACGACCGGTACCGGCCCACGTCCCACCCGCGCGCGGCGGTCCACGCGGCCCGCACCGGGCGTCCCCAGTACGCGGCCGGTCACCCCGGCGGCCTGCCCGGGGTGGACGACCAGCCCCCCTCCGCCCTGGACCCCGACCGGCCGCTGCTGTGCATCCCGCTGCTGACCCGCCGGGCGCCGCTGGGCGTGCTGACGCTGTCGTCGCCCGGGGAGCGCTGGGACCCGGACGACGCCGTGATGCTGCTCGAGCTCGCCCGGCGGGCCGGCACCGCCATCGACAACGCCCGCCGCTTCGAGCACAACCGTGACATCGCCGAGACGCTGCAGCGCGCCCTGCTCACCGACCTGCCGGCGACGCCGGGTCTGAGCCTGGCCGCGCGCTATCTCCCCGCCACGCACGGGCTGAACATCGGCGGCGACTGGTACGACGCCTTCCGGCAGCGCGACGGCGGTCTGATCACCGTCATCGGCGACGTGACCGGACACGGGCTGCACGCGGCGGTGATGATGAGCCAGCTGCGCACCGCGCTGCGCGCCTACGCCGTCGACGGCGACAGCCCCGGCCGGCTGCTGACCCGGCTGCACGGGTATCTGCGCCATCTCCAGCCCGACCTGTTCGCCACGGCGGTCATCGCCCGGTTCCATCCCGACGGGCAGACACTGACGTGGGCCGCCGCCGGTCATCCGCCGCCGGTGCTGCGGCTGCCCGACGGGCGGGTGCGCGTCCTGGACGCCAAGCCCGGCGCGATGCTCGGCATCCCGCTGAAACAGGACATCGGCGACCACACCGAGCGGCTGCCGCCCGGTTCGACGCTCGCGCTCTACACGGACGGGCTGGTGGAGCGGCGCGCCCGGGGCATCGACCCGGGCATCGAACGGCTCGCGACGGCCCTGGGCTCGTTCGGTCCGGCGGAACTGGACGCGGACCTGGAGGACTCGGCGGACCGGCTCCTGCGCCCCCTGCTGAGCGACTCCGAGCGCGACGACGACGTCTGCCTGCTCCTGTGCCACCTGCGCGGCTGAACCGGCCGCCGACTCCCTTCCCGGTGCGTTCCGGCGAAGGTGCGGGCATCGTGGTGCCGAACAGGGGCACGCGTCAGTTGTCGATGTTCGAGGCAGACCGCCTGGAGCCGCAGGAAGGGATGGACACCGTGACACGACCCAGGATCCTGGTGGTGGGTGCGGGCTTCGCCGGCGTGGAGTGCGTGCGCCGGCTGGAGCGCAGGCTCGCCCCGAACGAGGCCGACCTCACTCTGGTGACGCCGTTCTCCTACCAGCTCTATCTGCCGCTGCTCCCCCAGGTGGCGTCGGGCGTGCTGACCCCGCAGTCGGTCGCGCTCTCCCTGCGCCGCAGCGAGAAGTACCGCACCCGGATCATCCCGGGCGGGGCCATCGGCGTGGACCTGAAGTCCAAGGTCTGCGTCATCCGCATCGTCAACGGCGAGATCGTCAACGAGCCGTACGACTACATCGTGCTGGCCCCCGGCAGCGTCACCCGCACCTTCGACATCCCGGGGCTGACGGACCACGCCTTCGGGCTCAAGTCGCTCGCCGAGGCCGCCTACCTCCGCGACCACGTCATCTCCCAGCTCGACCTGGCCGACGCGAGCCACGATCCGGCCGAGCGGGCCTCGCGGCTGCAGTTCGTGGTCGTCGGCGGCGGCTACGCGGGCACCGAGACCGCGGCCTGCCTGCAGCGGCTGACGCACGCCGCCGTCAAGCGCTACCCGCGGCTCGACCCGGGCCTGATCAAGTGGCACCTCATCGACATCGCGCCGAAGCTGATGCCCGAACTGGGCGAGAAGCTCGGGCGCAGCGCGCAGGAGATCCTGACCCGGCGCGGCATCGAGATCTCGCTGGGCGTCTCCATCGCGAAGGCGGGCGCCGAGGAGGTCACCTTCACCGACGGCCGGGCGGTGCCCACCCGCACCCTGATCTGGACCGCCGGTGTCGTCGCCAGCCCGCTCATCGCCACGCTCGACGCGGAGACCGTCCGGGGGCGGCTCGCGGTCAACGCGGACATGTGCCTGCCGGGCCACGACGGGGTGTTCGCGCTCGGCGACTCGGCCGCGGTGCCCGACGTGGCCAAGGGCGACGACGCCGTGTGCCCGCCGACCGCGCAGCACGCCCTGAGGCAGGGCCGGCACGTCGCCGAGAACGTCATCGCGACGCTGCGGGGCCGGCCGACACGGCCGTACGTCCACCAGGACCTCGGACTCGTGGTGGACCTCGGCGGCACCGACGCGGTGTCCAAGCCGCTCGGCATCGAACTGCACGGCCTGCCCGCCCAGGCGGTGGCCCGCGGCTACCACTGGTCGGCGCTGCGCACCGGTGTCGCCAAGACGCGGGTGATGACCAACTGGCTGCTGAACGCGGTCGCCGGCGACGATTTCGTACGCACCGGATTCCAGGCGCACAAGCCGGGGAACCTGCGGGACTTCGAGTACCTGGACGCCTATCTGACGCCGGAGCAGGTGCGGGAGCACGTCGCGGAGGCGGGCCGGGCCGCGCGGTGATCCGGGGGGCGGGAGACGGCGCGCGCCCGGCGGTGCCGGGGTCCGGGCGTGCGTGTACGGCGGGAGAGAGTGCGGTGGAGTGAAGGCTGCGGGACGCTCGGTGCGGACACGGCTGCGGGACCACCTGGCGGCGTCCGACCCCGGTCTGCTGCGGCTGACGGCCGGGCTGCGGACGGTGGGCGCGATCGCGCTGACGCTGGCCGTGCTCGCCTCGGCGGGATTCGACGTCACCCACCTGGTGGCGGGGGCGATGGCGGCGATGGTCGCCACCTTCGCCATCCGGGAGAAGCAGCGCGGCGCCCAGGCGGTCACACTGGCCGTCGGCCTGCCCGTCGCGCTGGTGTCCGTGTCGCTGGGCGCGGTGCTCGGCGAGCGGGTCGTCGTCGGGGACGCCTTCTTCGTCGTCCTCATCTTCGCCGCGGTGTACGGCCGCCGGTTCGGGGACCGCGGGACCGCGCTCGGTCTGATCGGCTTCCAGGTCTACTTCGTGTCCCTGTTCGTCGGTGCCTCCCCCGCGCAGCTGCCGGGGCTGTGGGCGGTCCTGGCCGTCGCGTTCGCGTGCAGCGCCCTGGTGCGGTTCGCGGTCGTCCCCGTGACGCCCGCCGGCCTGCTGCTGCGGCTGCGGACGGCCTTCCGGGCCCGGCTGGGCCGGCTGGTCTCCGCGCAGCTGGCGCTGCTGGACGCCGGGCCCGACGAGGCGGACAAGGCCCTGGAGGACATGCGGGAGGGCACCGCACGGCTGCACGAGACGGCCCTGATGATCCAGAGCCGGCTGGAGGAGGGCACTCCGGACGAGTCGACGGCGCGGCTGGTGCAGCGCCGCATCGCGGACGCGGAGATCGCCGCCGAGCGGCTCGGTCTGCTGCTGCTGTCGGCGCGCAGCGCCCAGCGGGCGGACACCCTCACCCTGCATCTGCCCGGTGCGCCCGCCCCGGAGGTGGGCCGGCTGCCCGGTCCGGACGAGGCCACGGCCGTACTGCGGCGGGACCTGCTCGCGCTGCGGGCCCTGGTGGTGCGCACCGGGGCCGGCGGAACGGGCGTGGCCCAGCTGCGCAACCGGCTGCTCGGCTACCGGGACGAGGAGAACCTGCCGGTCGCCACCCCGGCCGTGCGGGACGTGTTCCGGGCCGTCGGCGAGACCGCGCGCGCCGTCATGGGGCTGCGTATCGCGCTGGAGGGCCCGCAGGACGAGTCGGACGACAGTCCGGCGACGGCCAGGTCCCGGGAGGAGCTGGACGCCGAGGACGCCGCCATCGACGCCGGCGAGGAGGCGGAGACGGAGGCGGCCGAGTCGCCGAAGGGGCTGCGACGGCCCACCACGCGCGCCGCCGTGCAGGTCTCCGTGGGCTCGGCACTGGCCATCGCCGGGGGCGAACTGCTGTCCGCGCACCGCTGGTACTGGGCGGTGCTCACCTGCTGGATCGTCTTCATCAACACGGCCTCGACCGGCGAGATCCTGGTCAAGGGCTACCGGCGGCTGCTGGGCACGGTGTTCGGCGTCGTCGCCGGCATCCTGCTGGCCGCCCTGGTGGGCGGGCACACCTGGACGGCGTTCTTCCTGGTGCTGGTGCTGATCTTCGCCATGTTCTACACGGCGCCGCTGTCCTACACACTGATGTCGTTCTTCGTGACGGCGATGCTCGGGCTGCTCTACACCCTGCTGCACACCTACAGCTGGGAGGTGCTGGTGCTGCGGGTGGAGGAGACGGCGCTGGGGGCGGCCTGCGGGGTGGTCGCGGCGGCGCTGGTGCTGCCGGTGCACACCGACCGGCGCACCAACGAGCTGCTGGTCACCGTGCTGGAGCGGCTCGCCGGGGTGACCGAGGCCGCCGTCGGCCAGCTCAGCGGCGGTCCCGCCGGCGATCTGCTGGACAAGGCGCGGGAGCTGGACCAGGCGCTGGGCGACCTGCGGTCCGCCACCCAGCCGCTGACGCATCCGGTGACCCCGCTGCGGGCCCGGCGCACCAACGCGCGCTACGTGGTGGCGCTCCTCGAGACCTGCGCGTACCACGCGCGTTCGCTGGCGGCCACGGCGGAGCTGCTGCCGACCCATCCGTCGATCGCGGCGGACCCCCGGCTGCGCGGGGCGGCGGGGCGCACGGTGCGCAACATCGTGACGATCGCGGACCGCGTCGCCGACGAGGACGTCACCGTGCCGGTGGAGACCGGCCCGAGCATCGCGTCCCTCCTGGGCGGCGACGGCACCGCCCGCTACGGCCGCATCACCGACCGCGTTCTGCGCCACCTGGAACGCCTGGACGAGGCCGTGGTGGGCCTCGCCCGCCCCCTGGCCGTCCCGGTGAAGACCCCCGACCGCTGAGCCGCGGTCCCCGGGTACGCCCACACCTCCCCCGGCGACCAGGCGGTTGCCCATGCCGGCCCTCACGTTCGCCCCCGTCCGGCACCCGGACGCCGCCGGCACCGTCACAGGCCGGCCGGCGGACCGCCGGGCCGGTCGGGCCCGCCCATGCGTACGGCCCCGGTCGGTACCGGGGCCGTACGCGCGGGCGGGACACGGGCGGGGTTCAGAAGTCGGTCGGGAGGCCGCTGGCCTCGGCGATGCCTCGTAGCTCCTCGTTCTGGCGGTGGCGGTCCCTGATGTAGTCGGCGATCTCGCCCAGACGGGAGGGGTCGGCGGCGGTCGCCGCGTCGGTGACCACCCGGACCGGTCCGGTCTCGTCGACCTCCAGCTCGACCACCTCGTTGTCCAGGCGGCCGGTGACGGCGGTGGCGATGACGAGGGCGGCCTCGTCGCGCACCTCCTGGGGGAGTTCCTCGTCCCCGCCGTCCAGCGCGAGGTCCATGCCGGACAGCCGGTGTTCCTCGATCGCCTGGAGGACCGGCTCCACCACGTGGAGCAGAAGCCGGTAGTCCTCGGTGTCCATCCGGACCCGCAGGAGGTCGAGGTAGACGTCCACGGGCCTGCCTTCCGGGGGAATCTCGGATTCGCTCATCCGCTACGGGTTCCCCGCACACCGCGGGTCATACGGCGGCCGGGGTGCCGGCCCCGGGCGCGTCCTGCCCGGCCGTCGCCAGCCAGCCGCGCGCGGTGGCGAGCGCGTGGCGCACGTCCCGGGTGCCGGTCGACACGCACAGGGTGTACGCCAGGTCGCCGATCCGCGGGTCCGGGCCGGCCGGTCCGCCTCCGGCCGCCGTCAGGGTCTCGTACTCCTCGACGAGCCGGCGCAGCACGGTGGGGTGGGGCTTCAGCATGTGTCTCGCTCTCTGGTGGGGGCGGGCGTCGCTCACGCCGTCGCCGAGTGTCCGCCGGTGCCGCGGCGGCCGGTGCGCTGTCCCATCACGTCGGCGCGCACCCGGGCGCAGCTGCGGCTGATGAGACGGGAGACGTGCATCTGGGAGATGCCCAGCCGGTCGGCGATCCGGCTCTGGGTCATGTCCTCGAAGAACCGCATGTAGAGGATGGCGCGCTCGCGCTCCGGCAGCCTGCGCAGGCCCTCCTTGGCGGACTCGCGGTCGACGACGATGTCGTAGGAGGAGTCCGCGGCGCCGAGGGTGTCGGCGAGGCTGTAGCCGTCGTCGTCGGACGACAGTTCCGCGTCCAGGGAGAGGGTGCTGAAGCTCTCCAGGGCCTCCATGCCGGCGCCGACCTCGTCCTCGGTCAGCCCTGTGTGGGCCGCGATCGCCGCCACGGACGGCTCGGGGCTGCCGGGGTTCTGGGTGAGTTCGCGCCGGGCCACCCGCACCTTGTTGCGCAGTTCCTGCACCCGGCGGGGCACGCGCAGGGCCCACATCCGGTCGCGGAAGTGCCGCTTGACCTCGCCGGTGATGGTGGGGACGGCGTAGCTCTCGAAGGCGCCGCGGCTCGGGTCGAAGCGGTCGATGGCCTTCACCAGGCCCAGGGCGGCCACCTGGCGCAGGTCCTCGACGGCCTCGCCGCGGTCGCGGAAGCGGCCGGCGATGCGGTGGGCCATGGGCAGCCACGCGGTGACGAGCTCGTCCCGGACGGCGTCCCGCTCGGGGCCGTCCTCCAGGGAGGCCAGCCGGGTGAAGAGGGCGGTGGTGTCGGGGGCGTCGTCGTGCCGCCGGCGGGGTGCGGCGGTCGTCGTGTCGGAGGGGCCGGAACGATGGGCGGTCGTGTCAATGAGCATGCGGTTCGCTCCCGAACGGTGGTTTCAGGGATCTACCGCGGGAGGGCCGTCGCCGGGACGCCCGGAGGGTCCACAGCAGGCGTACCGCTCCCGCTGGCGCGCCTCCGGTCCGAAGCACGAACCTCCGATTGCCCCCTTGCCGGTGGAACAAACTCCGCTTCCTCACACGATCTGCCGGGCCCGTTCCGGCCGGTCAGGACAGGGGCACCACGGCGGTGATGCACTTGCCTCCGGCGGGCAGGTCGGACACCCGGATGTCGCGGGACAGCCGGCACACGATGGGCCAGCCGTGGCCGCCCGGACGGCGGCGTCCCTGCCGGTCGGCCGACGGCACGACGACGGGCAGCTCGTCGCTGCGGTCGCTCACCGACAGGCGCACTCCGGGACCGCTCACGTCGACCTGGAAGTCGGTGATCCCGCCGCCGTGCAGCATGGCGTTGGTGGTGAGTTCGGAGGCGACGAGCAGGGCGTCCGCCAGGGCCTCGGCGTCGCAGGGGGTGCGGGTGGCCCGGCAGCGTTCGGAGACCGCCCGGGTGACGGCCTCGCGGACCTCGGCCGGACGGCAGGGGCGAGGGGGGCCGGCCCGGTGCGCGCCGGGCGGCTCGAGGGGTTCGGTCGTGTACTCCTCACACATCGTGCGGCTCCCTGATCGGTGACGAAGGAGGTGGAGAATGCCTCGGACCTCCCTTTTCGGCTCACCTGTCCCGGTAGCGGCAAACCTCCCGGCCGTTCGCTGAATGCCTGTCATCCGATCGGCGCACGGGGGTACGCGGACCGTATGACCGATGTGGTGGACTCGGACGAACTGATGCGGCGCATCCAGCGGGCACGGGCCTGCGCGGCCCAGGAGGAGCGGGCCTGGCGGGCCCGGGGCGACGAGCTGGGGCGGGCGGACGCCGGCGATCCCGGCGCGGCGCGCGACGCCGAGGTGCGCGGGGTGGCCTACGGCGTGGTGCTGCGGGTGCTGGACGAGATCCTGACGCCGGGCAAGCGCGCGGCGCAGGGCTGACGGGCGGGGCCGTGTGGGCTTCCGTACGGATTTCCGTACGGATTGAGGCGGGCCGCTGCCGGGCACCCGGAATCCCATGACGGTCGATCACAGCCGGGCGCCGGTTCTGGAAGCACTGGAGGAGTACCACCGCAAGGGGCGGCTGGGCTTCACCCCGCCCGGGCACAAGCAGGCCCGCGGGGCGGATCCCGCGGTGCGTGAGGTGCTCGGGGACGCGGTGTTCCTGGGCGACGTGCTCGCGTCGGGCGGCCTGGACGACCGGCTCGTCCGGGGCAGGGTGCTGCAGCGGGCCCAGGAGCTCATGGCCGACGCGGTCCACGCCGACCACACCTTCTTCAGCACGTGCGGCAGCTCCCTGTCGGTCAAGGCGGCGATGCTGTCGGTCGCGGGGCCGCACGAGAAGCTGCTGATCGGGCGGGACGCCCACAAGTCGGTGGTGTCCGGGCTGATCCTGTCCGGGATCGAGCCGGTGTGGGTGGAGCCGCGGTGGGACGCCGAACGGCACATCGCGCACCCGCCGTCGGCCGACGACTTCGACCGGGCCTTCGACGCCCACCCGGACGCGCGCGGCGCGCTGGTGACCAGCCCGACGCCGTACGGCGCCAGTGCGGCGCTGCGGGACATCGCCGAGGTGTGCCACCGGCGTTCGCGCCCGCTGATCGTGGACGAGGCCTGGGGCGCGCACCTGCCCTTCCACCCCGATCTGCCGTCCTGGGCGATGGACGCGGGCGCCGACATCTGCGTGACCAGCATCCACAAGATGGGCAGCGGTCTGGAGCAGGGCTCGGTGTTCCATCTGCGGGGTGATCTGGTGCCGCCGGCGCTGCTGGGCATGCGCGCCGATCTGCTGGGGACCACCAGCCCGTCGGTGCTGATCTTCGCCGGTCTCGACGGCTGGCGGCGGCAGATGGCGCTGCGCGGCAAGGAGCTGATGGGGTCGGCGCTGGCGCTCGCCGACGGGGTCCGGGCCGCGATCGAGGAGATCGACGGCATGCACGTCGCCGACCGGGACGACTTCTGCGGCCCGGGGCTGGCGGACGACTTCGATCCGCTGCCCGGTGTGATCGATCTCGACGGTCTCGGCATCACCGGATTCCAGGCGGCGGACTGGCTGCGCGAGCACCGCGCCGTCGACGCGCACCTGGTGGACCACCGCCGTATCGGGATGCAGATCACCCACGGCGACGACCGGGAGACGACCGGGGAACTGCTGTCGGCGCTGCGGGACCTGGGCCGGGCGGCGCGGAGCCTGCCACGGGCGCCGAGGGTGGACGTGCCGTCGCCGGGCGAACTGCGGATGGCGCAGGCGCTGCTGCCGCGGGACGCGTTCTTCGGCCCGGCCGAGGACGTGCCGGTGGACCGGGCCGCCGGACGGATCGCGGCCGAGATGGTCACGCCGTATCCGCCCGGGATCCCGGCCGTCCTGCCGGGCGAACGGCTCACCGAGCCCGTGCTCCGTTATCTGCGGACGGGGCTGGCCGCGGGCATGCACCTGCCGGACCCGTCGAACCCCGGTCTGGACACGGTCCGGGTGGTGGACGAGCGCGCCGCCCGGGACCAGTGAAACAGGTCACGTGACCCGATTACCCGGACACCGCCGAAATGGTTTATCGTTCATTCATACGTGGTGGCGGAGTCGACCCCCCGTCCTCCGCACACCACCGCTTACGGCCCTGGCTGGCTTCCCCCGTCCAGCCAGGGCTTTTTCATGCCCGGGCGGGGGCCGGCGGCAGGAACCGGACGTCCCGTGTCCGCCGAGGTGCCCCGAACGGCCGCAGCGGCTGAAATGAACGTAGGGAAAGCACCGGAACCGAATGCCCGGCGAGGAGCCCCGCGCCATGACCAAAGCGATCAAACTCCTGACCGCCCTTCCCCCGCCGCAGCGCGAGCGCCTGATGGCACTGGCGCGGGAGGTGTCCTTCCCCGAGGACACCCGCATCTTCGAGGCGGGAGGCACCGCCGACCGGTTCTGGGTGATCCGCTCCGGCGCGGTCTCGCTGGACCAACGGGTGAACGACCTGCACCGGGTGACCGTCGCCGGTCTCGGCGCGGGTGATCTGCTGGGCTGGTCCTGGCTGTTCCCGCCCTACCAGTGGGACTTCGGCGCCGTGGCCTTCAGCCAGGTGCGCGCCTACGAGTTCGACGCGGCGGCCGTGCTCCGGCTCTGCGAGGAGGACCCGCCGCTCGGGCTGACCCTGGTGCGCAGCGTCGCCGAGGTACTCGCCCACCGGCTGGAGACGACACGCGGCAAGCTGATGGAGCAGTACACGATGCACCGGCGCGGCGGGACGCTGTAGCGCCCGCGCCCCCGGTGACGACGCGGCGCGAGCACCGGGGCGGCCCCGCGGGGGCGGAAGCGGAGCCCGCGACGGCCGCGCGGGACCGGAGACGGAACCCGCGACGGCCGTACGGGACCGGAGACGGAACCCGCGACGGCCGTACAAGGGTGAAGGCGGAATCCGCGACGGCCGGGCACAGTTCGTCGCCATGGTGGTGAAGACGTCCCGCGTCCGCGGCGGGGGCCACTGCCGTGGCACCGGGAAGCGCGCGGGCCTCCCCGGTGTCAGGCTCCCGCGATGAGCGTCAGGCCGAGGACGATCATGGTGGCGGCGACCAGGCCGTCCAGGACCCGCCAGGCGGTGGGGCGGGCCAGGAAGCGGCTCAGCAGGCGGGCGCCGAAGCCGAGCGCCGCGAACCAGCAGACGCTGGCCAGTACGGCACCGAGGCCGAAGGTCCAGCGCAGCGGGCCGTGGTCGGCGGCGACCGAGCCCAGCAGGAACACCGTGTCGAGGTAGACGTGCGGGTTGAGCCAGGTCATGGCGAGACAGGTGAGCACGGCCCGGCGCCGCGAGCCCGCCGCCTCGCCCGCCGTCTCCAGTCCGGCGGCGGCCGGGCGCAGCACCCGGCGGGCGGCCAGGGCGCCGTAGCAGAGCAGGAACGCGCCGCCGATCCAGCCGACCGCCGTCAGCGCGCCGGGCCACGCCACGACCACCGCGCCGACCCCGCCGACACCGAGGGCGATGAGCGCCGCGTCGGACAGGGCGCAGATGCCGACGACGGCGAGTACGGCGTCGCGGCGGACGCCCTGGCGCAGGACGAAGGCGTTCTGGGCACCGATGGCGACGATGAGGGAGAGGCCGGTGCCGAATCCGGCGGCGGCGGTGGTCAGGGTGCTGGTCATGCCGAGGACGCTACGGGCGGGAAGACCCTGCAGTACAGCTAATGATTCTTACGTAGCATTAGCTCCCATGATGAAGGATCTTCCGCTGGACCAGGTGAGGACCCTGCTCGCCGTGGTGGACGAGGGGACGTTCGACGCGGCGGCCGCCGCGCTGCACGTCACGCCCTCGGCGGTGAGCCAGCGGGTGAAGGCGCTGGAACAGCGCACGGGGCGGGTGCTGCTGCTGCGCACCAAGCCGGTGCGGCCGACCGAGTCGGGCGAGGTGCTGGTCAGGCTCGCCCGCCAGACGGTCCGGCTGGAACGGGACGCGTACGCCGAGCTGGGGCTGAGCGGTGCCGGGGAGCCGACCCGGGTGCCGGTGGCGGTGAACGCGGACTCGCTGGCGACCTGGTTCCTCGGGGCCCTCACCCGCCTGCCGGCCGACTCGCGGCTCCGCTTCGAACTGCGACGGGAGGACGAGGCCCATACGGCGGCGCTGCTGCGGGAGGGGACGGTGATGGCCGCGGTGACCTCGTCGCCGGACGCGGTGCCGGGCTGTTCCGTACGGCATCTGGGGCGGATGCGCTATCTCCCGGTGGCGAACCCGGAGTTCGCCGTACGGCATCTCGCGGGACCACTGCGGGAGGTACTGCCCGTGGCGCCCGTGGTGGTGTTCGACCGGAAGGACGACTTCCAGGACGGCTTCGTGCGCCGGCTCACGCGCGGACGCACCGAGGCGAGCGCGCTGCGCCACCACGTGCCGACCTCGGAGGGCTTCGCCGAGGCGGTCGCCGCGGGCCTGGGCTGGGGCATGGTCCCCGAGGCCCAGGCCGGCCCCCTGCTCGGGTCCGGCCGCCTCGCGGTGTTCGCCCCGGACCGGGAGGTCGACATCTCCCTGTACTGGCAGCAGTGGAAGCTGGACTCCCCCGCGCTGGCGGCGGTGGCGGACGCGGTCACGGAGGCGGCGGCGGAGGCCCTGCGCCGCTAGGCCAGGCTGTTCCCGGCGCTCTCCAGGAGCATGTCCAGTGCCGTCGGGTAGGCGCTGGTGACCATGCGGGTGGCCAGCAGGGGCGCGGCCTCGGCGATGCGGGGGTGGGTGGCGGCGGGGAGGCGGGCGTAGGTGGAGCGCCACATCTCCTCGTCGGCGTGGAGTGCGGCGTCGGGCAGGGCCAGGGACGCGGCGTCGAGGGCGGCGAAGGCCAGCGTGGTGTCGATGAAGGCGTGGTAGACGCGGACCGTCTCCGGCAGCGGGAAGCCCGCGGTGCGCAGCACGTCGAGGACCGCCTCGTCGGCCGCCAGTTCGTTCGCCCGGCCGGAGACCCGGCTCGCCGTGAGGACGGCGGCCTGCGGGTGCGACACATAGGCGGCGTGGATGCGCAGCCCGACGGCCCGCAGGTCGGCCCGCCACTGTCCCGTGGGCCGCCAGCCGTGCAGCGCCTGGCCGATCAGCGCGTCCCCGATGGCGAGGGTCAGCTCGTCCATGCCGCGGAAGTAGCGGTAGAGGGTGCTCGGGTCGCAGTCCAGGGCGAGGCCGAGGCGGCGGGCGGTCAGACCCGTGCTGCCGTGCTCGCGCAGCAGGCGCAGCGCCGTCTCGACGATCAGCGTCTCGGACAGGACCCGGCCGCTCCTGGTCGGCCTGCGGCGCCGCCGGCGCTCCTCGGGAACCACGCGTTTCGGCACCGTCGTCTCCTCGCGCCCTTATGCCAACGCCATTGACCTTATGCCGTCGCGAGGCGTTGTATCTCCGGCCGGGGCCCCGCACACATCCCGGATCCACGAGGATCCACGAGGCAGAGAGGGAGTGCTCCGTCATGCGCGTACTGCTGGTGGGAGCCGGCGGCGTGGGTACCGCCGTCACCCGGATCGCGGCCCGGCGGCCGTTCTTCGACCGGATGGTGGTGGCCGACCACGACCGGGGCCGGGCCGGGGCGGCGGTCGCCGCGCTCGGCGTGGAGGGGGCCCGGTTCCGTGCCGAGCGCGTGGACGCCGGTGACGAGGACGGGGTGGTGGCGCTGCTCGAACGGCACGGCTGTGACGTCCTGCTCAACGCCACCGACCCCCGGTTCGTGATGCCGCTGTTCCGGGCCGCGCGCCGCGCCGGTGCCACCTATGTCGACATGGCGATGTCGCTGTCCCGGCCGCACGCCGAACGGCCGTACGAGGAGTGCGGGGTGAAGCTCGGCGACGAGCAGTTCGCACGGTCCGAGGAGTGGGAGAAGGCCGGTGCGCTCGCCCTGGTCGGGATGGGCGTCGAACCGGGGCTGTCGGACGTCTTCGCCCGGTACGCCGCCGACGAACTCTTCGATGGGATCGAGGAGATCGGCGTCCGCGACGGCGCGAACCTCACGGTGGACGGCTACGGCTTCGCGCCGTCCTTCAGCATCTGGACCACCATCGAGGAGTGCCTCAACCCGCCCGTGGTCTACGAGGAGGGCCGCGGCTGGTTCACCACCGAGCCGTTCAGCGAGCCGGAGGTGTTCGACTTCCCGGAGGGCATCGGCCCGGTGGAGTGCGTGAACGTCGAGCACGAGGAGGTGCTGCTCGTCCCGCGCTGGGTGGACGCCCGCCGGGTGACCTTCAAGTACGGTCTGGGCCGCGAGTTCATCGACACGCTGAGGACGCTGCGCCTGCTGGGCCTGGACCGCACCGAACCGGTGACCGTGCCCGGCCCGGAGGGTCCGGTGCGGGTCTCCCCCAGGGACGTGGTGGCCGCCTGTCTGCCCGACCCGGCGACGCTGGGCGAGCGGATGCACGGCAAGACCTGCGCCGGCACCTGGGTGCGGGGCGTGAAGGACGGGGCGCCGCGCGAGGTGTACCTGTACCACGTGGTCGACAACCAGTGGTCCATGGCCGAGTACGGCTGCCAGGCCGTGGTGTGGCAGACCGCCGTCAACCCCGTCGTCGCCCTCGAACTGCTCGCCGGCGGCGCCTGGTCGGGCACGGGCGTGCTCGGTCCGGAGGCGTTCCCCGCGGGGCCGTTCCTGGAACTGCTGACCGCGTACGGCTCGCCCTGGGGACTGCGCGAACAGTGACCGCGCGCGGCGTCCCGTTGTTTCACCTCCGGTGGACAGGTGACCCGAAAAGGAGTAAGGCGCCCAAAAGGGCGCCTGCCCGTTTTCACACCGATGATCGCAGGTGACTCTCGATGGACAACTGGCGCGAACGTGCGGCCTGCAGGACCGAGGACCCCGACCTCTTCTTCCCGATCGGCACCACCGGCCCCGCCCTGATGCAGACGGAACAGGCCAAGGCCGTGTGCCGACGCTGCCCCGTGCAGGAGCAGTGCCTCCAGTGGGCGCTGGACACGGGGCAGTCCATCGGGGTGTGGGGCGGTACGAGCGAGACGGAACGCCGTGCCCTGAAGCGCCGTATCGCCGCCCGGCGCTCCTCCGGCTAGCCGGGCCCGGCGGTCTCGCCGTGCCCGGCCCGGTGCGTCGCAATACGCTCGCGGGACACCGCCGGAAGGGGCCGACCATGAGCGTGCGCGTGCGCCGTGTCCACGAACCGCCCGAGCCGGACGACGGGGTCCGGGTCCTGGTCGACCGGCTGTGGCCGCGCGGTCTGGCGAAGGACGCGGCGCGGGTGGACGAGTGGCCCAAGGGGCTGACCCCGTCCACCGGGCTGCGCCGCTGGTACCACGCGGACGACCGGCCGTACGAGGAGTTCCGCGAGCGCTACGAGGGGGAACCGGCCGCCCCGGAGGCCGCCGAACTCCTGGATCACGTACGGGAACTGGCCGGGAAGGGCCCCGTGACCCTGCTGACCGCGTCCAGGAGCCCGGAGACCGGTCACGCGGAGGTGCTGGCCCGCCTGCTGGAGGACTAGGCGGTGTGCGCGGCCGCCGCGCGTCCCGCCGCCCGGCCCGAGAAGAGGCAGCCGCCGAGGAAGGTGCCCTCCAGGGCGTTGTAGCCGTGGACACCGCCGCCGCCGAAGCCCGCCACCTCGCCGGCCGCGTACAGGCCCTCGACGGGCCGGCCGTCGGCGCCGAGCGCGCGGGAGTCGAGGTCGGTCTGGATGCCGCCGAGGGTCTTGCGGGTGAGGATGTTCAGCTTGACGCCGATCAGCGGGCCGGCCGCGGGATCGAGGATGCGGTGCGGGGTGGCGACGCGGCCGAGGCGGTCGCCGATGTAGCGGCGGGCGTTGCGGATGCCCTGGACCTGGGCGTCCTTGCTGTAGGCGTTGGCCATCTGCAGGTCGCGGGCCTCGATCTGGCGGCGTACGAGGGCCGCGTCGAGCAGCGGTTCGTCGGTGAGGGCGTTCATCTTCTCGACGAGCTGCTCGACGGTGGGGGCGGTCACGAAGTCGGCGCCCTTGCGCAGGAACGCGTCCACCGGGCCGGGGGCGCCCTTGCCCAGCACGCGGGTGCGCAGGAAGCCGGCCCGGTCCTTGGCGGTGATGTCGGGGTTCTGCTCGGAGCCCGACAGCGCGAACTCCTTCTCGATGATCCTCTGGGTGAGGACGAACCAGGAGTGGTCGTGTCCGGCGATGTCCCCGGTGGTGCGCAGGTGCTTCAGCGTGCCGAGGGTGTCGTAGCCGGGCAGACAGGGGTCGGGCAGCCGGCGGCCGAGGGCGTCGAACCACATCGAGGACGGTCCGGGCAGGATGCGGATGCCGTGTCCGGGCCAGATCGGGTCCCAGTTGCGCAGTCCCTCGGTGTAGTGCCACATGCGGTCCCGGTTGACCAGGCGCACGCCCGCGCGGGCGCTGATGTCGAGCATCCGCCCGTCGACGTAGGCCGGGACCCCGGTGACCATCTCGCGGGGCGGGGTGCCCAGCCGCTCGGGCCAGTACCGGCGGACGATGTCGTGGTCGGCGCCAATGCCGCCGCTGGTGACGATCACGGCCTGGGCGGTGAGCTCGAACTCGCCGATCGCCTCGCGGCTGGAGGCGACACCGCGCGGTGCGTCGTCCTCCGCGAGCACCGTGCCGCGCACCCCCCGCGCGGTGCCGCCCTCGACGACGAGTTCGTCGACCCGGTGACGGTGGTGGAAGGTGAGCAGTCCGTCGCGGGCGGCCTGCCGGGCGTACCGGACGAAGGGCGCGACGACGCCGGTCCCGGTGCCCCAGGCGATGTGGAAGCGGGGCACGGTGTTGCCGTGTCCGTCCGCGCGGAGGTCGCCGCGCTCGGCCCAGCCGACGGTGGGCAGGAAGGTGATGCCGTGGCCGTCCAGCCAGGACCGCTTCTCCCCCGCCGCCCACTCCACGTACGCCCTCGCCCAGCGCACCGCCCAGGAGTCCTCGTCGTCGAGCCGGTCGAAGCCCGCGCTGCCCTGCCAGTCGTTCCAGGCGAGGTCGAAGGAGTCCTTGATGCCCAGGCGCCGCTGCTCCGGGGAGCCGACGAGGAACAGCCCGCCGAAGGACCAGAAGGCCTGCCCGCCGAGGTTGGCGGCGTTCTCCTGGTCGACCAGGGCGACCCTGCGGCCCCTGCCGGTCAGCTCGTGGGCCGCGACGAGGCCCGCGAGTCCCGCTCCGACGACGATGACGTCGGCATCCATGGCGACCGTCCCTTCCTGTTGTGCGGTGACTGTGGTGCGGTGACTGTCATGCGGTGAGCAGCGCGGTCAGCAGTTGTTTCAGCCAGGCCCGGGCGCCCGCGACGTCCCGGTCAAGGAGCAGTCGGGTGGTGACACCGTCGTAGGCGGCGACCACGGCGTGCGCGGCGCCCTCGACGTCACCGAGCACGGCGGGCAGTCCGGTGTGGCCGCGGGCCCGCGCGAGCCGGTCCCCGACGGCCCGCCGCAGCCGCGCCCGGTGCTCCAGCAGGGCGCGCGCCACCTCCGGGTCACGGGCGGCGTGCACCAGGAAGTCGGTCTTGACCAGCAGCCAGTCGCGGTCGAGGAGCAGGACCTCGGTGACGCGGTCCACGGCGGCGGGCACGTCGAGGTCGGGTCCGTCCTGGGCGAGGGCCCCGGCGACCTGTTCGGCGATCAGTTCGGCGCGCTCCGTGTAGAGGGCGAAGAACAGTTCGTCCAGGCCGGCGAAGTTGGAGTAGAAGGCGCCCCTGGTGTAGCCGGCGGCCTCGCAGACCTCCTCGATCGAGACGTGCCCGAAGCCCTTGGCGGCGAAGACGGAGAACGCCGCTTCGAGCAGGTTCGCGCGCGTGCGCAGCCGGCGCCTGGTGACGCGCCCCTCCGTACCGCCCACCGTCATGGTCGCCCCTTCGTTCGATACGGGAACGTATCCGATACACCGGTGTATCGAAAGGCCCGGGAGCGGCGGGATCACACCGGAGTCCCGCCGGGCCGGCGCCGCACGGCCGCGCCCGCCACCCGCGCCCGCGCCGCGATCTGCTTTCCTTCTCCCGTCCGGCAGGAACGACTGGAACTCGGGACGAACATGCGAGCAACCGTGCGGCACGTCGCGGACGGCACCTTCCTGGTGCACGGCACGAACACCAACTGGGTGATCCTGACCGAGGGGGACGCCGTCACGCTGATCGACACCGGCTACCCCGGCGACCGCGAGGGGCTGCTCGCCTCCCTCGCGGAGGTGGGGAGTTCGCCGGAGGCGGTGACGGCCGTACTGATCACGCACGCCCACAGCGACCACCTGGGCTCCGCCGAGTACCTGAGCGCCGCGTACGGCACCCCCGTGTACACCCACAAGGCCGAAGTCCCGCACGCCCGGCGGGACTTCCTGCACCAGGTGACCGTCGGGCAGGTGCTGCGCAACGGATGGCGGCCGGGTGTGCTGCCCTGGGCGGCGCACGCCCTGCGCTCCGGCGGGACGGCGGACGTGGCGGTCACCGCGCCCGAGCCGTTCCCGGGGGCCGGTCCCGGTCCGCTCGATCTGCCCGGCCGGCCCGTGCCCGTGCACACGCCCGGCCACACCGCCGGGCACTGCGCGTTCCACTTCCCGGGCACCGGGGTGGTGGTGTCGGGCGACGCCCTGGTGAGCGGCCATCCCACCTCGCGGACCGAGGGACCGCAGATGCTGACGGACATGTTCCACCACGAGCGCGCCACCGCCGTCGCCTCGCTGGACGTCCTGGCGGAGCTGGACGGCGACCTGCTGCTGCCCGGACACGGCCCGCTGCACGAGGGGCCCGTACGGGACGCCGCCCGGCTGGCCCGGGAGCGCGCGCAATAGGGTGGGACGACGATCGCCCACGAGACGAGGACACCCCCGCCATGGCACTGCAGATCAACGCCACCAACCCGGAGCATCCCGCGCTCCTGTTGGAACTGCCGTGGCACCTGCCGCTGGAGGAGTGGCCGGAGGAGTACCTGGTGCCGCTGCCGCGCGGCATCTCCCGGCACGTGGTGCGCTACTCGCGCGCCGGCGACGAGGTGATCGCGGTGAAGGAGCTCGCCCGGCGGCCCGCGCTGCGCGAGTACGAGCTGCTGCGCGACCTGGACCGGATCGGCATCCCCGCGGTGGACCCGCTGGCCGTGGTCACCGGCCGCACCGACACCGCCGGTGAGCCGCTGGAGAGCGTGCTGATCACCCGTCACCTCGGCGGCTCGATGCCGTACCGGTCGATGTTCGAGACGACGCTGCGCCCGGCGACCATGCACCGGCTGATGGACGCGCTCGCCGTGCTGCTGGTGCGGCTGCACCTGGCCGGGTTCGCGTGGGGCGACTGCTCGCTGTCCAACACGCTGTTCCGGCGCGACGCGGGCGCCTACGCCGCGTATCTCGTGGACGCCGAGACCGGTGACCTGCACCCGGAACTGAGCGTCGGCCAGCGGGAGTACGACCTCGATCTCGCGCGGGTCAACATCAGCGGCGAGCTGCTCGACCTGGAGGCCTCCGGGGCGCTGCACCCCTCCGTCGACCCGATCGAGTTCGGCACCGAGATCTGCGCCCGCTACACGGGGCTGTGGCAGGAGCTGACCCGTACCTCCGTCTACCCGGCGGGCAAGTACCACTACATCGAGCGCCGCATCCGCCGGCTGAACGACCTCGGTTTCGACGTGGCCGAGATGCAGATCGAGCACGCCTCCAACGGCGACACCGTCACCTTCGTGCCCAAGGTCGTCGACGCCGGCCACCACCAGCGGCAACTGCTGCGCCTGACCGGGCTCGACGCCGAGGAGAACCAGGCCAGGCGGCTGCTGAACGACCTGGAGAGCTGGATGGCCACCCAGGACGACTACGCGCCCGGCGATCCCCTCGGCGCCCGCCCCGAGGTCCTCGCCCACCGCTGGGTGCGCGAGGCCTTCCGGCCCACCGTGCGGTCCGTGCCGCCGGAGCTGCGCGGCCCGATGGACGCCGCGGAGATCTACCACGAACTGCTGGAGCACCGCTGGTACCTGTCCGAGCGGGCGCAGCACGACATCGGGCTCGACACGGCCGTCGAGGACTACATCAGGAACATCCTCCCGAAGGCGCGCGAGACGCTCCGGCCGACGGACGACTAGCCGGCCGGAGCGCGGGGTCAGGCCGGCGGAACCACGGCCACCGGGCAGTCCGCGTGGTGCAGGACGCCGTAGGCCACCGAGCCGATCCTGGCGCCTACGGCCGTGCGGTGGGCGCGGCGGCCGACCACCGTCAGCTGGGCGGTGCCCGCCACCGACAGCAGCACCTGTCCGGCGCTGCCCATCTCCACGTGCTCGATCACGTGCACGTCCGGGTAGCGCTCCCGCCACGGCGCGAGGGCCGCCGCCAGCGCCTTCTGCTCGTACGGTTCCAGGCCGCCGGCCTCGTCGAGGAGCTGGAGCGAGGCGGGGCTGTAGGCGAACACCGGGGGCAGGGTCCAGGCCCGTACGGCGCGCACCGTGGCCCCGCGCCGGGCCGCGGTCTCGAAGGCGAGGCCGAGCGCGGCGGCGCTGTCCTCGGGGTCGCCCTGCTGGCCGACGACGATCTCGTGTCCGGCGACCTCGTTCGACGGCTGGTCCCCGGCCCTTACGAACACCACCGGCCGCTCGGCGTCGACGACCACCTGCTGGCCGACCGAGCCGACCAGGAAGCCCATGATCCGCCCGTGTCCGCGCGAGCCGAGCACCAGCAGCTCCGCGTCCGCGGCGGCGCCGGTCAGCGTCCGCACGGCGTCGCCCTCCAAAACATCCGTCGTCACGGCCAGGTCGGGGTGGCGTTCACCGACGGCGCGGACCGCCTCCTCCACCGACGCGCGCACCCACTGCTCCTGCGTCGTCCTGTCCCCCGTGTCCACCGCGTCGTGCGCCTCGAACCGCCAGGCGTGCACCACCCTGAGCGGCAGTCCCCGGCGGACCGCCTCCCGCGCGGCCCAGGCCAGCGCGGCGAGGCTCTCCCCGGTTCCGTCGATCCCTGCCGTGATCGGGCGCGTCATGCGGTTCCTCCAGGTGTCGTGTCCACTTCGCGTGAGCCAGTCTTCCCTACGCTCCGCGGCCCGCGCACACCTGAGCGCGGGAGCGCCGTCGAACATACGAGGGGCAGGGCCGGTGCGGTGGCCGCGGGCGAGGACGGGATGCGGCTGCCGGTGGTGATCACCCCGGACGGGACGCCCCTGGTGGAGCCGGAGTCCGTGGACCTCGCCGCACGGGTGGGCCTGGCGACGGCCCCGGAGGCCGGCTTCTACGACCTGGTGGTGATCGGCGGGCGGCGGGGCTCGGCGCGGCGGTCTACGGGGCCTCCGAAGGGCTGCGGACCGTGCTGGCGGAGCGGTCGGCGACCGGCGGGCAGGCGGGGCAGTCCTCCCGGATCGGGAACCACCTGGGCTTCCCCGACGGCGTGTCGGGGGCGCGGCTCACCGAGCGGGCGCGGCGGCAGGCCACGAAGTTCGGCGCCGAGATCCTCACCGCCCGTGAGCCACCCGGCGGACCAGCCGTCACCGGGCCCGGCGGGACGGGCGCCGTCGGACTGGGCCCGGGCGCTGCGCCGCTGAGGAACCGCGGCCGGGAACCCGCGGCCGCCGCTCGTCGTTGTCCGGACACCCCCACCGGTCCGTGTACGACGACAGCAGGACGGCGTGATGCAGGAGTTGGTCCCCGGCGGCAATCTGGCCCTCCCGGGCGGTGCCGTGACCGTCCGCGTGCCCGGCCCCTTCGACGTGTCCGCGCTGATCACGGACGACGGCGGAAAGGTGCGGGGCGACGGCGACTTCGTGTTCTACAACCAGCCGTCCGCACCGGGCGCCCGGCTCGCCGGGGACACCCTCACCGTCGACCCGTCGGCGCTGCGTCCCGGTGCCGCGCGCGTCATGGTGGCCGCCGGCCCCGCCGAGCCCGGCACCCCGCTGAGCGGCCTGCCCGTCCCCGTGCTCCAGGTCGCCGGCGCCGGCGGACGTCCGCTCGCCAGGTTCTCCCCGCCCCGGGTGCGCCAGGAGGCCGTGCTGCTCCTCGCGGAGATCTACCGGCGCGGCGGGGAGTGGAAACTGCGCGCGCTGGGGCAGGGGTACGCCGATGGACTGGCCGGTCTCGCACGGGACTTCGGGGTCGACGTGGCGGACGACGACGGGGCGGTCGCCACACGCGCGGCACCCGCCGCCCCGGCCCGCCCGGCCGCCGGGGACGGCTTCCTCGAACTGGTGAACTCGGCCCGGACCGCCGCCGGTTCGCCTCCGGTCGCCCATGACGCGCGGCTGGCCGGCGCGGCGCGGGAGCACGCCGGCATGATGGCGCGGGGCGGACGCCTCGGCGTCGAGGGCGTGGACGGCGTCTCCGTCCACCAGCGGGTCGTCGCCGCCGGATACCCGTACCTCACCGTCGGCGAACACCTGGTCTCCGGGCCGCTCACGGTCGACCGGTTCGTCGACCACTGCCTGCGCCACGAGGCGGCCCGCCGCACCGTGTGCGACCCCTCCTTCACCCACGCCGCCATGGGGTCCTGCGAGGGGTCCGGCGGCCTCTACTGGACGGCGCTGTGGGCCAGTCCGCTCACCCCGGACGGGCTGAACCGTACGACCGGCGAGGTCGTCGACCTCACCAACCGGGAGCGCGCCCGTGCCGGACTGCCGCCCCTGTCCCACGACCCCCTGCTGACCGCGGCCGCGCAGGCGCACAGCGCCGACATGGTGGCCCGCGACTTCTACTCCCACACCGCGCCCGACGGCGGCAGGCCCTGGGACCGGGCCGCCGCCGCGGGTTCGGCGCGGCGGACGGTCGGCGAGAACATAGCGTGCGGCCGGCGCTCGGCCGCCGAGGTCGTCCGGGGCTGGATGAACAGCCCCGGTCACCGCGCCAACATCCTCGAGGCCGGTTTCACCCACATCGGCGTCGGATTCGCGGGCGGCGGCCGGGCGGGCACGTACTGGACCCAGCTCTTCGGCGGCTGACGGCGCCGGGCCCGGGGCCGTCCGTACATGATCCTGGCGGAGGGAGGGAGTCCGGGCGAGGATGCCCTCATGAAGGGTGACCTGTTTTCCAGTCAGCACATGGTGCAGCCGGCCACGGCTCCGGGCATGTCCGTCGAGAACGCCAAGTGCGTCCGCTACACGGTCAACGGCGAGATGCTCGCCCGGCAGGGCGCGATGGTCGCCTACCGCGGCGACCTCCGGTTCGAGCGCAGGGGGCAGGGCGTCGGCGGCATGCTCAAACGGGCGGTGACCGGTGAGGGACTGCCGCTGATGACGGTGCGCGGTCAGGGCGAGGCCTGGTTCGCGCACGAGGCGCAGAACTGCTTCATCGTCGACGTCGACCCGGGCGACGAGTTCACCGTCAACGGCCGCAACGTCCTGTGCTTCGACTCCTCGCTGTCGTACCGCATCGCGACCGTGAAGGGCGCCGGCATCGCCGGCGGCGGACTGTTCAACAGCGTGTTCACCGGGCAGGGCCGGCTGGGGCTGGTGTGCGAGGGGAATCCGCTGGTGATCCCGGTGTCGCCGCAGTACCCGGTGTACGTGGACACGGACGCGATCGTCGGCTGGACCGCGGGCCTGGCCACCTCGCTGCACCGTTCCCAGTCGCTGGGCTCGATGCTGCGCGGCGGGTCGGGCGAGGCCGTGCAGCTGATGCTGCAGGGCGAGGGGTACGTCGTCGTCCGGCCCAGTGAGGCGACACCGCAGAAGGCCCAGCAGCACTGAGCGATGTTGACCTTGGCCGCCGGGCGGGTCAGGGTGGTGTACGGCACGGATCACACCCCCGCGCCGGAGAGGTGACAGTCGTGATCGGGATCGCCGACATCGAGACCGCGGCCGAGCGGATCGCCGGGCACGTGGTGCGGACCCCGACCGTGCCGAGCCCCGGCCTGTCCGCCCTGCTCGGGGCCCCGGTCACCACGAAGCTGGAACTGCTGCAGCGCACCGGTTCGTTCAAGGTGCGGGGTGCGGCGGCGAAGCTGCTGTCGCTGAGCGGGGCCGAGCGGGCCGCCGGGGTCGTGGCGGTGAGCGGCGGCAACCACGGGATCGCCCTCGCGGTGATGGCCGCCTCCCTCGATGTGAAGGCCACGGTGGTGATGCCGCGTTCGGCGCCCCTGCGGGCCGTGGAGATCGCGGAGTCCGCGGGCGCGTCGGTGCGGCTGACCGACGACATGGACGGCGCGTTCGCGCTCATGACGCGGCTCCAGCAGGAGGGGCTGACCCCGGTCCACCCCTTCGACGACCCGGTGGTGATCGCCGGCCAGGGCACGGTGGGGCTGGAGTTCGCCGCGGACGCCGGTGACCTCACGGACGTCCTGGTGAGCATCGGGGGCGGCGGGCTGATCGCCGGGGTGGCGGCGGCGCTGCGCGCGCTGCGGCCCGGGGTGCGGGTCTGGGGCGTGGAGACCGAGGGCGCGCAGGCGATGTCCGAGGCGCTGGCGGCGGGCGGCCCGGTGCCGGTGGAGCTGACGTCGATCGTCTCCACGCTCAGCGCCCCGGCCGTCTCCCCGCTGACGTACGAGCATGTGTCGGAGCTGGTCACCGAGGTGCTGGTGGTACCGGACCGGGAGGCGGTGCGGGGCTCGCTGGAGCTCGCGGACCACGCCAAGGTGTGGGCCGAGCCGGCCGCCGGCTGTCTGCTGCCCGCCGCGCGGCGGGTGCTGGAGCGGGTCGGCGAGGGGGCCCGGCTCGGTCTCGTGGTGTGCGGCGGCAACGCCACCACCGGCGACATGATCGCCTGGACGGAACACTTCGAACTTCGCTGAGCCTCCCGTTGAACGGACCCCGCCCGCTCCCCGTACCACTGGGGACAGCGGGAGCCGGCGGTTCGACGGGGGATGGCCATGGGCAGGGCGCGCGTCTCCACGGAACGGCCGGTCGCCGGACGCTACCGGCTGGTCGAGATCACCCATCGCGAGACCAACCGCGTCCGCTGGTACGCCGACGATCTGCGGACCGGCCGCCCCTGCCTGGTCACCCAGGTCGGGCTCCCGCGGGACGCGGCCGGTGCGCGGCGCGCGCCCTCCCGCGTGCCGCGGGCGACGGAGAGCGTGGCGCGCCTGTGCCCCGGCCGGATCGCCGGCGTCGTCGACACCGTCGAGGAGGGCGGTTTCCTGTGGACCGTCACCGCGTGGATCGACGGCACACCGCTCGACGAGGTCCTCGCCGAGGAGGGCACGTTCCCCCCGGTGCGGGCCGCCCGCGTCGCGCTGGAGCTGCTCGACGTACTGGAGGCCGCGCACGCCGGGGGCGTCACGCACGGCGAGCTCAGCCCCGGCCAGGTGTTCCTGTGCGAGGGCGGGCCGGCCGTCGTCACCGGGTACGGCCTGGCCGGCACGGTGCCGGCGTCCCGGCTCACGGCACCGTCGTACGCCTCCCCGGAGCAGGCCCGTGACGAGCGGACCGGGCCCGCCGCGGACCTGTGGGCGCTGGGCGCGATCCTCCACACGATGCTGGAGGGGCGTCCGCCGTTCCGGGACCGCGGGCGGCCCGAGGCCACGCTGAAGGGCGTGGACCGGCTGCCGCCGCGCGCACCGGTGCGGGCGGGCCCGCTCACCCAGGTCGTCCAGGGGCTGCTGCGCGAGGACCCGCGGGAGCGGCTGACCCGCCAGGTGGTCCGCGGGGCGCTCATCCGTGTGCTGCGGGAGGCCCCGGAGGCGGCGCCGGTCCCCCGGCCGCACGGCTCGCACACCGGCACCGTGCGGTACGCGGGCCGGGAACGGGGCAGACGGACGACGCTCCTCGGCACCACGCTCGCCGTCGTCACGGTGGCGGTCGCCGTGCTCGCCGCGGCGCGGGGGCTGCCGGGCGCCGGCGGCGGTTCCGCCGCCGACGCGCCGCCGCCCTCGGCGTCCGCGCCGGCCGGCCCACCGGACGGATCCGGGGACCCGTCCACGCCCACCCCGTCCCCCTCCCCGTCGGACGGCACGGGCGGCCTCCCGCCCGGCTACCGCGCCTACCACGCCCCGGAGGGCTTCTCCGTCGCGCTGCCGAAGGGCTGGGAGCGGCTGGACACCTCCCGCGGCGCCGACCGGGGCTACCGCGTCACCTTCGGCGCCGACGGGGACCCGCGCACGCTCGCCGTCACCTACAGCGAGCGGGTGGGGCCGGACGCGGTGGCCGTGTGGCGGGACGACGTGGAGCCGCGCCTGGAACGGTCCGGCGCCGGCTACGAGCGGATCGGCGGGATCCGGACGACGACGTACCAGGGGCGCGAGGCCGCCGACCTGGAGTGGTACGCCGAGGCCGGCGGCGCCCGGGTGCGCACCCTCGGCCGCGGGTTCCTGCTGGGCGGCGGGCGCGGCTTCTCGCTGCGCTGGACGACCCCGGCCGCCGGCTGGGAGGAACCCGCGAGCCGGGAGGCCCTGCGGACCTTCCTACGGACGTTCCGGCCCGCCGCGGACTGAGCCGCGCGGGGCGCGCAGCTTGCGCAGGGGCCACTCGTGCAGCGGGCGGGTGAGCCAGCGGGCGGTGAAGGTCCGGTCGGTGAGGGAGCAGGTGACCCGGAGGCGGTGCGGCGTCTCCAGGAACACCAGGTCCACGGCGAGGGTGTCGCCGTCGGCCCAGCCTCCGCTCGCGGCGGCCGGGGCGGGCTTCTCGGCGGTCGTCCACCCCTGCCCGGCGGAGAACGGTGCGCCGAACCGTTCTCCGTCCTCGGTGAGGGTCAGCGTCCAGCCGCCGCCGGCGTCCGCCGTGACCTCGGCTGCGGTCAGCTTCGGCTGGTCGGCGCAGCCCCCGCCCTCCGGGGTGAACGCGGCGCCGGACCAGTCCCCGGCCCGCTCCGGCGGTACGGGGCCTCCCCCGGCCGGGGGCAGGGCGAGCCGTTCGAGGCGTTCGCGCAGGGCGGTGTCCCTGGCCTGGCGGCCGGTCAGCGGCTCCGGGTGGAAGGCGGGCAGGAGGTGCCGCCAGACCAGGTCGAGGTACTCCTGCGTCCGCTCGGTCGCCGTCGTCACGGCGACCACCGCGTCGTGCTCGGGCAGGACGAGGCAGAACTGCCCGTAGGCCCCGTCGCCCCGGAATCCGTGCCGGGAGACCCAGAACTGGTACCCGTAGCCGCGGTTCGAGTCCTGCCGGTCCCCCACCAGCGCGGTTCCGGCGGTCGGTGTGTGCGGGTGGGAGGCGCGGGCGGCCCATCCCTCGGGCAGCAGCCGTTCGCCCCGCCACACCCCGTCGTTCAGGTACAGCTGGCCGAGCCGGGCCACGGCGTCGGTGGCGGCGTGCAGTCCGCTGAAGCCGATCTCGCGGCCGGTGCGGTCCCGCTGCCACAGCGTCTCGCCGATGCCCAGCGGGTCGAACAGCCGGGGCCGCAGATAGCCGGTGAGCGGCTGTCCCGTGACCCGCTGCACGATCGCGCCGAGGGTGTACGTGCAGGGCTGGTTGTAGGCGAAGACGGTGCCCGGGTCGCGCTGCGGCGGCTGGAGCAGGAAGCCGCGCACGGGTTCGGCGGGGTCGGCGGCGAACGCCGCGTCGACGGTCTCGCTCTCGTGGCCGCTGGCCATGGACGCCACGTGCCGGACCAGCATCGCCCGGCTGCGCGGGTCGGTGATGCCGGCCTCGAACTCCGGGAAGTACGACAGCACCGGGGCGTCGAAGTCGAGCAGTCCCTCGGCCTCGGCGAGGGCGGCGGCGGTCGCCGTGAAGCTCTTGCTGAGCGAGTACAGCAGATGCGGGCGCCGCGCGGCGTACGGTGCCCACCAGCCGGCGGCCACCAGGTGGCCGTGGCGCAGGATCATCAGGCTGTGCGGCTCGATGTCCGGGGCGGCTTCGAGGGCGTCGAGGAAGGCGTGGACGCCGGACGCGTCGACGCCCTGGGCGGCGGGCTCCGCGGCGGGGAGCGGGTGGGCGGTCATGAGGGGCATCCTGCCCGGGGCGCCGCCGGGTGATCCATCGTTTTCCCCGCCCCCGGCCGGGGGACCCGGGGCACATGGTGCGAATCGGATACACGATGATGACCGAGCAGGCTGGGCCCCGTGAGCTGGTCGACCATGTGGTGCGGGCCGAGGAGGCCGGCTTCGACTTCTCGGTGACCTCGGACCACTACTTCCCCTGGCTGGCGTCGCAGGGTCACGCGCCGTACGCCTGGAGCGTGCTGGGTGCCGCCGCGCAGGCCACCTCGCGCATCCCGCTGATGACGTACGTGACGTGTCCGACGCTGCGCTACCACCCGGCGGTGGTGGCGCAGAAGGCGGCGACGACGCAGCTGCTGTCCGAGGGCCGGTTCCGGCTGGGGCTCGGCTCCGGCGAGAACCTCAACGAGCACGTGGTGGGCGGCGGCTGGCCGTCCGTGGACGTGCGGCACGAGATGCTCGAGGAGGCGGTGGAGATCATCCGCGCGCTGTTCGAGGGCGGCCACGTGAACCACCGGGGCACCCACTTCGACGTCGAGTCGGCCAAGTTGTGGGACCTGCCGGACGAGCCGCCGCCGATCGGTGTCGCGGTGTCCGGGAAGCGGTCCTGCGCCCTCGCGGGCCGGCTCGCCGACCTGGTGATCGCCACCGAGCCGAAGGCGGAACTCCTCGACGACTTCGACCGGCACGGCGGGCAGGGCAAGCCGCGGGTGGGGCAGCTTCCGGTGTGCTACGACCCCGACCGGGACGCGGCCGTCGAACGCGCCCACGACCAGTTCCGCTGGTTCGGCAACGGCTGGAAGGTCAACTCGGAGCTGCCGCACCCGGACTCCTTCGCGTCGGCGACGCAGTTCGTCCGGCCCGACGACGTCGCCGGGTCGATTCCGTGCGGCAGCGACCCGTCGGACTTCGTCGAGGCCGTCCGCCCCTACGCCGAGGCGGGTTTCACCGAGATCGCCCTGGTGCAGATCGGCGGCGAGTCGCAGCCGGCGTACCTGGACTGGTCGGAGAAGACGCTGCTGCCGGCGCTGCGGGACGCCCTCGGCTGACGCCCCCGACGGTCCCGCACGGCCGGTGATTCACCCATAGGGCTGAGCATCTTGCGTGGATGCGGGGTACTAGAGGGCTCTACGTCGGTACTTCCCGGAGGCCCTTTCGTGAACTCGTTCGTGCACAAGACCCTGGTGGTGGAGCTCCAGGCGGGCGACACGGACCGCTTTCCCGTGCTCGCCCACCTGAGCTACGACCCGTCCGACCCGTTCGCCGTCACCATCGTCTTCAGCCACGACGGCCGGGTCCTCGCCCGCTGGCAGCTCGACCGGGAGATGGTCACCGAGGGTCTCACCCGCCCGGTCGGCATCGGGGACGTACGGCTGCGGCCGGAGTCCCGGGGTGTGGGGCGGGAGCTGCGGATGGAGTTCCTCGGCGAGGCCCACGCCGACGGCGGCCGGCACCACGCGGTGGTGTTCGCGTGGGCCGAGACCGTCGGCGGGTTCCTGCACGAGACCCGGCTGCTGGTGCCGCCGGGGTGCGAGGAGGTCCGGGTGGACGACTTCCTCGCGGACGTCCTCACCGGGAACTGAACTCCCCCTGGCGCGCGGTGTGGCGGTACCGGGCCCACATCGGCAGGCCGAACCAGCACAGCAGGTACCAGGCCACCACTCCGGCCACCAGGTAGGGCACGAAGCCGTCGTGGGTGGCCACGCGCAGGATGAGCAGCAGGGAGCAACTGGTGGTGGCCAGCAGCAGCAGGAGGCCGAGCAGGGTGAGCCGGGAGGCCCACCGCACGGCCTGCGCCTTGATGCGCCGTCCGGAGACGAGCCGGTGCAGGGACACCGGGCCGATGAGGGCGCCGGTGGCGCAGGCGCCCAGCACCACCGTGATGAGGTAGATCGTCTGATCGGTGTCGGAGAGTCTGGCGTAGGTCGGGGTGAACACGACGGTCAGCAGGAAACCGAAGAGGATCTGCACCCCCATCTGGGCGACGCGGACCTCCTGGATGAGCTCCGTCCACATCCGGTCCGCTCTCTCGTCCTCCGTCTCGTTCCGTCCCCGGCGCCTGCCCTCGCCCCGCTCCGTGTCCGACACAGTGCCTCCCTTTCCGTTGGTCTCCCTCCTCCGGATGCCCCGAAAGCCGCCGTCCTCCCAGGCCGGTCGCCGGTTTGGGGGTGCGGGGCACGGTTACACGGACGGCGATGACACCGAGGCCAGGAGGTCGTGGACGTATGTCGGACACCCAGCTCACCGTGACGTTCAGCGGCGGGGACGCCGACGACGCCCGGGCGGTCGTCCGGGTCCTGGAGGGCACGTTCGGGGACGCGGAGCAGCGTCCCTCCGCGGCGCACGCGACGGTCCGCGTGGCGACGTTCACCGGGGAGAAGCGGGAGGCGGCGGCCGGGGCCGCGGACGCGGGGCCGCTGTCGGCGCCGGTGACCGTCACCGTGCAGGGCACTCCGGAGGCGGTGCGGCGGGCGAGCGACACCCTCACGCGGTCCTTCACGGCGCGCGACGAGGGCGCCGCCTCCGGCGACCAGGAGCAGGAGCGGCAGCTGCTCCTGGAGCCGTGACGTCCGTCGCCGCTACCAGCGGCCCTCCACCTGGTCCTTGATCCGCCGGTCGTAGAGGTCCCGGATCGCCGTGAGCGTCGCCCCGGGCAGCTCCGGGAGCCGGGCGGCGGCCGCGTTGGCGCGGGCCTGCTCGGGCGTGCGGGCGCCGGGGATGACGGTGGTGACGCCGGGCTGCTCGATGATCCAGCGCAGGGCGAGCTGGGCCGGGGTGTATCCCTCGGGGGCGAGCGCGGCGAACTCGGCGGCGGCCTCGACACCGGTCGCGTAGTCGACGCCGGAGAAGGTCTCGCCCTGGTCGAAGGCCTCGCCGTGCCGGTTGAAGCTGCGGTGGTCGTTCTGGGCGAAGACGGTGTCCCGGGTGTACTTGCCGGACAGCAGTCCGGAGGCGAGCGGGACGCGGGCGATGATGCCGACGCCCGCCTCGCGGGCCGCCGGGAGGACCTCGCGCAACGGCTTCATGCGGAACGGGTTGAGGATGATCTGCACGCTCGCCACGTTCGGCCGGGCGATCGCGGTGAGCGCCTCCGCGCAGGTCTCCACGCTGACGCCGTAGGCGGCGATCCGCTCCTCCTCCACCAGGGTGTCGAGGGCGTCGAAGACCTCGTCGGTGGAGTAGACGGGGGTCGGCGGGCAGTGCAGCTGCACCAGGTCGATCCGGTCGACGCCGAGGTTGCGCCGCGAGCGGTCGTTCCAGGCGCGGAAGTTGTCCAGGACGTAGTTCCCGGGGATCTGGTCGACCCGGCGGCCCATCTTGGTGGCGACCAGTACGTGCAGATCGGGCCGTCCGCCGATGAACGACGCGATGGTCTGCTCGCTGCGTCCGTCGCCGTACACGTCGGCGGTGTCGAAGAAGGTGACGCCCGACTCGGCGGCGGTCTCCAGCACCGCGAGGGCTTCCTTGTCATCGACGTCGCCCCAGTCCGCCCCGAGTTGCCATGTGCCGAGACCGATCACGGAGGCGTGCTGCTGCGACCTGTCGAATGTGCGCTCGTCCATGGGGGTCAGTCTGTCATCCGTGCCGCCCGGCCGGCGGGCGGCTCCCCCGTCGTCGTGCGCCCGCTCAGACGCTCCGGGCCGCCGTCCGGCACTCGGGGTGGCCCCAGCCCTTGTCGTTCCTGGCGATGGGTTCGCCGGCCGCGTAGGACCGTCCGCACGGGCAGCGGCCCGGGAACTTCGCCTTGATCGTGCGGGACGACGAGCCGCCGCGCTGCCGGGGTGTCCTCGCCGGGCCGGAACCGCGCTTGGCCGTGCCGCCCGCCGGGCGGTCCGGGGCGGCCGGCGGCTCGGGCGAGCCCAGCTCGCTGCCGGCGTCCTCCTGGGCGGTGGCCGCCCGGCTGGCCGCGCGGTCGGCGAAGTCGTTGAGCCGGTCGCCGTCGACCTGGTGGGCGGGGACGTAGCGGAACTCGACCGAGCGGTCCTGGAGGAGTTCGTCGATGCGGACGACGAGTTCCTGGTTGGCGACCGGTTTGCCGGCCGCGGTGCGCCAGCCGTTGCGCTTCCAGCCGGGGAGCCAGGTGGTGACGGCCTTCATGGCGTACTGCGAGTCCATCCGGACCTCGAGCGGTACGGCGGGGTCGGTCGCCGCCAGCAGCCGCTCCAGCGCCGTGAGTTCGGCGATGTTGTTGGTGGCCCTGCCGAGCGCTCCCGCCTCCCAGCGGACCGGCCTCTCGGCGTCGTCGGCGACCACCCAGGCCCAGCCGGCGGGTCCCGGGTTTCCCTTCGAAGCCCCGTCGCACGCGGCCACAACTCGTTCACGCATGCGCCCGATCATGCCATGTCCGCCCCGGGCGGGCCGGGCCCGCCCGGGGCGGTGACGCCCCGCGGGCCGCCGGCTGTCGCGTCGGCCCGGCGCGGGGTGCCTCCGGGCGGTACGGCCGTGGCTTCGGCCCCTTCCGGACGGGGCCGGGCCGTCTCACTCGCCCGCGTACGCCTTCTCCAGGGCGGCGATGTCGAGCTTGCCCATCGTCATCATGGACTTCATGGCGCGGTCCGCCTTCCGTCGGTCCGGGTCGCTGATCATCTCGGTCAGCCGCACCGCGTTGACCTGCCAGGAGACACCGAACCGGTCCTTGAGCCAGCCGCAGGGGCCGTGCTCGCCGCCGCCCTCGACGAGCTTCTCCCAGTAGTGGTCGATCTCCGCCTGGTCCGCGCAGTCGAGCTGGAAGGAGATCGCCTCGTTGAACGTGAACTCGGGCCCGCCGTTGAGCGCGACGAACTTCTGGCCGTTGGCCGTGAACTCCACGGTGAGCACGGAGCCCTCGGCGCCGGGCGTGGCGCCGGTGTTGCGGACGACGTCGCCGAGGCTCGAGTCCTTGAAGACCGAGACGTAGAAGTTCGCGGCCTCCTCGGCCCGGCCGTCGTACCAGAGGCATGTGGTGAATCCGTCGGTGGTCATGAGTACCTCCCGGGCGTGGAACACGGTCATGAGTGTTGACCCGGCCCCGCCCCGGAACTCATCGGTGCGGCCCCGGACCGGTCCGGACGGCGGTACGGACGATCGCTCTGCCCACGGCGGATCTGCCACGGGCAGAGGTTTCCCCGCCGACCCGGCGGGCCGGTCGAGAGTGGGGGCACGCGGTCGTCCCGGCCGCGTTCCAGCGACCCCCAGGAGCGCCGATGTCTCCGTTCACCGCCGGCCCGTGGCCGGTCCCGCTGCCCCGGGCCGAGGAGGGCGACACCCCGCCGACCCGGTTCGACGACCATCTCGCCGCCCAGCTCCTCGCGCAGCGCATCGTGCTGCTCGGCACGCAGGTCGACGAGGTGTCCGCCAACCGTGTGTGCGCGCAGTTGCTGATCCTGTCCGCCGAGGACCCGCGCACCGACATCAGCCTGTACATCAACAGCCCCGGCGGCTCGGTCCACGCGGGCCTGGCCATCTACGACACGATGCGGCTGATCCCCAACGACGTCTCGACCCTGGCCATGGGCTTCGCGGCCAGCATGGGCCAGTTCCTGCTCTGTGTCGGCACGCCCGGCAAGCGCTGCGCCCTGCCGAACGCGCGCGTCATGATGCACCAGCCGTCGGGGGGCATCGGGGGCACCACCGCCGACATCGAGATCCAGGCGGAGAGCCTGGAGTTCACCAAGCGGACCATCGAGCGGATCACCGCCGAGCACACCGGCCAGACCCCGGAGACCATCTCCCGGGACGGCGACCGGGACCGCTGGTTCACCGCCGAGCAGGCGAGGGGGTACGGGATGGTCGACCGGGTGGTGGAGTCGCTGGACGACGTCCGTCCGGCCGCCGCCCGGCCCAGGATGGGGCTGCGGTGATGGGGTCGTACACGATTCCGAACGTCGTCGAGCGCACCCCGCAGGGCGAGCGGTCCTACGACGTGTTCAGCCGGCTGCTGGCCGAGCGGATCATCTTCCTGGGGACGGAGATCGACGACGGGGTCGCCAACGTCGTCATCGCGCAGCTCCTCCATCTGGAGTCGTCGGCCCCGGAGAGCGAGATCGCGGTCTACATCAACTCCCCCGGCGGCTCGTTCACCTCGCTGATGGCGATCTACGACACGATGACGTTCGTCCAGGCGCCGATCTCGACGTTCTGTGTCGGGCAGGCGGCCTCCACGGCGGCCGTGCTGCTGGCCGGCGGGGACCCGGGGCGGCGGTTCGTGCTGGAGCACGCGCGGGTGCTGCTCGGGCAGCCCGCCTCCGGCGGGACGCGCGGCACGGCGTCCGACCTGTCGCTGCGGGCCAAGGAGATGGTGCGGATCCGCTCCCAGGTGGAGGAGGTGCTGTCCCGGCACACGCACCACGACGTGGCGACCCTGCGGGCCGACATGGACCGCGACAAGGTGTTCACCGCCGAGGAGGCCGTGGCGTACGGCCTGGCCGACGAGGTGCTGGCCCGGCGCCTGGGGCCTGTCTGACGATTCCCGTCGTCCGCCCGGAGGGCGGGTGGGAATCGTCAGACAGGCCCCTGAGAGGGTGTGAGGCGCCGGGCGCGGGTCAGGCGGCCAGGCAGAGTCCGTTGTGCGCGGAGCCGGACACTCCCCGGGCCGTGGGGACGGCCCGCCGGCCGGTGACGCGGACCAGTTCTCCGTGGGCCCGGGTCAGCAGGTCGCCGAGGCCGAGGCCGAGCGCCCGGGCGGCGGCCGCGAGGACCTCCGAGGAGGCCTCCTTGCGGCCCCGCTCCACCTCCGAGAGATAGGGCATGGAGATCCGGGCCGCGTCGGCGACGTCCTTCAGCGTCCGTTCCTGGGCGAGCCGCTCGCTGCGGAGCACGTCCCCGACGAGGTCGCGCAGCAACGGCTCCCTGGGCGCGGGAGCCACCGGGTCCGGCGGCGGGCCGGGGCGCAGGGGGATGACACGGGCACGGTCCGGCGCTGGGCCGGTCATCTCTTGACTGGTCACCTCCTCAGCCTAGGAACTCCGGCCCCGAGTGGAAGGGACCGGCGTTCCGCCCTGAGTGAAGGCGTTCCGGGGCGCGGCCCGGAACGCCTTGCGGGCCGCGCCCCCGTACCATCGGACGTACGAGTGACGACCGGTGCGCACCGCGGTTCCGATTCTCCCGGAACTCGGTGGGCATGGGTCGGTGCGACCTGGGTACTCGCAGGTCTCAGGCACATGTCAGCCATGACGTCCGTGGGGAGAGGGAATGAGGACCGCCGTGATCCGGTCGCAGGCGCAGGTAGTCGAGCAGCACACCGGGGCCGGTACGGGTGACGGGGACCTGCGGGACATGGTGGATCCGCGTGCCGTCGCCCCGCGTGACGCCAGGGAGCTGTCCCGCCAGTTCTTCCGTCGCCTGGCGGAGCTGGAGGAGGGCACGCACGAGTACCAGTACGCGCGCAACACCCTCATCGAGATGAACATGTCCCTCGTCCGGTTCGCGGCCGGGCGGTTCCGCGGCCGCGGCGACGACATGGACGACATCGTGCAGACCGGCATGATCGGTCTGATCAAGGCCATCGACCGGTTCGAGCTGTCCCGCGAGGTCGAGTTCACCTCCTTCGCGCTGCCGTACATCGTCGGTGAGATCAAGCGGTTCTTCCGGGACACCACGTGGGCCGTGCACGTGCCGCGCCGGCTCCAGGAGCTGCGGGTCGAGCTGGCGAAGGCCCGCGAGGAGCTCGCCAGCCGGCTGGACCGGGAGCCCACGGTCGGCGAGCTGGCCACCCTGATGAACATCACCGAGCAGCAGGTCGTCGAGGGGCAGATCGCCGCGAACGGGTACAACTCGTCGTCACTGGACGCCGCCCTCACCGGTGACGGCCCCGAGCACGGCGAGGCCGTACTGGCCGACTTCATCGGCGTCGAGGAGGAGGGGCTGCGCCTCGTCGAGGACTTCCACTCGCTCGCTCCGCTGATGGCCGAGCTCAGCGAACGCGACCGGGAGATCATCCACATGCGGTTCGTGGAGGAGGCCACCCAGGCGGAGATCGGTGAGCGCCTCGGCTGCTCGCAGATGCATGTGTCCCGCCTGATCAAGCGGATCATCACCCGGCTGCGCGAGGGCATGCTGGGCGAGCTCGGCTGCGCCTGACCGGGCGGGCGACGGCGTCGCCGGTCAGGCGTCGCCGAGGTTCAGCACGGCGCGTACGCGCTTGCCGACCGGCACGCGTTCGACGGTGACGTCCCTCGCCAGCGCGCGGACGATCTCCAGACCGTGCCGGCCGACGCGCTCGGGGTTGCGCGGGAAGACCCGGGGCAGGCTGGCGCTGCTGTCGTACACCGCCACCGTGAGCGCGTTGGCGGTGCCCTCCAGCTCCAGGATGTACGGGCCGTCGCTGTGCCGGTCCGCGTTGGTGACCAGTTCGCTCACCACCAGCAGCACCGCGCCGTCGGCCCGTTCGTCGATCGTGGCGCACCATTCGGTGCGCAGCTGCTGAAGGAAGTGCGCGGCGAACGTCCGCGCCTCGGCGATGCACCCCGGCTCGCCGGTGAAGTGCGCCGACCGCCGCAGCGGTTCCACGGGCACGTCGAAACCAGTCGGTATCACTGCCCTGTCCAGGTAGTAGGTCATGCTGTTCTCTCCGCGAAGCCGGGCCGGCCGGACGAATCTGCACCAGTCCTGGTACCCCGACACTCGCGGCACAGTCCACCTGATCGGTGTTCGCTCCCGCGGGGCGGGGAACCCGGGTTCCGCCGGGGTGCGGCGGAAGGGGCGTCATGAACGGACTGACAGCGGTACGGAGCCTGACGACGCTGCCCGTGGTGACGCTGGGCGGTGATGCCGTGGCGCATGTCAAGGACACGGTCTTCGACCCGGAGGGCGAGCGGATCGCGAGCTTCACCCTCACCGGCCGGACCCTGATGTCGGGCCCGCTGCCGCGGGATCTGCCCTGGCAGGCGGTGCACTGCCTGGGCCGTCACGCGGTGATGGTCCGCGACGAGGGGGCACTGTTCGATCTGCCCCTGTCGGTGGCGCGCCGTGACGCCCTGCGCGGGCGGCTGCTCGGGGCGGACGTGCTGACCGACGACGGCGACCTGGTGGGCACGGTGCTCGACGTGCTGGTGGAGGGCGGCACCAGCGGCCGGCTCGTCGCGTTCCGGCTCGCCGCGCACCGGGAACTGGTGCACGGCTCCCGGCACCGCCGGCACCAGGTGTACGTGCCACGGGGCGAGGCCCTGAGCGTCTCCGGCCGGACGCTGGTGATCCCGGCGCACGCGACGACGTACGTCACCGACGACCTGCCGGCCTTCGCCGCCCGGGCCGTGGCCCACCGCGGCCGCGGGAGGGGCGCGGCCCGATGATGCTGTTCTCACGGGTGCGCGGGCTGCCCGTCCTGACGCCGGGCGACGCGGACCGGGTCGGGGTGGTCCGCGCGCTGACGGTCGACGCGGCGTCCGGGGAGGTCACGCATGTCCGGATACGGCGCGGGCGGCTGCGCAGGGAGGCCGTGGTGGCCTGGAGCGCCCTGGGCGCGGCCGGCCCGGACATGCTGATCGCGCGCCCGGCCGGCGACCCGGCCGAGGTTCCGCCCCACCGTGATCTGGTGGGGAGCAGGGTGCTCACCGAGTGCGGCGAGGAGCGCGGCACCGTGCTCGACGCGGCGTTCGATCCGGCCACCGCCCGCATCGAGGCGGTCCTGACGACCCTCGGTGAGCTGCCGGCCGGCCGCCTGCTGGGCCTCGGCGACCACGCCCTGGTGATCCGGACGGGCCACGGGCATCCCGGTTAGGGTCTCCCGGCGGGCGGGGCGGGCCGGGGCTGCTTAGCGTGCAGAGGTGAGCTCACGCACCCCTTCCGGCCGTCAGGTCGCCCGCCACGGCTGGGCGCAGGCCCTCGCCACGGTCCTCGGCGCGCTGATCGCCATGGGCGCGGTGGCCGCGCCGGGACTGTGGGCGGCCGGTGCCACGGACCTCCCTGGCGGTTCCTTCCCCCAGGTGGTCGCGGCGACCGTGGTCACGGCCGTCGGCGGGACGGTGGAGCTCTCCGGGGACGCCGGCGAGCTGGCCGGCGCGGAGGGCGGTCTGACGGTCGTCCCGCTGTCCGTCACCCTCGTCGGGGCGCTGGTCATCGGCCGGGGCTTCCTGCGCCCGCTGCGGCACCGGGCGGTCGCCGGGGCGCCCGAGCTGGCCTGGTGGGCGGCGCGGATCGCCGCGTTGTGGCTGCTCGCGGTCCTCGGTCTCGCGCTCGCCGCGCGGCACACGTACGAGCTGTCCCTCGGGGACGGTCCACTCGGTGATCTGGGTGAGCTGTTCGGGCTCAGGCCGGTGGTGGGGTTCTCCACCGATGTGCCGCCGACCGTCCTCATCGGCCTGCTCTGGCTGGCGGGCGTGCTGCTGGTGGCGCTGATGGTGTCCCGTGGCGCCCCGTTGCCGGCCGGGCTGCTGCGCTTCCAGAAGTCGGTGCGTCCCGCGGCGCACGCGATGGTGCTGCTGTTGCTGGCCGCGGTCGCCATCGGTCTCGTCATCGCGCTGGTCGTCGCCGCCACCCGGGGGCATCCGGCCGAGACGTTCGCCGTGATCCTGCTGGGGCTGCCCAACGTGGTCTGGCCGGCGCTGACGATCGGGCTCGGTGCCACCTGGGACGGCAGGGTGGAGGGGCCCTTCGGGCTGCCCATGCCGCACGTGCTCGACGAGGTGCTGCGCACACCGGACGTCTCCACCCTGAACCTGGGCACGCTCACCGAGCACGACGGCGGGAAGTGGTGGTGGCTGCTGGTGGTGACAGCGGTGCTGCTGCTGGCCACCGCGTTCCTGATGGCGGCCCGCTCCCCCACCCGGGTGCGGGCCTGGCAGCACGCCGTGCGCATGGCGGTGGCGCTGGCGCTGACCGTGCTGATGATCTGCCTCATGGCCCGGGTCTCCGCACGGTTCGGCCTGTCCGTGCTCGGCATCGGCGATCTGGGCGAGGGCCTCTCCGGCCAGGTACTGCTGAGACCACGACTGTGGAGCGCCTTGGGCCTGGCCCTGCTGTGGGGCCTGGCCACCGGGTTCACGGGCGCGCTGGCGGCCCGGACGCTCCACCGCCACCACGCCCCCGGGACGCACCACTGACACCGGCCCCCGGACACCGACCGTGCGCCCCCACCGCCGACGACCGTCAGGCCCGGAACGGTCCCCTCGTACCCCCCGCCGGACCGCATGCCGGGCAGATGAGCCGCGCGGTGACGCCGGCCACCCGAGCGTCGGCCGTGTCCCCGCCGGCGGCGACCGTCAGGCCCGGAACGGTCCCCTCGCCCCCTCGCCGCACCGCATGCCGGGCAGATGAGCCGCGCGGTGACGCCGGCCACCCGAGCGTCGGCCGTGTCCCCGCCGGCGGCGGCCGTCAGGTCCGGGGCGGAGCTCTCGTGCGTCCGGCCGGGTCGTGCGCCAGGTGGGCGGGACGGCCGGTGGGGAGGGTGCGGTCAGGCGACCGGGACTCCGAGGGCGCGGGCGGCGCGCTGCATGCGCAGGGCGTCCACGGACTCGGCCAGCAGTTCGTACTCGGTGGTGTCGTCGCCGGTGGCGAGGCGTACCATCCGCCCGGCGGCGAGCGTCTCGGCCACCTCCTCCTGCCGGGCGACGTCGCCGCACCAGGTGCGCAGTACGGCGGGGACGTCGGGCACCCCGTCGGCGACGGGGACGAGTGCCCCCGGCGGTAAGTGCTCGGCGTCGGGCCGCGGGTCGAGGCGCTCGGCGATCCAGAGGGCACGGTCGCGCAGCCACCACAGGGCGAGGGCGAGGGTGGGCGCCCGGTAGGTGCCGAGCGGTACGCCGATACGCCGGCCGTCGCAGACCCCGTACGCGGTGACATGGCACAGGAATTCGTCGTGCACGTTCCCTCCCCCGCTGCGTTGCTCGCCCGCCGGGCCGGGCCGGCTGCCCGCCTCGTGGCTCGCATGCTGTGCGTGAGGGCGCCGTCGCGCGGTGTGAAGCGCTCTCGCTAGTCGAGTATGTTCACCACTGAAACACTGTCACCATGTGTTTCCGGCCAGTCTCCTGGCATATTCACCGCCGCCGTTGGCCGAAATGGTGCGGGTGCGGCCGACGGGCCGCATATGACCTCGGAGGTAATCGACCGCGGGCCCAGGGCGCGGGCAAGGTGGGGGCACCGGGTCGCCACGACCGGGATCCACCGTCCGACCGGCAGAGACGACCTCCCTGGGGGATTCGCCATGACCACAGCCGCCCGCCGCTACGACGCCGTCGTCGCCCGCTACTTCGAGGCCTGGAACGCCGACGGCGCCGAGGCGCGCGCCAAGGCGGTGGCCGATGTGTGGACCGCGGACGGCCGTTACACCGACCCGCTGTCCGACGCCGTCGGCCACGAGGCGATCACCGCGGTGATCGCGGCGGTGCACGAGCGGTTCCCCGGCTTCGTCTTCCGGCTCGTGGGGAACACCGACGGCCACCACGACACCGCGCGCTTCTCCTGGGAGCTGGTGAACCGGGCGGACGGCTCGGCCCCCGTCGCCGGCTCGGACGTGATCACGCTCGACGCCGAGGACCGCGTCCGCGCCGTGTACGGCTTCCTGGACCGGGTGCCCGAAGGGGCATGACCCCGCCGACGACGGCCGGCCGGCACCACCCCGCCCGCCCCGAACCGGTGCCCGTGCCTTCCGCGGGCCACCGAAGGCCGAACGGGCGTACGCGTCACGCGCGTACGCCCGGCGGACGGACTGGCACGGTCCGGTAAAACTACTGCTTCACGACCGCGTCGATACGGGCCAGCTCCTCCTCGCCGAAGTCGAGGTTCCGGGTGGCCGCGACGCTGTCCTCGAGCTGCTGCGGGCTGCTCGCGCCGACCAGGGCGGAGGTGAGCCGGCCGCCGCGCAGCACCCAGGACAGTGCCATCTGCGCCAGGGTCTGGCCGCGCGAGGCGGCGATCTCGTCGAGCGCGCGCAGCCGGCCCACCAGTTCCCCGGTGACGGCTTCGGTGTTCAGGAAGGGGCTGTCGCTCGCGGCCCGGGAGTCCTCGGGGATGCCGTCGAGGTAGCGGGCGGTCAGCAGGCCCTGCTCGAGCGGGGAGTAGGCGATGGAGCCGACCTGGAGTTCGTCCAGGGCGTCCATCAGCCCCTCGTCCTCCGGGCGGCGGTCGAGCATCGAGTAACGGGGCTGGTTGATCAGCAGCGGCGTGCCCAGCTCACCGAGGATGCGGGCGGCCTCGCGGGTCTGCTCCGCGGAGTAGTTGGACACACCGACGTACAGCGCCTTGCCCTGCTGGACCGCCGAGTGCAGCGCGCCCATCGTCTCCTCCAGCGGAGTCCGAGGGTCGAAGCGGTGCGAGTAGAAGATGTCGACGTGATCCAGGCCCATCCGGCTCAGACTCTGGTCCAGCGAGGACAGCAGGTACTTGCGCGAGCCCCATTCGCCGTACGGGCCGGGCCACATCAGGTAGCCGGCCTTGGTGGAGATCACCAGTTCGTCGCGGTACCGCCCGAAGTCCGACTTCAGCGCCTCGCCGAGGGCGGACTCGGCCGCACCCGGCGGGGGCCCGTAGTTGTTGGCGAGGTCGAAGTGGGTGACGCCCAGGTCGAAGGCGCGGCGCAGGATGGCGCGCTGGGTCTCGGCCGCACGGTCGGGACCGAAGTTGTGCCACAGGCCGAGCGAGAGCGCGGGGAGCTTCAGGCCGCTGCGTCCGGCGCGCCGGTAGGGCATGTCCGCGTAACGGTCGGGGTGTGCGGTGTACAACACGACTCCAGAGGGGTTGGCACACGTCTCGGCGGTTCCGTCGAACCGCCCGTCCACTCTGTCGTGACCTGCGGGCAGTGGTCCAACAGAAGAATCCGATGGGATTCAGCGGATACGCTTCTCAATCATGGAACTGCGTCACCTCCAGCACTTCGTCGCCGTGGCCGAGGACCAGCACTTCACCCGCGCGGCGGAGCGGCTGATGGTCTCCCAGTCGGGCCTGTCCGCGTCCATCCGCGCCCTGGAGCGCGAGCTGCAGACCCCGCTCTTCGTGCGGACGACCCGCAGGGTGACGCTCACCGAGGCGGGGCGGGCGCTGCTGGCGGAGGCCGAGCGGATCCTGGCACAGGTACGGGCGGCGCACGAGGCGGTGGCCGCGGTGCAGGGCGTGCTGCGCGGCACCCTCGCGCTGGGCGCCGAGCAGTGCATCGCCGGGGTGAACGTGGCGGAGCTGCTCGCCACGTTCCGGCGGCTCCACCCGGACGTGGAGATCCGGCTGCGCCAGTGGGGCTCGGCCGCGCTGGCGGAGGAGGTCGCGGCGGGGCGGCTGGACCTGGCCTTCGCCTACCGGACGGAGGCGGACCCGGAGCAGCTGCGGTCGGTGCCGCTGACCAGTGAGCCGATGACCGTGCTGTGCCACCCGGACCACCGGCTCGCACGGACGGGGGCACCGCTGACCCCGCACGACCTGGCCGACGAGGTCTTCGTCGACTTCCACCCGGACTGGGGTCCGCGCCGCGCCACCGACGCCGCCTTCACCGCCGCGGGCGTACGGCGCACGGTGGCGCTGGAGGTGAACGACGTGCACAGTCTGCTCGACCTGGTCGACGAGAACCTGGGCGTCGCCGTCGTGCCGCGGCACTTCCGGCACAAGCGGGAGGCCCTCACCGCGCTCCCGCTGAAGGACACCGGGGAGGCGGTGTACGAGACGGTCGCCCTGGTGCCGTCACCGCGGGCGACGAGCCCGGCGGCGCGGGCGCTGATGGCCCTGCTGGACAGGTCGGACAACGGGGGCGCGTGAGGCGCGCGGATGCGCGAGGGTGGAGGCATGCACGCCAAGGACATCCTCATCGACGGCTTCGGCCGCATCCGGGAAGAAGTCCACGCCGCCGTCGAGGGCCTCGGCCCCGACGCGCTCAACGCCCGGCCCGGCCCCGACGCGAACTCCGTCGCCTGGCTGGTCTGGCACCTCACCCGGGTCCAGGACGACCACGTCGCCGACGCCTTCGGACTCGACCAGGTGTGGCTCTCCCAGGGCTGGGAGAAACGCCTGGACCTCGGCCTGCCCCGCCATGACACGGGGTACGGCCACACCTCGGCGAAGGTCGCCGAGGTACGGGTCGACGACGGCGGCCTGCTGACCGGCTACCACGACGCGGTGCACGAGCAGACCCTCGGCGCGCTGCGCGCGCTGGCCGCCAAGGACCTGGAACGGGTGATCGACGAGGGCTGGGATCCCCCGGTGACCCTGGGCGTACGGCTGGTCAGCGTCCTGTCCGACGATCTGCAGCACGTCGGACAGGCCGCGTATGTACGGGGGCTGGTTCAGAGCGCCGCGTCGTAGCCGGGCAGGACGACGTCCCGGATGAGCGCGTTCCGCTCGTCGAACGGGAGGAACGCGCTCTTCACGGCGTTCACCGTGACCGTGCGCAGGTCCTCGACCGTCCAGCCGGCCTGCTCGGCCAGCAGGGACATCTCCCGCGTCATGGTGGTGCCCGAGACCAGACGGTTGTCGGTGTTGAGGGTGACGCGGAAGCCGAGGTCCTTCAGCGCGGTGATCGGGTGCTCGGCGATCGAGGTCGCGGCGCCGGTCTGGAGGTTGGAGGTGGGGCACATCTCCAGCGCGATCCGGCGGTCGCGGACCCAGCCGGCGAGACGGCCGAGCTTGCCCTCCACGATGTCCTCGGTGATGCGCACCCCGTGCCCGATGCGCTGGGCGCCGCACACCTGGAGCGCCTGGTGGATGCTGGGCAGGCCGTGGGCCTCACCGGCGTGGATGGTGAAGGGCACGTTCTCGCGGCGCAGGTGCGCGAAGGCGTCGAGGTGGTCGGCGGGCGGGAAGCCGTCCTCGGCGCCGGCGATGTCGAAGCCGACGACCCCGGCGTCCCGGAAGGCGACGGCCAGGTCGGCGGCCTCGCGGACCCGGTCGAACATCCGCATGCCGCAGAGCAGGGTGCCGACCCGGACGGGCGTCCCGGCGGCGGCCGCCTTGGCCATGCCGGCGGCGAGTCCCTCCTGGACGGTCTCCACGACCTCGCCCATCGTCAGTCCGCCCCTGGTGTTCAGTTCGGGGGCGTAGCGCACCTCGCCGTAGACGACACCGTCGGCGGCCAGGTCGAGCACGTACTCCTCGGCGGTGCGCAGCAGGCCCTCGCGGGTCTGCATGACGGCGAGGGTGTGCTCGAAGGTGGCGATGTAGCGGACCAGGTCACCGGAGTTCGCGGCCTCGACGTACCAGGCGGCGAGTTCGCCGGGGTCGGTGGTGGGCAGGGTGTGGCCGACGGCCTCCGCCAGCTCCACGACGGTCGCGGGACGCAGACCGCCGTCGAGGTGGTCGTGCAGCACCGCCTTGGGGAGGCGGCGGAGGGTCTCGGTGTCCATGCGCGTGGATGACATGTGCGGTCGTTCCTCAGTGGGTCGTTCGGCGGAAAAGTCGGAGCGGATCAGGGGGCGGCGGGCTGGAGCAGGTCCCAGCGGTTGCCGTACAGGTCCTGGAACACGGCGACCGGGCCGTACGGCTCGTGGCGCGGCTCCTCCAGGAAGGTCACCCCGGCGGCGGTCATACGGGCGTGGTCGCGGGCGAAGTCGTCGGTGTGCAGGAAGAAGCCCACCCGCCCGCCGGTCTGGTCACCGACCCTGGCCCGCTGGCCCTCCCCCTTGGCACGGGCGAGCAGCAGCCCCGCGCCGCTGTGCCCGGCGTCCGGTTCGACGACGACCCAGCGGCCGCCGTCCGGCCGGGGCGCGTCCTCGGCGAGCCGGAAACCGAGCGCCTCGGTGTAGAAGCGGATCGCCTCGTCGTAGTCGTCGACGACGAGGGTGACCAGGGGGATGCGTCTCATCGTGACCTCTCGAAGGGGGATTGACCGGAGAGGTTATACGTAAAACTGCCGAACACGCCAGTCCCGCTCCGGGACCGGCGGCCCGGAGCGGGACCGGCGGGGCGGCTACGGATACGCGTAGGTGTTGAGGGCGGCGACGGCGGCCGCCGGATCGCCGAGGTCGTAGCGGTCCACGGCGAGGTAGTTGGGCTTCTTGCGGGCGGCCGGCAGGCAGAACCGGCGGGCACGGTCGGCGAGCTTGGAGTTGTCGGTGCCGGCGGTGGAGGTGATCGCGGTGTCCCGGAAGTGGTTCATGACGAACAGGGGGCGGAAGCCGGGTTCGGTGCGGGTCAGCGGGATGTTGGTGCCCGCGTCGTACCAGCGGCTGGAGCAGGACCAGTCGGAGGCGCCGACGCCCGGGCCCATGGACCAGTGGTTCTCGACGGTCCACTCCCGCTGGTACATCACACCGAAGGTGTCCCGGGTCGTTCCGGCGGCCCGGTCCGCGGCGCGGCTGTGGTCGGTGAAGATCAGCAGCCGGTGTCCGGCGGCGGTCAGCTGTCCCATGGCCGGCCAGCCGTCCTCCCGGACACCGGTGCGGTCGGGCCGGTAGAGCACGTCCGACAGCCCCTGGACGCGGGCGAGTTCGGCGCGCAGGACGTCCGGGCCGACATAGTCCTCCAGGAAGACGGTGACGAACTGGTCGGGGTGGGCGCGCAGGAAGTCGACGATCCGCTGGAGGTCCACCCACAGGGCGACGGGCCTGCTGACCAGGGTGCAGCTGTTGTGGCAGAGGATCGCGCCGTCCGGGGTCCGGTGGATGTCCAGCATGAATCCGCGGACGCCGTCGGCGAGTTGGCGTTCGATGCCTCGGTTCTGGTTGGGGAAGAGGTCGATGAAGGGCGGGGCGAAGCCGCCGTCGACGCCGTTGGCGTAGGCGTTGTGGGCGGTGAGGAAGGTGACCTGGTCCAGGGTGCGTTGGTCCCGCGGCGGCAGGGGACGGGTCACCGGGTCGACCGGGGTCAGGTACCAGGTGGCGAGGTCGCCCGTACCGCTGCCGACGGCGAGCGGGGCGGGAAAATCGGCACCGGAGGGTTTCGGGGCGACGGTGAGGCGGCGGTCGGTGCCGGGGACGGTGAGCGTGAACCGGTCCGCGCCCGCGGGGGCGATCTCCCAGCGTGCCTCCGGGCTCGCGCAGGCGACGGTCCGGGCCTGGTCGCCGGTGCGGCCGAGGCAGGTGCCGGGGCTGTCGGTGTTCTCCAGGGTGCCGTCGGCGCTCAGGTTCCACTGCTGACGGTCCTCGTCGCCGCGCGGTCTGTGCTGTTCGACCGCCCCGGCGGTGTCGGCGGCGTTCAGTCCGGTCGTCGCGCTCTGGACGTAGTGGGCGCCGGGCGGCGGAGCCGCCTCCGCGGCGGCGGGCAGGGGTGCCACGACCGTCGCGGCCAGCGCGGCGGCCGTGACGGTCGTGGCGAGCAGGGCGTGGGGGGTGCGCATGGTGGCTGCCCTTCGTCCGGGGACGGCCCGCGCACGTGCGGTGCGCGGGCCGCGATCCGAGGGTCTTAGGTCAGGTGCATGACACCACGCCGAGCGGTCGGACGTCAGGGCGTCAGCAGTACAGATTGCCGCCGGGTGACGTTCCGAGGATCTGGGTGAACTGCTGGTACCTGCTCACCCTGCTCTGCACCTGCGCCGGGTTGCGGCCGTCGCACTCCAGGGAGCCGTTGATGCTGCGGATCGTCTGGCCGAAACCGGCCTGGTTGACCATGGCGTTGTGCGGGGTCATGGTGCCCGGCCCCGACTGGGTGTTCCAGTACCACAGGGCCGTTTTCCAGGCCACGGCCGCGTCGTTCTGCACCAGCCAGGGGTTGCCCAGGAGGTCGATGCCGAGCGCGTCGCCCGCCGCCTTGTAGTTGAAGTTCCAGCTCAGCTGGATCGGTCCGCGCCCGTAGTACGCGGCCTGCCCGGCCGGACAGCCGTACGGCTGCCCCCAGTCGCAGTAGTGCGGGTAGTTGGCGGTGTTCTGCTCCACCACGTGCACCAGGCCGCCGGTCTCGTGGCTGACGTTGGCCAGGAAGGCGGCGGCCTCCTGCTTCTTCACCGTGTCGCTGCCGGTGTTGGCGAAACCGGGGTAGGCGCCCAGCGCGGCCTTGAGCCCGCTGTAGGTGTAGAAGGGGTTCCGGCTCGGGAACATCTGGTTGAACTGCGCCTCGGTCACGACGAAGGTGCCGACGGGCGTTCCGGGGCCGTTGTCGCAGGCGTACGGCTCCCAGTACCAGGTGCTGATGATCGGGTCGTACCCCGGATTGGCGTGCTCGGCGATGTACGCCCGGCCGTCGGTGTAGCGCACGATGTCACCGGCGTTGTACGACCTTCCGGCCACCCAGTTCGGATAGCTGGAGCACGAGGCGGCGGAGGCGGCGGCTGCGGGGAGCAGTACCGGCGCGCTGCCGGCGAGGACGAGGGCGGCGGTCACGGCGGCGATGCGTCTTCTCGACAAGGGAACGACTCCTTCGCGGAACGCGGCCGCTCCCGGGCGAGGACACGCCTGAGCGGAGCCTCGCCCGCACATGCCGGCGGGGCCGGTCACGGCGGTGGGGGCGGCCGTGGTGGGGGGTGTGGGAGCACACTCAACCGCTTTGGTCTGTACCAGTCAAGGGTTTAGACCAGTCATCGTGACGCGGACATGTCGGTCAACCGGCGGCGGCCGACGCCGGCCGGGATCGAGCCCTCGCGACCTCTACACGTAAAGGGGAAATAAGAGCAGAATGAACTTATGCGGCCTTTACCGCATACCGCGCCAGACGCGGTCCGGCCTGCTAGCCAAAGGAGACGACTCATGGCCAACGTCTCGCACCCGCGCGGTGACATCGCGAGCCACCCCGATGCCCCGGAGATGCGGGCACGGTACGACCGCATGCTCGGGGGTCGTGATGTGGCCCTCGTGGACGGGCCGGTGTTCCTGCTCGGTCTCTACTGCGCGGTGTCCCCGTGGATACTCCACTACACGACGAGCCAGCCCGCGCTCGTGACCCACAACCTGATCGTGGGCATCGCGATCGGCCTGCTCGCCCTGGGGTTCACCGCGGCCCCGGCACGCATGTACGGCCTCAGCGGGGCCATGTGCGCCCTGGGCCTGTGGATGATCATCTCCCCGTGGATCGTCGGCACCGACCCCGACGCCGGCGTCATCTGGAACAACGTCGTCATCGGCGCCCTCACCCTGATCCTGGGCACGGCCTGCGCCGCCACGGCCGTCAGGAGCGGCCGCCGGTCGTAGGAGGACCGTGGAAGGAGCCGAGCGCCGGCCCGCGTCGACCGCGGGCCGGCGTTCTCGTGCCCGGGCGGGACTGTCCCGGCGGCCGGGGGGCATACGCGGTACGGCGGAGGTCAGGAAAAGAGGGGCGAGATGGAGATCGACGGCATCATCAGTGCCATCGTCATCGGTATTGTCATCGGTGTCCTGGGCCGGCTCGTGGTCCCGGGCCGCCAGCGCATCGGGGTCCTCTGGACGATTCTCGTCGGCATCGCCGCCGCACTGATCGGCTCGGCGGTCGCCGCGGCCTTCGGGGTGGCCGACACCGAGGGCGTCGACTGGGTGGAGTGGCTGATCCAGATCGGTCTCGCCGCACTGGGAGTGGCCGCGCTGGACCGCGCGAAGGCCGGCCGCTGACGGAATCCGGCGGTCCGCGTCAGCGGCGGGACAGCCGACGGCACGACTGCCCGCGGCTGCGGGGTGCGGCTGTCCCCGCGGCTGCGGGGACAGCCGGCCGGGCCACCACTGCCCGCGACTGCGTGGACCGGGGCCCGATTGCCCGCAGCCGTGCCGGTAAGCGGCGCGGCCTCCCGCGGCTAGCGGCTCGGGTGGACGTACGGTGTGGTCGTCGTCAGAGGGGTGAAGCCGAGGCGTTCCAGGATGGGGCGGCTCTGGCCGGAGGCGTCGACCTGGAGGTAGCGGTAGCCGAGGTCCGCCGCGGCCCGGGCCCGGTGGGCGACCAGCGCCCGGTAGACGCCCCGCCCGCGCCAGTGCCGTACCGTGCCACCACCCCACAGCCCGGCGAACGAAGTACCCGGCACCAGCTCCATACGCGCCGCGCTCACCGGCTCGTCACCCGCCAGCGCCACGACGGCGACGACGCTGTCGGGGGCGGCGGTGAGCCGGTCGAGCAGGTACCGGTGGAACCGGGAGGCGTCGGTGCCGAACGCCTTCGCCTGCGCGTCGGCCATCAGGTCGACACCCGCCCGGTCGGTGACCCGCACGATGCGGACGCCCTCGGGCGGCTCGGTGCCGAGAGCGAGACCGGCGACCTCGCCCACCATGAGCGTCTCGACCGGCTCGGGGGTGAATCCGGCCGCCACCAGCCGCTGTCCGAGGTCCACCGGCAGGTCGTGCCCGTACAGCTTCCACTCGAACTCACGGCCGATCCCGGTGAAGTGCGCGATCTGCTCCGCGATCGCCGCGTCCGCGCCCGCCGCCTCCAGCGCGGACCAGACGACTCCGTTCCAGCCGTGCGCGGGGCCCACATGGCGCACCACGGCGCCGACGCGCTCGACCTCCGAACCGGGGCCGTCGGGCGGCGCCCCCTCACGCATCTCACGGTCGAACAGGGCGAGTACGGCGGCTTCATCCATGCGGCAGACCCCACCATGGGGCGGTGCCCGGGGCAACGGGATTACCGTTGCTGTCGTTCAAGCGTCGTGAGGAGACCGGACCATGACCGTACGGGACGAGGAACTGCCGTACCTGCGGCGCTGCGTGGAACTGGCGGCCGAGGCACTGGAGTCCGGTGACGAGCCGTTCGGTTCGGTGCTGGTGGCCGGGGACGGCACCGTGCTCGCCGAGGACCACAACCGCGTGGCCTCCGGCGACCGCACCAGGCACCCCGAGTTCGAGCTGGCGCGCTGGTCGGCGGCGCACCTGAGCCCCGCCGAACGGGCCGCGGCCACGGTGTACACCTCCGGTGAGCACTGCCCGATGTGCGCCGCCGCCCACGCCTGGGTGGGCCTCGGACGCATCGTGTACGTCGCCTCCTCCGAGCAGCTGGCGTCCTGGCTCGCCGAGCTGGGGGTGCCCGCACCGCCGGTGCGGACGCTGCCCGTCGCCGAGATCGCCCCGGGCGTGACCGTGGCCGGACCCGTCCCCGGACTGGCGGACGAGGTCGAGGAGTTGCACCGGCGGTTCCACCGCGGACACGGCTGACCCGCGGTGGCCGACCGTTTCTCCGGACGGTTCAGCCGTACGTCCGCAGGCGGGCGCGGCGGTACAGGGCGACTCCGCCCAGGAAGAGCGCGGCGCCGGTGCCGAGGACCGGGAGCGTCCGGTCGGCGCCCGTGTCGGCGAGGGCCGCGGTGTGCGGCGGGGCCGCGTGCGGCACCGGGGCGGGGAGGGTGCGCGGCGGCGCGGCAGGTTCGGGTTCGGGTTCGGCCGGGCGGCCGGGCCGCTCGCCGGTGGTGTTCGTGGAGGTGTCGCCGGCCGACGCGTTGCCGGCGCCGGCCACGTTCACGCTGTTCCCGCTGACGTTGACCGGAAGATCCACCGGCAACCGCGCCCCGTTGCCGGACAGCACGCCCGGCGAGTCCCGCGTCCCGGTCACGGCGGAGGACCCCGTCGCCGTCCCGCCCCGCTCGCCCGTGTCCTCGTTGACGCAGGTGTTGCCCTCGGCGGGGTTGAGCAGACCCACCACGTTCACCGTGTTCCCGCACACGTTCACCGGGACGTGCACCGGGAGCTGGAGGGTGTTCCCGGAGCCCACGCCGGGCGAACCGGCCGCGACGCCCTCCGCCCCGGCGTCGGCGTACGCCGGTACCGCCACGGCCATCGCGCCCGACGCCGCGGCGAAGGCGATCACGCCGTTTCGGGTGACCCGTCTCATCGGTTCCCTGCCTTCCAGAGATGGTCGCGGGCGTTCGCCCGCACCGGATGGAACGCGGCTGTGGCATCCGGGTTATGGCTCATCCGTATGCCGCAGCCGGTTCACCCCATCGGGCGTCCCGCCGCTCGAACCCCGGGCAAAGGCCGTCGAACTCGTGGCGGCCGGACACCGGACCGGGGCGCCCGGCGGGCCGCCGCGGGGCCGACGGGCGGGAGCCCCGGGGCCCGCTTATGGTGGGCGGGGCACCGGTCGGGGCGTCCCTGGAGGCATCGATGCTGGCCAAGCTGTCCAAGCGACCCTCGGTCCGGCACCGCGCGGTGCGACCCTCGGTCCGGCGCTGCGCGGCCGCCGGAGCGGTCGGGCTGGCCGTGCTGGGTACGGGGCTGACGGCCACCGGCCGGGCGGATCCCGACCTCGACCGGTTCTACGACCAGAAGATCACATGGGCGGCCTGTGAGAGCGCGGACCTGCCGAAGGACCTGCAGTGCGGGACGGTCACCGTGCCGCTCGACTACACGAAGCCCGACGAGGGCACCCTCGAACTGGCCCTCGCCCGCTACCGCGCCTCCGGCGACCCGCGGGGCTCGGTGCTGCTGAACTTCGGCGGCCCGGGCGGTTCGGGGGTGATGGGACTCGCCCAGGGCCGCAAGGACTTCCTGGGCCTGACCGAGGACTACGACGTGGTCTCCTTCGACCCGCGGGGCGTCGGCCGTTCCGCACCGGTCAGCTGCGGCGCCGACGCCACCGGTCAGGCGCTGGAGGCCACCGACGGCGAGGAGACGGCGGATCCGCGCGACACGCTGCGCAAGCTGCGCGAGGTGGCCGCCGAGTGTGCCGAGCACTCGGGCCCGGTCCTCGATCACATCGGCACCGTGGACGTCGCACACGACCTGGACGTGATGCGTCAGGCACTCGGTGACAGGAAGCTCAACTACCTGGGATTCTCGTACGGGACCCGGCTCGGCGCGGTGTACGCCGCCGAGTTCCCCGACAAGGTCGGCCGCATGGCGCTGGACGGCGTGGACACGCTGACCGAGCCGCTGGCCGAGCAGGGGCTGGCCAGTGCCAGGGGGCAGCAGACCGCGCTGGACAACTTCCTCACGTGGTGCACCGAGGAGCTCGCCTGTCCGTTCGGGCAGGACGCGCGCACGGCCCGCACGCAGGTCGTGGAACTGGTCGACTCGCTCGACGAGAACCCGGTGCCGACCGACTTCGGTGACGAGTTCACCGGTCAGGACCTGGCCGGCGCCATCGGGCAGGGCCTCTACACCAAGGAGATGTGGCCGCTGCTGCAGCGGGCGCTCGCCCAGCTCGTGGAGGACGGGGACACCCGCGGGATGGAGTCCCTCGCGACCGGAGGGATGGCGCCGCCGGTGCCGCGGCGGGCCGACCACCCCCTCGTCGACGAGGAGGACGTGCCCCTGGACAACCTGCCGGCGGCGCTGATGGCGGTGAACTGCGCGGACGACCCCGACCGTCCGGACGCCGAACGGCTGACCCGGGACCTGGCCCGGCTGCGCGGCGCCTACGAGGAGGCCTCACCGGTCTTCGGGCGGTACCGGCTCGCCCAGGTGGTGCTGTGCTACGGCCGGCCCAAGGGGACCGACTACATCCGTGAGCGGGTCAAGGACCTCGACACGCCGAAGATGCTGCTGGTCGGCACCCGGGGCGACCCGGCCACACCGTACCGCTGGACGGTGGAGACGGCCGAGCGGATCGGTCCCTCCGCCGTGGTGCTGGACAACCGGGCCGAGGGGCACACCGGCTACGGGTCGTCCGAGTGCGTCCACCGCAGGATCGACGACTTCCTGCTCTACGGCTCCCTGCCGCGCAGCGGCAGTTCCTGCGGCCCCGAGGACGACGGCCGCCTCTGAGCGGCGTCCCGGCCCCGGAGACGCGCGGGCCGCTTTGCTCCGAATGCCCCATTGGTGAATTCGCCCTATGGTGCTGTCGTGACTCCGCTCCCCCATCCGAGGGGGGCTTCCAACCCGAGGGTTGCGGTCCGGCCCGAACCGACCCCTTACGGGACGAAAGGAAATCACCACAGACCAGGGAAGCAATTCCCCCACCGGCTGAAGCCGGTGGGCCCCGCGCTAGGAGACTGATGGAGCACGATCTGAGTCCCGCGACCCTTGCCGAGCTTCGTCGCCCGCGCCCCTACCCCGCGGTGTCCGTGCTGACGCCGACGCACCGGCGCGAGCCCCTCAACACCCAGGACGCCGTCCGGCTGCGCAACGCGGTGGCCGAGGCCAAGAAGAAGCTGGAGGCCGATCCCGCGGTCACCCGGGACCGGCGCGCCGATGTGGCCCTGCAGCTCGACCGGGCCCTGGCCGAGGTCGATCTGTCGCACTCGGAGGACGGCCTGGCCATCTTCGCCGCCCCGGGCGAGCACCAGGTGTGGTCGCTCGCCCGCTCCGTGCCCGAGCGCATCGTCCTCTCGGACACCTTCCTGACCCGCAACCTCGTCTCCGCCCACACCGCGCAGCGGCCGTTCTGGGTGCTGTCCGTCTCCGCCGACCGGTGCACCCTGTGGAGCGGCGGCGTGGACCGGGTCGTCGAGGAACGCGCCGGCGGCTTCCCCCTGGTCCGGGAAGAGCGGAACTTCGACCCCGAGCGGCAGGAGCAGGTCGGCGACCAGCCGAGCAACTTCCGGGACGAGGACACCCGCCGGTTCCTGCGCGACACGGACACCGCGATGGGGCGGCTGCTGCGCGACCACCCGCGACCGCTGTACGTCACCGGTGAGCCCGCCGCCCTGTCCCTGCTGTGCGAGGCCGGCAGCGTGGCCAGGGACGCCGTGCACGTCCCGCACGGCGGGCTGGCGCACGGCACGCCCGAGGCGGTGTGGCAGGCCGTGCGGCCGGTGCTGGAGACCGAGGCCCGCAAGAGCACCGAGGACGTGGCCCGGTCGCTGGAGTCGGCCCGGGGGCGCAAGGAGTTCGCGGCCGGCGTCGACGAGCTGTGGCAGAGCGCCCGGGAGGGCCGGGTCCGGCTGCTGGCCGTGGAGGAGAACTACCGGATCACGGTGCGCGACGCCGGTGAGCATCTGATCGTCGCCGAGGACGGTGACCTGGACGCACGCGCGGACATCGTGGACGAGATCGTGGAGCAGTGCCTGGAGACCGGCGCCGAGGTCCGCTTCGTCCCGGACGGGGCGCTCGGGGACGCGGACGGGATGGCGGCGGTGCTGCGCTACTGAGGACGGGGCTACCCACCGGTCACCCGTACACGAACACTTGTCCGTCGAACGCGCGAATGAGTGGTGGCGGGTGACCGACGGGGCGTCATATCACTTGCGTACCATGGGAGTTGAGACACCGACAGCACCTCTGACGTATTCCCGCGGGTAACCCGGCGAAGACGGTGGCATATGCCGTAGGCACCGCCTTATCGTGTGTTGCCGAATCCCTTACAGGCCGTCGCGGGCTGTGCCACAGTCGTAACGGCCCCTCCCTCCGCCTGAAGGCCGTACCGTTCCCGCATCGGAGTGCGTCATGCCGTCCCACCTCTCCGCGGACCGTCCAGCCGCCCCGCCGCCAGGACGCGGTGCGGTCGACGCGCTCATCTCGCAGACCCGGCGGCTCAAGGGCGAGGTGGACGCCGTACGCCGTGACACCCCGGCCGACACGGCGGATCCGCGGGAGCGCTGGCGGCGCGCTCTGTACGACCTGGCGCTGCACCAGCTGGACGACCTGGACGGGCATCTGGCGCAACTGCGGGACGAGCCGCCCCCCTTGCCGGGTCCGGCGCCGGCACCGCACGACGCCCTGCTCAGCCGGGTCGGCAGCGCGGAGTGGGATCTGCTCACGGACGAGGTGCGCTGGTCCGGGGAGCTGTACCGGATCCTGGGCCGCGACCCGGCCGCCGCGCCGCTCACCCTCGACGAACTGCCCTCGCTGGTGTTCGAGGAGGACCGGCCCGGACTGACCGCGATGGTCACGGACTGTCTCGTCGACGCCCGGCCCATCGACGGGGAGTTCCGCGTCGTACGCCCGGACGACGGTGTACGGACCGTGCACATGATGGGCGAACCGGTACTCGGTGCCGACGGCAGCACCGCCTCGATGTGGGCGGTGCTGCGCGACGTCAGCGAACTGCGCCGCTGCCGAAGGGCGGTGAGCGAGACCCGTGACTCGCTGCACCGCCGGCGGCACGCCGCCGCGCGGACCGAGCACCGGCTCGCGGTCGAGCTGCAGGAGGCCGTGCTGCCGACGTGGCACGGCCCCCTGCGGCTCCCGCAGGCCGGCCCGGGGACCCTCGACCTCGCCGCGGCCCGTCTGCCGCCGTCGGCGCACGCGCGGATCGGCGGGGACTGGTACGACGCACTGGAACTGCCCGACGGCACGACGCTGCTCGGCGTCGGCGAGCTGACCGGACACGGCGTCGGCGCCGCCTCGGGCAGGGCGATGCTGCTCGGCGCCGTGCGCGGCATGGCGATGACCGGCACCGCGCCGGGACCGCTGCTGGCCTGCCTCAACCGGTTACTGGACACCACGGCGCAGCCGGCGCTGGGCAGCGCCGTCTGTCTGCGCTACCGGCCCGAGACCCGCTCCCTGCTGTGGGCGCAGGCCGGACACCCCGCCCCGCTGCTGTTCCGCGGCGGGACGGGGCGGGCGCTGGACGCGCCGGACGGCGTACTGCTCGGTGCCGTCCCGGGCGCCTCCTACGGACAGGCCGAGGAGACCCTCGGAGCCGGTGACGTGCTGCTGCTGCACACCGACGGACTGGTGCCCGGGCACGCCGGAGCCACGGCCGTGCACCGTCTGCTCGAACTGGCCCCGCGCTTCGCCGCCGCCCGCACCGCGCAGGAGTGCGTCCGGGCGGTCGTGGAGGAGTTCGGCGAGCGGGAGCGCGACGACGCCGCCTGTGTGCTCGTCGCCCGGGTCGCCCCGTAGCGATCCGCGCCGGGCCGCCCTCTCACGCCCGGGCGGTGCCGCCCTTGCCCCTGGGCCTGGGCAGCACCAGTTCGATCTCCTCCCTGAGCTCACGGATCCTCGGGTAGGAGGAGTACTCGGCGGTGAGCCGGTACATCTGGCGCAGCCGGTCCCAGGTGCGGCGCGAGGAGTTCTGCCCCATCGACACCAGGGCGAGGCGCGCGAACCGGTCCGCCTGCTCGGGGTCGTCGGCGATGAAGCACGCGGAGGCCATGGACAGGAAGTCGAAGATCTTCGACCGCTGCTGTGCGTCGACCCGCAGTGCCAGCGCCTTGTCCGCGTAGTGCTGGGCGTGCGTGGCGGCGTCCGGCTCGAACTCCGCGAGCGTCCGGTACGCCAGGGCCTGCATGCCGTACAGGTCCGCCTCGTTGAACAGCTGCATCCAGTTCGGCGGGGGCACGTCCCCCCTGTCGGAGACGAAGAGGTCCTCCGCCTGTCCCAGGGTGCGGCGCATCGCCTGGCCCTTGCCCATGGACGCCTGCGCCCACGCCTCGACGGTGTGGAACATGGCGCGGGTGCGCGGCAGGACCTCCTCGCCCGAGCCGGACTGGGCGAGCTTCATCAGGTCCATCGCCTCGTCGGGCCGGTCCAGGTGCACCATCTGCCGGGCCGCCCGGGACAGGGCCTCACCGGCACGCGGCCGGTCGCCGCCCTCCCTGGCCGCGTGGGCGGCGATCACGAAGTACTTCTGGGCGGTGGGTTCCATGCCGACGTCGTGCGACATCCAGCCGGCGAGGACGGCGAGGTTGGCGGCGACGCCCCACAGGCGCCGCTGGAGATGGGGTGGGTGGTGGTAGGCGAGGATGCCGCCCACCTCGTTGAGCTGGCCGACCACCGCCTTGCGCTGGAGACCGCCGCCGCGGGCGGCGTCCCAGGCCCGGAACACCTCCACGGAGCGCTCCAGCTCCTCGATCTCCTGCGAGCCGATCGGGGCGGCCTCGTACCGGTCGAACCCGGCGGGGTCGGCGCGCAGGGGGTCGTCGAGTCGGGGAGCGTCGGCGGTCAGGGCCGGATCGGTGTGCAGCCAGTCGTGCATGGCGCTGCTGAGTGCGGAGCCCGCGGTGAGCGCGGCACCCGCGCCCACCAAGCCGCGTCGGTTGAGCATGAGGTCCATTCCCGTGAATTCGGTGAGGACCTCGGCTGTCCGCTCGGGCGCCCACGGCACTCCGTCGGGATGTTCCGCACTCCCGGGACGTGGCCGTTTCCCCGTACGCCCGTGCCGGACCAGACCGAGATCCTCGATGGTCACGACACGGCCGAGACGCTCGGTGAACAGGGCCGCCAGCACCCGCGGCACGGGATCGCGCGGGATCTCTCCCATGTCGATCCACCGCCGCACCCGGGAGGTGTCGGTCGCCAGCTGGGGGTGGCCCATGGCCGCCGCCTGCCGGTTGACCAGCCTCGCGAGTTCGCCCTTGGACCAGCCGGCCAGGCCGAACAGGTCCGAGAGCCGGGTGTTGGGTTGTCCGCTCACGTCAAGCCCCCAGGTTCTCGGCTGAGTTGACAGTAGCCCGGTGCGGGTTGCCGGGCGACTATTCGCCAGGGTTCGCCAGGGTGCGCCAGATGGTGTGCCAGGGGACATCGGGTGTCGAGTAGGAACGCGCCACCACGACCCCGTCGCACAGGGGCATTCCCCCAGGGTGCGCCCGGGCGGCCGGGCCGGGTGGTGCACTGACGTCGCAGGCACACGAAGGGATCTGTATCACCCATGTACGCAGCATCGTCCTCCGTGTCCGCCCCGCCCCGGCCGCTGCGCCCCCGTCCGTCGGACAGCGGCCCCTACCTCGCCCCCGTGCGCCCGGCGACCCCCGCCCTCGGCGCCGGCAACGTACGGCGCACCGCGGGACCGGGCACCCAGCCGCTCAGCGGGAGGCTCGACCTGTCCGGCCCGCAGGGCGCCCAGCTCCGTACGGCGATCGCGTCGGTGCACCGCATCTGCCCGGAGTTCGCGCCGGTCCAGGTGCTGCGCCGCACCGGCCGGTCCGTCCTGCTGGTCGGCACCACCGGCCGGAGCACCGCGGTCGCCAAGTGCTTAGTGGACCACTCCCCCGCGTGGAGCGATCGGATCCGCCACGAAATAGCGGCATACCGCTCGTTCGTCCGGCACCGTCCGCCTGTGCGGGCGCCCCGGCTGATCGCGGCGGATCCGGACAACGGCACGCTGGTGATCGAGCGGCTGCCCGGCAGGGTGGCGGCGCTCCAGCGGCATCCGGCCGAGGCACCGCCGCGGGCGGACATCAGGGCGGCACTCGGTGCGATCTGCCGGCTGAACTCCTGGCGGCCGCCGGCCGGGACGTTCGACGCGCCGCTGGACTACGCGGCCCGTATCTCCCGGTACCACGAGCTGGGTCTGCTCACCGACCGGGACCTGGGCGACCTGCAGAAGCTGCTGCACGGCATCGCGCTGGCCACCGGACGGCAGGGCATGGGCCAGTTCTGCCACGGCGACGCCCTGCTCTCCAACATCCTGATCTCACCGGCCGGTCCGGTGCTGGTGGACTGGGAGCACGCGGGCTGGTACCTGCCGGGGTACGACCTGGCGACGCTGTGGTCGGTCCTCGGGGACGCTCCGGCGGCGCGGCGTCAGATCAGTCAGATCGCCCAGTCGGCGGGTCCGGCCTCGCGGGACGCCTTCCTGGTCAACCTGATGCTCGTACTGACCCGGGAGATCCGCACGTACGAGACGGCCGTCCAGCGCTCGATGCAGGACACGTCCCCCACGGCCCCGTCCGGTGAGGAACACCGCCTCCTCCTCCGCCGCCTCCACGACGACTGCCAAATGGCCCGCCGAGCAGTACGAGCGGCAGTGGGCACCCGCTGACGCCCCACCGCCCCAGCCGTCCACCGCGGGCAGTCGTGCCTCCCCCAGTGCCTAAAGGGCCTGGGAGGTGCCCCCAGCGGCACGGGTGGGCGCGACGGCACCCCGCCGGCGCCGGGCCGCGCGGCCCACCCCCCGGCCAACCCTCGCACCGGACACCTGTCAGCGCGGGTCGTCCCTCCTGCCGATCGCAACCACTGGCGTACACCACTGACGCTCCGCAGGCCCGGCCCCCACCACCACGAAACCGACGCGCACCCCGATTGACAAGGCAATACGCGCCTCCCTGGGCATGATTGACGGATTATCAGCCGACCGGTACCACTGACGCACCGCTCGGCTCACGTCCCACGCCCCACCGTCCCAGGAGGCCGCATTGAGACAACCCGTCCGCATCCTCGCCGCAGCCGCCCTCACCCTCCCCCTACTGGGCGCCGCCCCCTCCGCGACCCCACCGAGCACCGCCCGCCTCCAACAGGCGTTCGCCACCGCAGCCGCCGAGTACGGCGTACCGCAGAGCGTGCTGCTCGGCGTCTCCTACCTCCAGTCCCGCTGGGACGCCCACGCCGGCGCCCCCAGTGTGACCGGCGGCTACGGCCCGATGCACCTCACGGACGCCCGCACCGCGCTCGCCGCCTCCGACCACCACTCCTCGGGCGCGGAGGACCCGCGCGGCGACGAGGCCCGCCCGTCGAAGCGTCCCGAGGCACGAGCGGCACACACCGAAGAGCCGCCCGCCCGGCTCACCACCCTGCCGAGAGCCGCCCGCCTCACCGGCCTCAGCCCCGAACGCCTGCGCGAGGACCCGGCCGCGAACGTGGCGGGCGGCGCCGCCCTGCTGGCCGATGCCCAACGCCGGCTGGGCGAGCCCGGGAGCGACGACCCCGCCGACTGGTACGCGGCGGTCGCCCTCTTCTCCGGCGCCGACGACACCGCGTCGGCAGTGGCGTACGCGAACGACGTGTACGAGGTGATCCGCGCCGGCGAGGAACGGGTCACCGACGCCGGACAGCAGGTCGCCCTGGCCGCCCGCCCCGGCCTCGCGCCCGACACCGCGGCACTGGAGCACGCCGGACTGCGCACCGCCTCCGCCGCCGGCACGGAGTGCCCGAAGACGGTGTCCTGCGAGTGGATCCCGGCCCCGTACGAGGAGTTCGGCGACGGCGACTACGGCAACCACGACCTGGGCGACCGGCCCGCCTCGCAGCGCATCCGGTACATCGTCGTCCATGACACGGAGGGCGCCTGGGAGGGCGTCCTCGACATGGTGCAGGACCCCACCTATGTGTCCTGGCAATACAGCCTGCGCTCCACGGACGGTCACATCGCCCAGCATGTGAAGGCGAAGGACGTGGCCTGGCACGCGGGCAACTGGTACGTCAACGCGGGGTCGATCGGGCTGGAGCACGAGGGTTTCCTGGCGGATCCCGACGCCTGGTACACCGAGGCGATGTACCGGTCCTCGGCCCGGCTGGTGAAGTACCTCGCCGAGAAGTACGACATCCCGCTGGACCGGCAGCACATCCTCGGCCACGACACGGTGCCGGGGACGACCACCGCCACCATCCCCGGCATGCACACCGACCCCGGACCGTACTGGGACTGGCGGCACTACTTCGAACTGCTGGGCAGGCCTCTGAAGGCCACGGCCGGCAGGCACGCGGGCATCGTCACGATCCGGCCCGACTACGCCGCCAACCGGCCGGTCTTCACGGGCTGCGGGACCGCGGGCGAGCCGTGCGCCGGCCACGGGTCGAGCGCGGTGCGGCTGTACTCCGACCATGACGAGGACTCCCCGCTGATCAGGGACATCGGCCTCGGCTCCGCCCCGACCACCGGGGTGAACGACCTGTCCTCGCGGGTCTCCACGGGCCAGCAGTACGCGGTCGCCGACCGCTGGGGCGACTGGACCGCCATCTGGTACCTCGGCCGGAAGGCCTGGTTCGAGAACCCGGGGAAGCACCCCACCGCGGTGCCCGCGAAGGGCAAGGTCGTCACCCCGAGGGAGGGCCTCGACTCGGTGCCGGTGTACGGAAGGGCGTACCCGGAGAAGGCCGCCTACCCGGAGGGCGTGCCGGCCCAGGCGGTGTCGCCGCTGCCGTACACGGTGCTCAAGGGCCAGAAGTACGTGACCGGGGGCAAGGTACCCGGCGAGTACTACTACGCGGTGACCTTCGACGAGGCGTCCCACCGGGTGGTGCGGGGCGAGGACCTGTACTACGAGATCCAGTTCGGCCACCGGGTCGGCTTCGTCCGGGCGGCGGACGTGACGGTGACGTCGTCGTAGCGGCGCGGAGGACGTGGCGGGAGGGCCGGGTTCCCGCGGGACCCGGCCCCTTGTGTCAGCCCTGCTGGAACAGCTCCGCGGGAAGCGGCTTGAGGAGGGCGTACAGGTCGTCGGTGATGGGGCGGTCCCAGGCGGCGATGGTCACCAGGACGTTGTCACTGCGGTCGAACTGCACGCAGGAGATCCGGCCCTCGGAGAGCTTGACCCGGCGCACGATCAGCAGGTTGTCGCCCTGCATCACCGGTACGTCCTCGGTGCCGACGACGGTGATCTCCTCGTCGTTCTCCAGCGCCAGCAGCAGCTGCCCGACCTCGAAGGGGACCTCGCCCTCCGGGACGTCCCTGGCCGGGGAGCCCTCGGGCAGATTGCCGATGATCATCGCGGGGCCGCGGCCGCCGAACAGGTCGTAACGCAGGAAGACGCCCTGGCAGCTTCCGTCGGGGGCGGGCAGCAGCCCGGCGCCCAGATTGCCGGGCCAGTCGCCCGGGTCCATGGCCAGAACGTCGAATTCGGGCCCGGCGGGCGTGGCACTGCGGCGGCGGAGGAACGACATGCCGCCATGGTACGTGCCCGGACCCGCGTACGGACGGTCGGGCGACGCCCGTCTCCGCTACCCGGACCGCCGGTGCCGCTCGTGGTGGCGGGCCACCCGGGCGCGGTTGCCGCAGGAGGGCTTGCACCACTCCTGACGCGGGTGCTCCTTCAGGAAGTAGCGCACACAGCGGGGGGCGTGGCAGGCACGGAGGCGTTCGCGGTCGGGGCCGGCGAGGAAGGCGATCGCGGCCCGGGCGAGTACGGCGGTCAGGTCGGGCCCGCCGTCCGGGACGGGCCGCCGGCGGACGACGGGGTCGCGCCCGTCGGGCCACTCCAGGACGGGGACGGTGGGGGTACGGGCAGCGGCGTCGTTCAGGCGGCGCAGGGCTTCGGGGACGGGCAGGAGGCGGGTCGCGTCCGCGGGGCTCGGTTCGGCCGGGCGGACGGCGTGCGCGAACAGGGCGCGGACGGCGGCGCGCAGGTCGCGGACATCGGCGAGGCCGCCGGCGTCGGCGGCATAGCCTTCCGCGCCGGCCAGCGCCTCCGGACGCGCCCGCACCCAGCCCGTGAGCCCGCCGGGCTCGGCCAGGTCGTCGACGACTCCGCCGTTGCCGTCATGACGGATGGTGAGGGCGAGGTCCAGGACGAGGTGGGCGTCCGTGACGATCGAGTCCCGCATGCCGCTAATGATAGGTCCACCTGCACCCATTAGCCGCCCTGGCTGCGGGCAGTCGTGCCTCCCCCAGTGCCTCAAGGGCCTGGGAGGTACCCCCAGGGCGGTGGGGGCACCTCCCGCTCATGGGGGGTACCTCCCGCTCGAGCGGAGCCGAGAGTGGGGGCGGGCGGTGGGGAGGCACCTCGCAAGCGCCGGGCGGCGCGACCTCCCCCGCCCCGGCTCAGCACCCGGACTACTCCTCCGCCGCCGCCGGAGGAATCACCACGACCGGACTCACCGCATGAAGCAGCACCGCCTGAGTCACCGACCCCATCATGCGGGCCGGCGCCAGCAGCCGACGGCGATGACGGCCCACGACCACCAGCTCGGCGTCCCGCGACGCGTCGACCAGATGACCGGCCGCGTCTCCGGGCAGCACGTCGACCCCGACAACGACCTCGGGATGCCGCTCCCGGTGCGGAGCGAGAAAGCCGTCGGCGAGAAGACGGGTCTCGTGCTCGACGGCGTCCCGGTCGACCTGCGGCGGAGGCATCTCCCCCGGCGGCATCCAGGTCTGCAACGGCCACGGATAGGCGGCGAGAACCCGCAGCCGGACACCGCGCAGCGCCGCTTCGGCGAAGGCGAAGGCGAGCGTGTTCTCGTCGGGGCTGTCGGCGTTCAGGCCGACCACCACGGGCCGGCCGGCCCCGGCCGACGCCCCCTCCTCACCCCCGCCCCCGCTCCCTCGCCCGGGCCGGGGCACGACGACGACCGGGCACTCGGCGTCACGGGCCGCGGCCAGGGAGTTGGACCCGAGCAGCAGACTGGCGAAGCCCCCGCGCCCCCGGGAGCCGAGTACCAGCAGCCGGGCCGCGGACCCCGCTTCGGGCAGCAGCACGCCCGGCGCCCCCTCCAGCGCCACGTACTCGGCGGCGGGCGGACCGCTCCGCTGTGCCAGGTGACCGCGGACCTGGTCGAGGACCGGGTCCGCGTCGGGGTCGGGCGGCCCGGCCGCCAGGACCTCGGGCTGTGCCCAGGAGGCGTACTGGCGCACGTGCACGATCCGCAGCGGGGCATCGCGCCGGCGTGCGGCGTCGAGGGCCCACTCCAGGGCGCGCAGACTGTCGTCCGAACCGTCGACCGCCGCGACGACCGGCTGGATGTTCATGGTTCCTCGCCTCCGGGATACGACCTTCGGTCTTCGCCCCCGGCCAGCCTGTACTCAGGCGCGGGCCGGGTACGGCACTTCGGATCGCGTGTCCGGAAAAAGGCGCGGAACACCCCCCACGGCGGCGCCGCTCACGTCAGGTCGAACTCCCCTTCCCGCGCTCCCGACACGAACGCGCCCCACTCGGCGGGGGTGAAGATCAGGGAAGGGCTCTCCGGGCTGCCGCTGTTGCGCATGGCGATGAAGCCCTCCACGAAGGCGATCTGGACATCGCCCAGGCCACGACTGCTGGACTGCCACTGCGCGTTGCTGAGGTCCAGCTCCGGCTTGTCCCAGCCCGTGAGCGGGCGCTGCTGGGTGGTGCTCTCGGCCACGTCCGTGCTCCTCCCGATTACCGTCGTCCGCGGGCCAGCCTAGCGATCGGTTCCTGCCCCCGACAGGCCGCGAGAAGCACCTTTCCGCGAGGACGCCGGGCGGGCGGGGCGGACCGGGGCGGTGATCCCGCCTCGTCCGGGGAGAGCTCCGGAAGCACACCGCCGGTGGCCGCGTACGGCGCGCCGTGCTGGGGTACGGACGAGTTCCGCGACCGCTTCATGACGGCGTACGGACCGCGGGGCAAAGGCTCCGCCGCGCCGGCCCCGTGAGGAGGGCCGGCGCGGGAGAAGCGCAGGCGGGGCTCTTGCCCTGGGCGGCGCGGCCTGACTTACTGATTCCGGTGGCTCGACCGAATGATCGGTCGTCCGGATCGGCATGATCGCTCGACTGGCGAGGAGAACGTCCTGATGGCGGAGGCGGCGGACCTGCTGGACCCGGCGGAACGGCTCGGCATCGAGGGCCTGCGGGCGCTCCAGCTGGAGCGGCTGCGCGGCTCGCTGCGGCACGCGTACGAGCGTGTGCCGTTCTACCGGGAGTCCTTCGACGAGGCGGGCGTCCACCCGGACGACTGCCGTTCGCTGTCCGACCTGTCCCGTTTCCCGTTCACCACCAAGGCGGACCTGCGGGAGAACTACCCGTACGGCATGTTCGCGGTGGGCCGCGACCGTATCCGCCGTCTGCACGCCTCCAGCGGCACCACCGGACGCCCCACGGTCGTCGGCTACACGGAAGGTGACCTTTCCATGTGGGCCGACATGGTGGCCCGGTCCATCCGCGCGGCGGGCGGCCGGCCCGGGGACACGGCACATGTGGCCTACGGCTACGGCCTGTTCACCGGTGGCCTGGGCGCCCACTACGGCGCCGAACGGCTCGGCTGCACGGTGATCCCCGCGTCCGGCGGGATGACGTCCCGTCAGGTGACCCTGATCCAGGACCTGAAGCCCGGCATCATCATGGTGACCCCGTCCTACATGCTCACCCTGCTCGACGAGTTCGAGCGGCAGGGTGTCGACCCGCGCTCCACCTCGCTGCGGGTGGGGATCTTCGGCGCGGAGCCGTGGACGGAGCGGATGCGGCAGGAGATCGAGGAGCGGTTCGCGATCGACGCGGTCGACATATACGGGCTGTCGGAGGTGATCGGACCTGGTGTCGCGCAGGAGTGCGTGGAGACCAAGGACGGTCTCCACATCTGGGAAGATCATTTCTATCCGGAGGTCGTCGACCCGATCACCGGCGAGGTCCTTCCGGAGGGCGAGCGGGGTGAGCTGGTCTTCACCTCGCTCACCAAGGAGGCGATGCCGGTCGTGCGGTACCGGACGCGGGACCTGACCCGTCTGCTGCCGGGGACCGCCCGGGTGTTCCGGCGGATGGAGAAGGTGACCGGCCGCAGCGACGACATGGTGATCCTGCGCGGGGTGAACCTCTTCCCCACACAGATCGAGGAGATCGTGCTGCGCACCCCGGGCGTGGCACCCCACTTCCAGCTCCGTCTCACCACGGAGGGCCGTATGGACTCCCTCACCGTCCGCGCGGAGGCCCGTCCCGGCGCGGACGCCACGACGCGGGACGCGGCCGCCCGGTCGATCGTGGCGGCGGTGAAGGACGGCATCGGCGTTTCGGTGGACGTGGAGATCGTCGAACCGGAGGCGCTGGAGCGCTCGGTGGGCAAGATCCGGCGGATCGTGGACCTGCGCGAGAAGCGGGACTGACCGCCCGTTCCGGCTACTCGGCGGCCACGATCCGCTCGACCGCGGCCGTCACCAGCCGCTCGCGCTCGTCCGGGGCGAAGACGTCCGGCAGGGTGAGCTGTTCGACGATCAGCCAGTTCAGCGCCAGGTACAGCAGCTTGACGGCCATGGCGTCGCCGGGCAGGCCCGACCCCTCGTGGTAGCGGACGTTGGCCTCGACGTCGGCGCGGACCCGCTCGGTGAGCACCTCGCGGAGTGCCGGGCGGCGGGTGGCCTCCAGCCGGAGTTCGAGCAGGGCGAGGTATCCGGTGCGGAAGGCGGCGATACGGCCGACCAGTTCCCGCATCAGCCCCGCGTAGGTCTCCCGGTCACGGCCGGCGGACCGCTGCCGGGCGATGAGCTCCTCGTCGGGCTGGAGCCGCTCGTAGACCCGGGCGCCGGCCTGGGTGAGCAGGTCGTCGCGCGAGCCGAAGTAGTTCGACGCGGTGCCGACGGGTACGGCGGCCTCGGTGTCCACCGCCCGGAACGTCAGCCCCCGGGCGCCCTCACGGGCCAGCACCTCGATCGCGGCGTCCACCAGCGCGGCCCGGCGCCGCTCGTTCCGTCTGACCACTGCCCTCACTCCGCCCGCAGCACCTGCCGTCACACCACTTCAGGCAGAGTACTACGCCCGGAGTCGTCCGTCGGCGCGTCATGCCTCCCCGGCCTCCAGCACCGCCATGGCCGCGTTGTGTCCCGGTACCCCGCTCACCCCGCCGCCGCGCACCGCGCCCGCGCCGCACAGGAGGACGCCTGCGTGCCGGGTCTCCACACCCCAGCGGCCGGTGCCCTCCTGGGCGTGGGGCCAGGACAGGTCGCGGTGGAAGATGTTGCCGCCGGGCAGTCCGAGGTCGCGTTCCAGGTCCAGCGGGGACCGGGCCTCCAGGCACGGGCGGCCGTCGGCGTCGGTGGCCAGGCAGTCCGCGAGGGGTTCGGCGAGGTGGGCGTCGAGCTGGGCGAGCGTCGACTTCAGGAGTTCCTCGCGTACGGCGTCGTTGTCCCGTTCGAACAGCCGGGCGGGGGTGTGCAGTCCGAACAGGGTGAGGGTCTGGTGGCCCCGGGCGGCCAGGTCCGGGCCGAGGATCGTGGGGTCGGTGAGCGAGTGGCAGTAGATCTCCGAGGGCGGGACGGCGGGCAGCTCACCGGCGGTGGCCTGGGCGTGGGCGGCGGCCAGTTGCCCGTATCCCTCGGCGATGTGGAAGGTGCCGGCGAACGCCTCGCGCGGGTCGACGGAGGTGTCGCGCAGCCTCGGCAGCCGCTTGAGGAGCATGTTCACCTTGAGCTGGGCGCCCTCGGCGCGCGGCGGGGGTGTGTCGCCGGTGAGCCTGGCGAGTTCCCGCGGGGAGGCGTTCACCAGGACGTGCCGCGCGGCGGCGACGCCCTCGCCGTCGGCGGTGCGGTGGGTGACCTCGGCCGTGCGGCCGTCGGTGTCGACGCGCACCGCCTCATGGCCGGTGGCGATGACCGCGCCGGCGGCGCGGGCGGCGTCGGCCAGGGCGTCGGTGAGGGCGCCCATGCCGCCGACCGGTACGTCCCAGGCGCCGGTGCCGCCGCCGACGACGTGGTAGAGGAAGCAGCGGTTCTGCTTCAGCGAGGGGTCGTGGGCGTCGGCGAAGGTGCCGATGAGGGCGTCGGTGAGGACGACGCCGCGCACCAGGTCGTCGGCGAAGCGCTCCTCGACGGCGACGCCGAGGGGTTCCTCGAAGAGGGTCCGCCAGGCCTCCTCGTCGTCAATGGTGCGGCGCAGTTCGCCGCGGGTGGGCAGCGGCTCGGTGAGGGTCGGGAAGACACCGCGGGCGACGCGGCCGGTCATGTCGTAGAAGCGCTGCCAGGCCCGGTACTCGCTCCCGGAGCCGGTGAGCCGGGCGAACGCCTCGCGGGTGCGCTGCCCGCCGCCGCCGACGAGCAGCCCGGTGGGCCGTCCGTCGCGCTCGACGGGGGTGTACGAGGAGATGGTGCGGGTGATCCGCCGGAAGTCGAGCCCCAGGTCCCGGACGATCTTCCGGGGCAACAGGCTGACCAGGTACGAGTACCGGGACAGCCGTGCGTCGACGCCGGTGAACGGGCGGGTGGACACCGCCGCCCCGCCGGTGTGGTCCAGCCGCTCCAGCACCAGTACGGAGCGCCCGGCCCGGGCGAGGTAGGCGGCGGCGACGAGGCCGTTGTGGCCTCCGCCGACGATGACGGCGTCGTAGGTCCGGGTCCCCTCGGGTGCGGTCATGGTCCTTCGTAACACGCGCCGGTCCGCACCGGCCGGACACGCGCCGGCCGGACACGCGCCGGTCCGCACCGGCCGGACACGCGCCGGAGTCTCACGCCCCGCCGGCCGCCCCCTGCTGCCGCAGTGCCGCCACCCGGCGGTACAGCTCGGCCGCCTCCGCGCCGCGGCCCAGCCGCTCCAGGCAGTGGGCCTCGTCGTTGCGGGCGGCGAGGGTGTCGGCGTGGTCCGCGCCGAGGACGTGTTCGCGGGCCTCGGCGACCCGCCGGTACTCGGCCAGCGCCTCCGCCCAGTGGCCGAGCCAGCCCAGCCCCACGGCCACCTCGCGGCGGCTGACCAGGGTGTCCGGGTGGTCGGCGCCGAGGACCCGCTCGCGCAGCGCGCAGACCTCGCGGGACTCGGCGAGGGCGTCCACCCAGCGGCCGAGCCGGCCGAGGTTGACGCCGATGCCGTGCCGGGCGCGCAGGGTCTCGGGGTGGGTGGGTCCCTGGACGCGGGCGCGGTCCCCGACCAGGGCGCGGTAGAGGTCGAGGGCCTCGGCGGTGCGGCCGAGCCGGCCCAGGCTGATGCCGGTCTCGTAGCGGGCGGCGAGGGTGTCGGCGTGGTCCGGGCCGAGGGCCCTGGCGCGGGCCTCGGCGACCTCGCGGTAGGTCTCCAGGGCCTCCGTCCAGCGGCCCAGCTGACCGAGGGTGTAGGCGACGTCGTAGCGGGTGACGAGGGTGTCGGGGTGCTCGGGTCCGAGCACGCGGGCGCGGTCGGCGGCCACCTCGCACGCCATGCCGTACGAGTCCTCCGGGCGGCCGAGCCGGCTGAGGTTGAAGGCGAGGTTGTGGCGGCAGCGCAGGGTGTCGGGGTGGCCGGGTCCCATGGTCCGCTCGCGGGCGGCGAGCACCGACAGATAGACCTGGTGGGCGTCGAAGGGGCGGCCCAGCTGGGCGAGGACGTACGCCATCTCCTGGCGGGCGGCGAGGGTGTCGGGGTGGTCGGGGCCGAACGCGCGGATGCGGGCCTCGGCGACCTGCTTGTAGGCGCGCAGCGCGTCGGCGGCGCGACCGGTGCGGCTGAGGGTGAACGCGACCTCGTAGCGGCTGGCGAGGGTGTCGGGGTGGTCGGGGCCGAGGAGGTGCTCGCGCTCGGCGGCGACCGCGCGGTGCACCTCCCCCGCCTCCGTCCAGCGGCCGAGGCGCCCCAGGCTCAGGCCCGCGTTGTGCCGTCCGGCGAGGGCGGTCAGCGCCTCCGGTGAGGGGGAGGGCGGCCCGTCCGCCGCGGGCCGCGCGCGGGAGCCGGCGGCGGGGCGGGCGATCCACTCGCCGGACAGGCCGGCCGCCGGGTCGGGGGGTGTGGTGCGCAGCCCGGCGCCGGCCGCCTTGTGTCCGGTGGTCATGCCGCGGGTCCAGGACGGCAGCCGGGCCGCGCGCCCCACCGGCTCGGGCTCCTCGAAGAGGTACGGACGGGCCGCGCCCGCGAGTGCGTCGGGCGGGCCCGCCGGGCCCGGGACCGCCGCCGGCGCGGCCGGCGCGGCCCGCAGCGCGCCGACCCGGCGGGCCAGTTCACGGGCGCTGTCCGGCCGCCCGCCGGGCTCCTTGGCCAGCAGGTCCAGGATGATGCGCTCCAGCCGCTCGGGCAGTTCGGCGCGGTGGCCGCGCGGCGGACGGGGCGGGGTGTCGCGGTGTCCGACGAGGACCGCCCAGGCGTCGTCGAGGTCGAACGGCGGTACGCCGGTGGCGATCTCGTACAGCACGCAGCCGAAGGAGTACAGGTCGCTGCGCCGGTCCACCTCCGAGCCGCTGATCTGCTCCGGCGACATGTAGTGCGGGGTGCCCATGGCGACGCCGGTGCCGGTCAGCCGGGACGTGAAGCCGATGTCGTGGCCGAGGCGGGCTATGCCGAAGTCGCAGATCTTCACCGTGCCGTCGTCCAGCCGCACGATGTTGGCGGGCTTGAGGTCCCGGTGCACGACGCCCTGGTCGTGGGTGTAGGCGAGGGCCGCGGCGACCTGCTCGGCGACCTCCACCACCTCGTCGACCGGCAGCGGATGCTGTTTGTTGTCCTCCAGGAGCCGGCTGAGGTCGCGGCCCTGGAGCAGTTCCATCACCAGATAGAGCACGCCCTCGGACTCCCCGAAGTCGTGTACGACGGTGATCCCCCGGTGCTGCAGCGCCGCGGCCACCCGGGCCTCCCGGCGGAACCGCTCGCGCAGCACCCGGCCGAACGACTGGTCCTGCTGCGGGCCGACGGGTTTGAGGCACTTCACGGCGACCTGCCGCCCCAGTGACTCGTCCCGTGCCCGCCACACCTCCCCCATGCCGCCGCGTCCGATCCGGTCGATCAGCCGGTACCGGCCGTGGATCAGCCTGCTGTCCCCCATCTCCTTCGCCCGCCCCCGTCGCAGTCCGTCCCGCCCTCCCCTGGCTCGTCCAGTATGGCGACAACTCGCCCGAGTTTGTACGGTGCCACGACGCCCGGCCCGCTTCGCCCACCGGCGGGTCAGTTCAGAGTGGCGAGGAACTCCGTGCAGGCCCGTGCGCAGGCGCGGCACGCCTGTGCCGTCTGTTCCGCCCCGGAGCAACCGTCGAACACCTGCGCGCTCTCCAGGCACACCTGGCGGCACCACTCCACCTGGACGCGGATGGTCGCCTCGTCCACCTGGTTCTGCTCGGACAGCACCCGGCAGGTCGCGTCGCAGACCTCCGCGCACATGATGCCCTTGCGTCGCACGAGTTCCTGGTTCTCGGTGCCGTCCGGGTCCACGAGGCTCGCCCGCGTCGCGCAGGACCGCGCGCATTCGGTGCATGCCTGGGCGCACGCGAAACGGTCCTCCAGGAACCGGAACAGCTCTTCCTGGGATGTCGTCGTCACATCGCGCGGGTAGCCGCCGCCCCGGCGGTCAAACCCGGTGTCCCAAGGGTTCCGCGCGGTGTGCGGCGGTTTTGCGCCGGGCACCCGCGCGGCGCCGCGAGGTGAGCAGGTTGGTGGACGGGACCGGGGGTACTCGCGGGCCATGATGAACACCGCGTGGATGGAAACGGCCGACCTCGCCGCGGGCCGCGGCGCCCTCGGTGCGGGGCTCGTGGTGGCGGGTGTGGTGGTCGTGGCGCTGCTGATCGGCATGTTCGTCTTCGGCAGCCGCCGGGTCAGGAACAGCACGGTGCGTCGGCCCGGCCCGGAGGAGCAGCCCCGGATGCCCGAGGGGGGCCCGGTCCGGGAGACACGGGAGCGACGGGAGCCGGACGAGGTGCCCGGAAGCGACGAGCGGCTGCTGCCGCACGAGCTGAAGGGCCACGGCAACGCCGGCAGCCGTACGAGCGCGTCGCAGGAGCGGCCCCGTTGGGACGAGGGCAGCAGCGGGGCGTTCGGCAGCGGCGGGTCGGGGGGCCGCTGACCGTCCCGCTCCCCGTCGGCCCCCCGCCGACGGCTCCGCGACGTCGTACACCAGGGAAGTGAGAACCATGGCAGATCCCGCCCGCAACGCCTTGCCGCTGCCCGATTACGACCACCTGCCCATCGGCGGCCTGGAGAGCCGGATCCGCTCGCTGTCCGCGGGCGAGGTCGAGGAGCTGCTGGCGTACGAGCGTTCGCACGCCGACCGGGTTCCGGCGACCGGGCTGCTGAAGGCCCGGCTGGAGCAGCTGAACGCGGGTGCCGAGCCGACGGGCGGCGATCCCGGCGCGCTCCGTCCCGAGCAGGGCGCCGGCCGGTCCGGGTCCCCGGTCTCGCCCGCCACCTCGCCGCAGCCGTCCAGCCCGCCGCCGCACGGCACCCCGGACCAGCGGGGCAAGCCGAAGGGCGACCGTACGTAGGCAGGGCCGGCCACCGCCCCCGGGGCGGGCCGTACGTCCATCGACCGCTGTGACGCGGTCACGGGCGTACGGCCCGCCCTTTCGCGTGTCCGGGGCGAGCGCATCCGAGGCGAGCGCGTCCGAGGCGAGCGCATCCGAGGCGAGCGCATCCGAGGCGAGCGCATCCGAGGCGAGCGCATCCGAGGCGAGCGCATCCGAGGCGAGCGCATCCGAGGCGAGCGCGTCCGAGGCGAGCGTGTTCGAGGCGAGCGTGTTCGAGGCGAGCGTGTTCGAGGTGAGGTGGATCACAGCACTTGGGTGCATCGTTTCGCCGGGTCATGAGTCTTTGTCTCAGGTGCAAGGGGTTGTTCGGACACGGGGCGGTGGGGATGGAGCGGTTTCGGGTGGACGGCTTCGACGAGTTCGTGGCTGCCCGCTGGTCGGCGCTGCTCCATGTCGCGCGGCTGCTCACCGGCGGTGACCGGCAGCGCGCCGAGGACCTCGTCCAGGAGGCCCTGGTGAAGCTGTGGTTCGTCTGGCCGAGGATCGCCGAGCAGGCCCCGGAGGCGTATGTGCGCCAGGTGCTGGTGCGGATGGCGGCCCGTTCGGCCCGGCGCCGCTGGTGGGGGGAGCGCCCGGTGGGCGAGCTGCCCGACCGGGCCGGGCCCGGCGACGTGTCGTCGGCCGTCGCGGAGCGCTCGCGGCTGGAGGCCGCGCTGGCGCTGCTGCCGCCCAGGCAGCGGGCCGCGGTGGTGCTGCGCTACTGCGAGGACCTGCCCGAGGGCCAGGTGGCGCAGGTCCTCGGCTGCCCGGTGGGCACCGCGCGCTCCCACGCGTCGCGCGGTGTGGCGCGGCTGCGGCGGATCCTGTCCGACACCGTCAGGCCCGTGGGGTGAGGGGAGAAGCGATGGACGACTTCGAGCGTGAGCTGACGCGCATGATGCGTGACACCCGGCAGCCGGCTCCCTTCCGGTCCGAGCACCAGGAGCGCCTGTACCAGGGCATCCGGGTCCGCCGCCGGGCCCGGCTGCTGTGGCGGGCCGGCGGCTCGGCCCTCGCGGTGGCCGGGCTGAGCGTCGGGCTGGCCCTGCTGCCCGGCGCCGACTCCCGGTCCCTGCCGGCCGACCGCGGGCCGCTGCCGGCGACCGGTCCGACGCCGCCGCCGGTGTCCCCGGTGCCGACGACGTCCGCCCCGGACACGGAGCCGAGCGTGTCACGGCCGCCGACGAACACGCCGGGTACGACGGACGCCGGCACCACGTCACCCGGGTACGGCGGCACGCCGACCTTCTTCCCTTCGTCCACCGCGCCGGGTACGACGGGGCGGGCCACGACGGCACCGTCACCGCCGGTCTCCACCGCACCGCCGACCGCCCCGCCGTCCACCCCACCGGCGCGGGGGCCCTCCGCCTCGGCCGGTGGGGAGTCGGCCGGCAGCGGCTAGCCCCTTCCGTCCCCGCCCGTGGGCGACCCCGCTCCCCGGGCCGTTCCCCCGACCACCACTCGGGCGCGGCACGCCCGTACCAGGGCCCCCGTCATGCCGTACGCCGGAAAGAGACCGTGAACCCGTCATGAGAACCGCGAGGCGGTCGGCACCGACCGACCGCCGCTCATCCGCCGCGTCCGCGGCGCAGGTGGCGCTGCCGCGCCGGGCGCCGCTGCCGGCGCACCATACGGAACCCGTCCTGGACGTGGTCGTGCCCGTGCACAACGAGGAGAACGACCTGGAGCCCTGTGTCCGGCGGCTCCACGCGCACCTCGCGGAGACCTTCCCCTACGCCTTCCGGATCACCGTCGCCGACAACGCCAGCACGGACCGCACCCCGGCGATCGCCGCGCGGCTGGCCCGGGAGCTGCCGGGGACGGAGTGGATACGGCTGGCCGGGAAGGGCCGCGGCCGGGCCCTGCACACCGCCTGGTCCCGGTCGTCCGCGCCGGTGCTCGCCTATCTGGACGTGGACCTGTCCACCGATCTCGCGGCCCTGCTGCCGCTGGTGGCCCCGCTGATCTCCGGGCACTCGGACATCGCGATCGGCACCCGTCTGGCCCGTGGCTCCCGGGTGGTGCGCGGGCCGAAGCGGGAGATCATCTCCCGCTGCTACAACGGGCTGCTGCGCGGCACCCTCGCCGTGAGGTTCAGCGACGCGCAGTGCGGTTTCAAGGCGTTACGGCGGGACGTCGCCGAGCGGCTGCTGCCGCTGGTCGAGGACCGGGAGTGGTTCTTCGACACCGAGCTGCTGGTGATAGCCGAGCGTGCCGGGCTGCGCATCCACGAGGTGCCGGTGGACTGGGTGGACGACCCCGACAGCCGGGTCGACATCCTGTCCACGGCACTGGCGGACCTGCGCGGCATGGCCCGGCTGGGGCGCGCGCTGGCCGGCGGCCGGCTGCCGCTGGCCGCGCTGCGCCGCCCCGGGGAACTCGACGAGGCCGCCGGGCTGCCGCCCGCGCTGGTCCCGCAGCTGGTCCGCTTCGCCGCGGTCGGGGTGGCCAGCACCTTGTTCTACATGCTGCTCTACAGCCTGCTCCGGCCCGCCGCGGGCGCCCAGGCGGCCAACGCGCTCGCCCTGCTGGCCAGCGCCGTCGCCAACACCGCCGCGAACCGGCGGCTCACCTTCGGGGTGCGCGGCCGGACCGGGGTGCTGCGCCACCAGCTCAAGGGGCTGGCGGCGTTCCTGGTCGGCCTCGCCCTCACCAGCGGTTCGCTGGCCGTGCTGCACCGCGCGGCGCCCGGGGCCGGACCCCGGGTGGAACTGCTGACGCTGGTCGCCGCCAACCTCGCCGCGACCCTGCTGCGCTTCCTCCTCCTGCGGGCCTGGGTGTTCCCCGGCCGGCGCTCCCGCCGTACGACAGGATCCCCGACCTCATGACCACCGCCCCGACGAGCCAGGCCGGTCCGGCCCCCTCCCCCGTGCCCCGGCCCGGCACCGCCCCGCCGGCCTCCCCGGGCCCGCGCGAGCGGCTGCGCCGCGCCGCCGTGCGCCACGGACCCGTCCTCGCGACGTACGGCGTGCTGAAGCTGGTGGGCTTCGCCGTCTTCATGTTCCTGCTGGACTCGGCCGGCGACTTCCGCGAGAAGCACCCGCGGTTCGGCGGCGGCGCCCACACCTGGGACGTGCTGGGAAGCTGGGACGGCTGGTGGTACCAGCAGATCGCCCTGCACGGCTACGACCCGGCGCTGGAGCCGATACCCGGCGCCACCGGGCTGATCACCCTGGAGGGCAACTCGGCGGCGTTCTTCCCGCTGTACCCGGCGCTGATGCGGATGGTCTCGGAGGTCACCGGGCTCGGCCCGTACGGCGCCGGGATGACCGTGTCGGTCGTGTTCTCCTTCGTCGCGGCGCTCGGCATCCACGCCGTCACCGCCCGGCTGGGCGGGCACCGGGCCGGTCTGGTCGCCGTGGGGCTGTGGGCGGTGTGGCCCGGTTCCGGCGCGGAGTGGGCGGTGTACTCCGAGTCCGTGTACACGGCGCTGGCCGCCTGGGCCTGCTACGCCGTGATGACCCGGCACTGGCTCACCGCCGGGGCGCTGACCTTCACCGCCGGCCTCGCCCGGCCCACCGCCGTCACCCTGGTCGCCGCCCTCGCCGTCGCCGCCCTCCTCGCGGTGCGGCGCCGCGAGGAGGGCGTCCGCCGCCCGCTGGCCGCGGTGGCGATCGCCCCGCTGGGCGTGGCCGGCTATCTGGGCTGGGTGGGCTACCGGATGGGCGACTGGGGCGGCTACAACAAGCTCCAGGACGGCGCCTGGGCGCACAAGTTCGACTGGGGCCGGCACACCCTCGACGTGCTGACCTCCGTGCCGGTGGGCCACTCCGACTATCTCTTCGCGATGCCGTTCGAGGACATCATCGGGGTCGGGGTGGTGCTGCTGGTGCCGGTGCTGACGGTACTGCTGATGCGGCTGCGTCCGCCCGCCGTGCTCGTCGTGTACACGGTGCTGTCGTACCTGATGGTGATGGCCACCCAGCAGTACTTCGGCAACGTCTCCCGCTATCTGCTCCCGCTGTTCCCGCTGTTCGTCCCGCTCGCCCTGGCCATGCGCCGGCTGAAGTGGCCCTCGCTGGCCGCGGTGCTGGGCACGGCTGCCCTGGCCTCCGGCTCGTACGCGGGATACGTCCTGTTCGAACTGGGCGTGCCGTAGACCTACCGTGGAGACATGGACGCCGGGACGGTGACGCTGTTCCTGTGCGGGGACGTGATGCTCGGGCGCGGGGTCGACCAGATCCTCCCGCACCCGGGCGACCCCGCGCTGCGGGAGGACTTCGTCCGGGACGCGCGCGGCTACGTGGAACTGGCGGAGGCGGTGAGCGGCCCGGTTCCCCGGCCGGTCCCGTTCTCGTGGCCGTGGGGCCGGGCGCTGGAGGTGCTCGGTGGGGCCGCCCCGGACGTGCGGATCGTCAATCTGGAGACCTCCGTCACGCGGAGCGACGCGTTCGCGCCCGGGAAGGCCGTCCACTACCGGATGAACCCGGCCAACGTGCCCGCCGTGGAGGTGGCGCGGCCCGACGTGTGCGTCCTGTCCAACAACCATGTGCTCGACTTCGGCCGCCCCGGGCTCCGGGAGACGCTGGACGTGCTCCACGGCGCGGGCCTGAGGACGGCGGGCGCGGGACGGGACGCCGACGAGGCGTACGCGCCGGCGGTGGTCCCCGTCGAGGGCGGCCGGGTGCTGGTGTTCGCCCTGGGGATGATGTCCAGCGGCATCCCGCCGAGCTGGGCGGCGACGGCGGAGCAGTCCGGGGTGGCGTTCCTCGCGGAGCCGTCGGCCGCCGCGGCGGAGACGGTCGTCCGGCGGGTGCGGCAGGCGAAGCGTCCGGGGGACGTCGCGGTGGTGTCCGTGCACTGGGGTTCGAACTGGGGCCACCATGTCCCGCGGAGCCATGTCGGCTTCGCCCACACGCTGGTCGACGGGGGTGTAGACGTCGTACACGGCCACTCCTCGCACCATCCCCGCCCGGTCGAGAGGTATCGCGGCCGGGTGATCCTCCACGGCTGCGGCGACTTCGTCGACGACTACGAGGGCATCACCGGCCACGAGGAGTACCGCGACGACCTGCGGCTCGCCTGTCTGCTGTCGGTGCCCCCGGACGGCGGGCGCCCGTCCGGGCTGCGCATGGTGCCGCTGAGAGCGCGGCGGATGCGGCTGGAGCCCGCCGCGGCGGACGAGCGGGCCTGGCTGCGGGAGACCCTCGACCGGGTCAGCGGCGTGGACATCGCCCTCGACCCGGACGGCGCGCTCACCCTCGCCCCCCGGTGACCGTTTCGGCCGCGCCCGGCGGGGGCACCCCCGCCGGGCGGGCGGCTCACTCGCCGGTGCTGTCACCGGCTCCGGCGCCGGGGCGGTCGCCACGGTGCCGGGTGCCCGGCAGCATCTCCTGCATCTTGGCCTTGAAGCCCTGCTTCACCATGGAGGCGCGGTCGCTGTCGCCCTTGAGCACGGCAGAGGCCGCGGCCTCGATCTGGTCCAGCTCCGCGTGCGGCGGGACCGGCGGCACGGCGGGGTCGGTGCGGAAGTCGATGACGAAGGGCCGGTCGGCCGTCAGCGCCCGGTCCCAGGCCGCCTCGACCTGCTCCGGCTTCTCCACGCGGACGCCCTCCAGTCCGATCCGCTGCGCGATCTCGGCGTAGGGCAGGTCGGGGATGGTCTGCGACTCCTCGAACTGCGGTGCCCCGGACATCGCCCGCATCTCCCAGGTGACCTGGTTCAGGTCGCGGTTGTTGAGGACGGCCACGATCAGCCGCGGATCGGACCAGTTCCGCCAGTACTTGGCGGCCGTGACCATCTCCATCATGCCGTTCATCTGCATGGCGCCGTCGCCGACGAGGGCGATGGCGGGGCGTTCCGGGTGCGCGAACTTCGCTCCGATGGCGTACGGGACACCGGGTCCCATGGTCGCGAGGGTGCCCGAGAGGGAGCCGCGCATCCGTCCGCGCATCCGCAGGTGGCGGGCGTACCAGTTGGCGGCGGAACCGGAGTCTGCCGTGACGATCGCGTCGTCGGGGAGCCTGCCGTCGAGGGCGTGCACCACGTACTCCGGGTTGATCGGGTCGGCATCCACGGCGGCGCGCCGCTGCATGACCTCCCACCAGCGGGCGACGTCCTTCTCGATCTTCTCGCGCCAGGACCGCTTCTTCTTCCGCTTCAGCCGCGGCAGGAGGCGGCGCAGCGTCTCGGCCGCGTCGCCGACGAGGTTCACCTCGAAGGGGTACCGCATGCCGATCATGTGCGGGTCGATGTCGATCTGCACGCCCCTCGCCTGGTCCAGCTCCGGCATGAACTGCGTGTACGGGAAGCTGGAGCCGATCATCAGCAGGGTGTCGCAGTCCCGCATCAGCTCGTAGGAGGGCCGGGTGCCGAGCAGGCCGATGGCTCCGGTGACGTAGGGCAGGTCGTCGGGGAGCACGTCCTTGCCGAGCAGGGCCTTGGCGACGCCCGCGCCGAGGACGTCCGCCAGCTCCTCCACTTCGGCGCGGGCGCCGCGGGCGCCCTGGCCGATGAGGACGGCGACCTTCTCACCGGCGTTGAGGACCTCGGCGGCCCGTTCGATGTCGGCGTCGGCGGGCACGGGCGCGTACTGGCTGAGGCCCATGCTGGACGGCACCATCTTGAAGGCGTGCGTCGGCGGGCTGTAGTCCAGTTCCTGCACGTCGGCGGGGATGATGACCGCGGTGACCGTGCGCCGCGCGTAGGCGGTGCGGAAGGCGCGGTCGATGAGGTTCGGGAACTGCTCGGGCACCGTCGCCGTCTCGCAGAAGTCGGAGGCGACGTCCTTGTACAGGTTCCGCAGGTCGATCTCCTGCTGGTACGAGCCGCCCATGGCGCTGCGGTTGGTCTGCCCGACCAGCGCGACGACGGGGACGTGGTCGAGCTTCGCGTCGTAGAGGCCGTTGAGCAGGTGGATGGCGCCGGGCCCCGAAGTCGCCGCGCAGACACCGGCCCTGCCGGAGAACTTCGCGTAGCCGACGGCCTGGAACGCGGACATCTCCTCGTGCCGGGACTGGACGAACTTCGGATGGTCGTCGGCTCGTCCCCACGCCGCCAGGAGACCGTTGATGCCGTCGCCCGCGTAGGCGAAGACGTGGTCCACCTCCCACTCGCGCAAGCGCTGAAGGACGTAATCGGAAACCTTCATGCCGGCCATCGACCTTCCGTTCCGCTGGTGCGCGTCCGCTCGACGGGGCCACGCAGCGCGCTGTCAGGGAGGGTGACGGGTTCCGTGCGGTGCCCGGCGCAAACGTCGTGCCGCCCACCGGGCCGGGTACCGGTGTCCCGCAGTACGCTGGCCGCGTCCGGCCACCGAGAGCTTTGATCGGGAGCTTTGATGTGGAGACGCGGGAAGCACGCACGGCGTTCCGGGACCCCTCCGCTGGAGCTGTGCGACCTCTGCGGGAGGACCTTCCCGGCCGGTGAGGAGGTGGGCGGGCACGTTCCGGACTCCTCCTCCGCCCACCCCACCGAGACCTGGTCCGACGGTCTGCGCCGGGTGACCGCCTGCTGCGAGGCGCATCTCGACGTGCTCCGCGAGGCGTACCGGAGCCGCCCCTTCGTGGAGGAGGAGCTGTGGGCGGCGAAGATCACCCGGGTGCTGACGTCCGGTCCGCCGGTGCTCACCATGGTGGAACTGGCCCGCCGGACCGGACTGCACGAGCCGGACATCCGGCGGGCCATCGCCTGGCACAACGAGCGACGCCGCCGGACGGAGGGGTGACCCGGACCCGGGACCGGACCGTGGCGGGCCTTATGCCGTCTGTGGCTGCAGGAAGCGGGCCAGCAGGTCGTCCAGGCTCACCATGCCGGTGAGCAGCCCGGAGCCGTCGCGGACCACGGCCAGCGAGGCCCGGCTGCGGCGCAGCAGGTCGATCGCGTCGGCGACCGTGGCATCTCCGGTCAGCTCGGGCACCGGACGGGCCAGAACACGGGCGCTGATGGCCCGTCCCTGGGCACGGGCCACCACGGCGTCCCGGGCGTGCACCGCGCCGAGCACCGTGTCATGCTCGCGGACCACAAGCCGGGTACGGCCGCGGGCCGCAGCCAACCTCAGGATCTCGTCGACATCGGCATCGCCGTCGACCGAGGTGATCTCGGAGGCCGGCACCTGCAGCTCCCGCACCAAGGTCTCGGGCTCGATCAGCGAACGCGTCAGCAGCTCCGAGTCCGTCTCGCTGATCAGGCCGAGCCGCTCGGACTCCGCCACCAGATGGGTGAGCTGCTCCCGGTTGTGGACAGAGGCCAACTCGTCACGCGGAGAGACACGGCACAGCCGTACCAGCCCGTTACTGACCGCGTTGAGCAGCCGAATCAGCGGCCGGACGGCCTTCACCACGCCTCTGAAGGGCGGTGACAGCAGCATCGCGGACCGCTCGGGGTGGGCGATGGCCCACGACTTGGGGGCCATCTCGCCGACCACCATGTGCAGGAACACGACCACGATCATCGCCACGGCGAAGGCGACGCCGTAGCTGAGCGCGCTCGGCAGGCCCAGCCGGTGCAGCAGCGGGTCGAGCTCGTGGGAGATCGCGGGCTTGGACACCGAGCCCAGGCCCAGGGTGCAGACCGTGATACCGAGCTGGGCGCCGGCCAGCATCAGCGACAGCTCACGCATGCCCGCCAAAGCCGCTCCGGCGCCGCGCCGGCCCTCGGCCGCGGCCTTCTCCATGCGGTGCCGCTTGGCGGCGACCAGCGCGAACTCGGCCGCCACGAAGAACCCGCTGCCGATCAGCAGCAGCACGGTGACGAAGAGCGCCATCGGGAAACTCATGCCTGCTCCTCCGTCCCACGGGCCGGTCGCTCGATCCGCACGCGTTCGGGCACATGCCGGTCGAGGGTGCGTACGTCGATCACGGCGGCGGTGCCGTCGGGCAGCCCGACCGTGAGCCGGTCCCCGATGGCGGGGAAGCGGCCGAGCCGGTCGACGATCAGGCCGGCCACGGTGTCGTAGTCCTCCTCCTCGGGCAGTGCGACGCCGGTGACCTCGGCCACCTCGTCCAGCCGGCGGCCCGCGTCCACCAGCCAGCCGTCACCGTCCGCGACGGCGACCCGGGTGACGGTGTCGGTCTCGTCCGCGATGTCGCCGACGAGTTCCTCGGCGATGTCCTCGTAGGTGACGATGCCGGCCACGCCGCCGTGCTCGTCCAGGACGACCGCGAACTCGTCGCCCCACTCCCTCATCCGGGTCACGGCGTCGGGCAGCGGGAGGGTGTCCGGCAGCAGCAGCGGGCGCCGGGCGAGGGCGCCGGCCGTGGTGTCCGTCAGCCGGTCCGCGGGCAGGCGCATCAGCTCGGCCACGCCGAGGACGCCGCCGACGTCGTCGGGGTGGTCGCCGAGCACGGGGTAGTTGGAGTGGCCGTACTTGGCGATGAGGCCGACCGCCTCGGCGGCGGTGGCGTCCTCCCGCACGAAGACGGCGTCCACGCGGGGCACCATCACCTCGTCCAGCGTCCGGTCGGAGAACTCCAGGGCGTGGTCGAGCAGCGCGGCGGTGTCCTCGGGCAGCGCGCCCTGCTCGTGGGACTCACCGATCAGGTGGCCCAGCTCCTCCAGGGTGGCGCCGTGGTGCAGCTCCTCCACCGGTTCGATGCCGACCCGGTGCAGCAGCCTGTTCGCCGCGCCGTCGAAGACGCGCACGAGGGGGCCGACGACCTTCAGGTAGGCCAGCGTGGAGCCGGCCAGTGCCTTCGCCAGCCGCTCGGGCACGGCGATGGCCAGGTTCTTCGGGGCCAGCTCGCCCAGCACCATCTGTACGACCGTGGCCAGCACGAAGGCCAGCACGACCGCGATGCCGCTCACGGCCGCGTCGGGAAGGCCCAGGCCCGACAGGGCGGGCCGGAGCAGGGCGGACACCGAGGGCTCGGCGATGAAGCCGACGACCAGCCCGGTCACGGTGATGCCGAGCTGTGCGCCCGACAGCATGAAGGACAGCCGCTCCAGCACCGTCAGGGCGCGGGCGGCCTTGCGGTCCCCGGACTCGGCCTCGCGCGCCAGGGCGAGGCGGTCGGCGGAGACGTAGGCGAACTCCTGGGCGACGAAGTATCCGGTGCCGGCGGTCAGGACGAAGACGGCCAGCAGGCCCAGGAGAGCGTTCGCGGCACTCATCGAACACCATCCCGCCGTGTGCCGTGCTCAGGGAATGCCTGGCGGGATGGTCGGGGACTGTGCCCCGGAGGGTCCGTCGGTCTGGCGGACAAGTACGTGCTCCTTCTGTGGGTGTGCGAGTACACAACGATTCCGGCCGTGACGGTGTTCCCGGACGCGCGGGACGACACGGGTGGAAGCAGGGTGTCCTGCCCCCGCGCCAACTGCAAAGGAAGCGCAAAGTCCCCTCGGATCGATCCCCTATGCTTCTACTTGCTTGTAGAAGTTATATCGCGGGCCGCCCCTTGGGCGGCACTCCCCTTCACGGAACACACGCACGTTTAAGGAGCGGACGCCACCATGGTGTTCAAACGACTGCTCGGCTCGCTCGGCGTGGGCGGCCCCACCGTCGACACGGTGCTCGACCCCGGTCCGGTCCGGCCCGGCGGCGCGCTCACCGGCCAGGTCCGCCTCAAGGGCGGACAGGCCGGTTTCGACATCGAGGCCATCACGCTGGAGCTGGTGGCGCGGGTCGAGGCCGAGCACGAGGAGGGCGAGAGCGAGGGCGCCGTCGCCTTCGACCGGTTCACGGTCGGCGGCGGCTTCCGGCTCGCCGAGGGCGAGGAGCGCGACGTACCGTTCAGCGTCACGCTGCCGTGGGAGACCCCGGTCACCGAGCTGTACGGACAGCCGCTGGGCATCGTGCTCGGCGTGCGCACCGAACTGTCGGTGGCGGGGGCGAAGGACAAGGGGGACCTGGACCCGCTGACCGTCGGTCCGCTGCCGGCCCAGGAGGCCGTCCTGGAAGCGCTCGGGCAGCTCGGCTTCGGCTTCAAGTCCGCCGACCTGGAGTACGGGCGCATCGGCGGCACGGGGCAGCAGCTGCCCTTCCACCAGGAGATCGAGATCACTCCGTCGCCGCAGTACGCGCACCGGGTGAACGAGATCGAGGTGACCTTCCTGGCCAACCCGGGCGGCATGGAGGTCGTCCTGGAGGCCGACAGGCGCGGCGGCCTCTTCTCCGGCGGCCACGACGCGCCGGCCAGGTTCACCGTCGGCCTCCACGACTCCCGCGACTGGACCGCCGAGGTCGACGGCTGGATGCGTGAGCTGGTCGAGCGGCGGGCGTCCCACGGCTCCCACGACCCGCACGGCTCCCACGACGACCACCACCGCTCCGGTCCGGGTATGGGCACCGCCGTCGCCGCGGGCGCCGCCGGTCTGGCGGTCGGCGTGGTCGGGGGCATGGTCGCGGCGGAGGTCGTGGACGAGATCGGGGACTTCTTCGAGGGCGAGGAAGAGGAGGAGTAACTTCTACATTACTGTAGAAGTTACGGCGCCCGGTGCACTTCGGTCCGGGCGCCTTCCGACCCGTACGGAGTGCTCATGGCCCTGTGGGACCGTCTCAAGGAGTCCGCGTCGACGATGCAGACCCAGTTGACGGCCAGGAAGAACGATCTGAGGAGCGGCGCCTTCCGCGACGCGAGCATGGCGATGTGCGCCCTGGTGGCGGCGGCTGGGGGCACCTCCCACGCGTCAAGCAGTGGGGGAGGCAGCGTCGATCCGTCCGAGCGGCAGCGCGTGGCCCAGCTCATCGCCGCCAACGAGGTGCTGCGGAACTTCCCCGCCGACGACCTGCGCCGCCGTTTCGAGGACAACATCGGCAAGCTGACCGCCGACTTCGCCTTCGGCAAGGTGAGCGTCCTGCAGGAGATCGCCAAGGCGAAGAAGAAGCCCGCCGAGGCGCGGGCGGTCGTCCAGATCGGCATCGTCTTCGGCGGCGCCGACGGCGACTTCGACAAGGACGAGCGGGCCGTGGTCCGCGAGGCGTGCTACGCCCTCGACCTGCCGCCCCACGAGTTCGACCTCTGAGCGGCCCCGGCCCCGCGGCGGCCGGCCCGCCACGGGGTCACAGGGGCGTGGCCGCGTACAGGATGAGGACCATCGTCACGGCGGAGTTCGCGGACGACATCGCGGAGACGGCGGTCCCCGCGGCGGCGCCCCACACCGCCAGGCCGACCAGGGTGAACAGCGACGGCAGGCGGCGCACCGCCGGAGCGGGCCCGAGCAGGGCCGCCACCCGGCGCGGTACCGGGCCCGCCGCCGCGAGGCCCGCCAGCGTGGCGACCGGGGTGCCGCGCGACACCAGGGCCGCCTTGCCGATCGCCCGGGCCACGGTCCGGCGGCTGCCGACCGTCCGCGCCGCGTCCTCGTCCGCCCACCGCTCCGCGGTGTACGCCACCGCCGTGCGCAGTGGCCGGAGGAAGGGGTTGGCGCGCGCGGCCAGCTGGACGGCGAGCAGGAAGCGGTGGTGGCGGGCGGCGAGGTGGGCCCGTTCGTGGGCGAACAGCGCCCGGCGCTCGGCCGGCTCCAGGCGCTCCAGCAGCGCCGTGGTCACCACGACACGGTCCCGCCGGCCGCCCGGCAGCGCGTAGGCGTAGGGCACGTCGTCCGGCAGGACCGCGGCCTCCGTCCCCCGCAGTCCGGCCAGCGCCCGGTGGGCGCGGCGGCGCACCCGGCCGTGCCGCCACAGCGTCCGCCCGCACGCCGCCAGCACCGCGCACAGGGCGGGGATCGCCGCCTTGCCGGCCACCTCGTCGTACGGCACCGCCGCGCGCACCTCGGGGTCCGACCAGCCGTCGGGGAGCGGGTTCCCAGGAAGCTGGGCGGTGCCCACCACCATCAGCAGTCCCAGGCACACCGTGCTGCACACCGCCATCACCGCGGCCACGCCGGTCAGCAGCCGGGTCGCCGTGCGCGGGTGCAGATGCTGCTCGGCGAGGCGCGCGATGGGCCACGCCGTCAGGGGCAGCACCAGCGGCAGTAGGACGAACACCCCCATGGCGGCTCAGTCTTCCCCTTCGTCCCCCGGCTGGCCCAGCAGTTCCCGCAGGAGGCGTTCGTCGTCCGGTCCGAGGCCGGTGACGAAGCTGGCCAGCACCGCCTCCCGGTCGCTCTCGGCGTCCAGCACCCGGCGCATCCGGTGGGCGGCCAGGCCCGCCTGGTCGGAGGCGGGCGTCCAGGCGAAGGACCGGCCCGTACGCTCCCGGGTGACCACGCCCTTGGCCAGCAGCCTGGTCAGGATGGTGATGACGGTCGTATAGGCGAGGCCGCCGCCCAGGCGCTCCTGCACCCAGCCGGCCGTCGCCGGGCCGTCCGCCTCCCGCAGCGCCGCCAGGACCAGCGCCTCCAGCTCGCCCTGTCCCCGACGCCGGGAACCCTCCCGCTGTTCCGCCACGCCCCGCCTCCCTTCCGCCGCCGCCTGTTCGCCGGGCAGACATCGTATAGACGCCCCCGGAGTCCGTACGCCACCCCCACTCTTCTCTACAGTGATGTAGATTCTGCCCGGGCCGCCCGTGCCCCGGAGAAGGAGCAGTGCACCCATGTTCGGACTGAGCGAGCTGGCCGTCGTCCTCATCGTCGTCATAGCCGTCCTCGCCGCCAGGAAACTCCCGGAACTCGCCCGCTCGGCGGGCAAGTCGGCCCGCATCCTCAAGGCCGAGGCGCGCGCGATGAAGGAGCAGGACAAGGCGGAGGAGGCACCCGCGGCCCCGCGGGTCATCCAGGGCGAGACGCTGCCGCCGTCCGCCCCCGGTTCCGAGCGGACCGGGCGGACCGACGGCACGCCGCCGGAGGCCCGTCCGGCCGGGTGACGGGCCCGCCCCGCCCGCCGGTTGGGCCGAAGGTCCCTCGGACGGGGCCGGGCGGCCCGTGGCGTCTCCCGCCGGCCGGGCCCACGCTGACTTCAGGGACACCGCCGCCGCCGTTCGGCTGTGGCGGCGGGCACGGAAGGAGACGGGCGATGACTTCCACCACCACTCTGAGCGCGGGTCTCCCGGCCGCGTACCGCGAAGGACTGATGCGGCACGCCCGCGAGGTCTCCTTCCCGGCCGGGGCGCGCCTGTTCGAGGAAGGACGGCGCGCCGACCGGTTCTGGATCGTCCGGACCGGAACCGTCGCCCTCGACCTCCAGGTGCCCGGTCACCGCGCGGCCGTGATCGAGTCGCTGGGCCACGGCGAGCTGATCGGCTGGTCCTGGCACTACCAGCCGCGCATGTGGCACCTGGGCGCCGGGGCCACGAGCCCGGTGCGGGCCTGGGAGTTCGACGCGGAGGCCGTACGGGCGCTGTGCGACGAGGACCCCGAGTTCGGCCGCATGATCGCCGTGTGGGTCGGCCGGGTGGTCGCCCAGCGGCTGCACGCCACCCGGGTCCGGCTGCTCGACCTGTACGCCCCGTACGGCAGCGGAAGCGGCTGACGTCCGTGGACGGTGGCCCGGTCAGCCCGTGCGTTCCCAGCCCCGGTGGGGTGCGCGGGCGCCCAGCCGGACGTCGCGGCTGCGGTAGACGATGTAGGGGCGGGTGAGGTAGCCCAGCGGGGCCGTGAGCATGTGGACGAGCCGGGTGAAGGGCCAGGCGGCGAAGAGCAGCAGGGCGCTGATGGCGTGCAGCTGGAAGAGGACCGGGGTGCCGGTCATCAGGTCCGGGTCGGGCTGGAAGTAGAAGATCGAGCGGAACCAGGGCGAGATGGTCTCGCGGTAGTTGTAGCCGCCGCCGACGATGTTCGCCGCCACGGTCGCGGCCAGTCCGAGACCGATGGTCACCGTCAGGGAGAGGTACATCGCCTTGTCGTTGACGGTGGTGGCCGAGAAGACCGGGCCGACGGTGCGCCGCCGGTAGACCAGGATGGCCAGCCCGCCCAGCGTGCAGACGCCGGCGATGGTGCCGAGGACCACCGCGACGACGTGGTAGGTGTGCTCGCTGATGCCGGCCGCGTGGGTCCAGCTCTCCGGGATGAGCAGACCGCCGATGTGGCCCAGCGCCACGACGAGGACGCCGAAGTGGAACAGCGGGCTGCCGATGCGCAGCAGGCGCCGTTCGTAGAGCTGGGAGGAGCGGGTGGTCCAGCCGAACTTGTCGTAGCGGTAGCGCCAGAGGTGGCCGAGGACGAAGACCGCGAGGCTGATGTACGGCAGCACGATCCACAGCAGGATGCCGCCGGTACCGGACTCCACCGCCAGGGTGACGGCTTGCGCTGATGCGGTCATCGGGGGCCTCCGGCGGACGGGGCGGGCGTGTACTGGGGCGGCGCGTAGGGGTCGAGACCGACCTGTTCCTCGGGCGGGCCCTCGGCGGCGAGCCGGGCGACCGCCTCGCGTTCGTCACCGGCGAGCGCGGGCAGGGTCGCGGAGACGGAGTCCAGCAGGCCGGCCCACGGGGAGTTCTCCTCGTGCAGGGCGAGGCGGAGCAGTTCCAGGCCGGCCCGGTGTGCGGTGAGCAGCTTGAGTCCGGCCGCCGGGTCGGTGGCGGCGAACTCCAGGACGACGGCGAGGTGGTCGGGCAGTTCGTCGTCGGTCAGCCGCAGGCCGCCCTTGGCGTAGGTCTGCTTCAGCCGGACCAGGGCGAGGCCCCGTTTGCGGGTGTCGCCGTGGGCGTAGTAGGTGAGGTACGGGCAGCAGCGTTTGCGGTGGTCGAAGGTGGCGACGTAGGCGGTGGCCAGCGCCTCCGCGCCGGTGTTCTCGGCGTGCTCGGTGAAGCGGAGCAGGGGGTCGCGCACCGGGGCGGGCAGTCCGGGGGCGGCCCGCCGGGCCAGGGTGAGGTGGCCGGCCTGCTGCTCGTCGGGGTAGCCGAGGAGCAGGGACTGGAGCTGCCAGGCGCAGGTGTGCCAGGGCTGGACGCGCTGTGCGGGCCTGAGCTTGAGTTTGTTCCTCATGGCTTCGGTTCGGCCTCCCCGCCGCTGTCCGGGCTGTCGCCCCGCTCGGTCCGGTTCGGCGGGAAGAGCCCGGGTGGGCTGCTCTTGCCGTCCCAGTTCAGGAGGTTGACGCGGCCGGCCTTGTCCGTGGGGGCGGCGTGGGTGTCGGAGAGCTGCCGGTCGCGCAGGGCGCGGTAGTTCTCGACCGCGATGGGCGCCGCGCCGCCGGACGCCTCGCCGAAGGGGCCGGAGCCTCCCATGCCGGGGCCGCCCTCGTAGTCGAGGCTGCACTCGGTGGCCAGCTCCTCCAGGCTGTGGGCCTGTTCGGCGTGGGCGGGCGGGATGACGTACCGCTCGTCGTACTTGGCCAGGGCCAGCAGCCGGTACATGTCGTACATCTGCTCCTCGCCCATGCCGACGGACTCGGGGATGGCGGCGTCCGGCTCGCGGCCGAGGTTGATGTCGCGCATGTAGGCGCGCATGGCGGCCAGGCGGCGCAGCACCGCGTCCACGGGGGCCGGGTCACCGGCGGTGAAGAGCTGGGCGAGGTAGTCGACGGGGATGCGCAGGGCGTCGACGGCGGCGAACAGGTTGCGGTGGTCCTCGGCGTCCCGGCCGGTGTCCCGTACGGCGTCGACGACCGGGGAGAGCGGCGGGATGTACCAGACCATGGGCATGGTGCGGTACTCCGGGTGCAGCGGCAGCGCCACCTTGTACTTGTTGATCAGGGCGTGGACCGGCGAGCGCCGGGCGGCCTCGATCCAGTCACGGGGGATGTCCGCGCGCTCCGCCGCGGCGATCACCTCGGGGTCGTCCGGGTCGAGGAAGACCTGCCGCTGGGCCTCGTAGAGGCCGGTGTCGTCGGGGGTGGAGGCGGCTTCCAGCACCTTGTCGGCGTCGTAGAGGACGAGCCCGATGTAGCGCAGCCGGCCGACGCAGGTCTCGGAGCAGACGGTGGGCAGGCCGACCTCGACGCGCGGGAAGCAGAAGGTGCACTTCTCGGCCTTGCCGGTGCGGTGGTTGAAGTACACCTTCTTGTACGGGCACCCGGTCACGCACATCCGCCAGCCGCGGCACTTGTCCTGGTCGACCAGGACGATGCCGTCCTCCTCGCGCTTGTAGATCGCGCCGGAGGGGCAGGAGGCCGCGCAGGAGGGGTTGAGGCAGTGCTCGCAGATGCGCGGCAGGTAGAACATGAAGGTCTGTTCGAACTCGAACTTGATCTTCTCCGAGACCTCGTTGAGGAGGACGTCCTTCTCACGGGTCGCCGCCGATCCGCCGAGGTCGTCGTCCCAGTTGGCCGACCAGGAGATCTTCATGTCCTTGCCGGTGATCAGGGACTTGGGGCGGGCGACCGGGGTGTGCTCCTGCAGCGGGGCGTTGGTCAGGGTCTCGTAGTCGTACGTCCAGGGCTCGTAGTAGTCGTCCAGGGAGGGCAGGACGGGGTTGGCGAAGATGGTGATCAGCTTCTTGAACCGGCCGCCGGCCTTGAGCGCGAGCCGGCCCTTCCTGTTCAGCTCCCAGCCGCCGCGCCACCGCTCCTGGTCCTCGTAGCGGCGGGGGTAGCCCTGGCCGGGGCGGGTCTCCACGTTGTTGAACCACACGTACTCGACGCCGGTGCGGTTGGTCCACGCCTGCTTGCAGGTGACCGAACAGGTGTGGCAGCCGATGCACTTGTCGAGGTTCATCACCATCGCCATCTGGGCCATGACGCGCATGTCAGTACTCCACCTCCTGGTTCGTACGGCGCCGGATGACGGTCACCTCGTCGCGCTGGTTGCCGGTCGGGCCGAGGTAGTTGAAGGCGTAGCTCAACTGCGCGTAGCCACCGATGAGGTGGCTGGGTTTGATCAGCAGCCGGGTCAGGGAGTTGTGGATGCCGCCGCGCCGGCCCGTGGTCTCGGTGCGGGGGACGTCGATGAGCCGGTCCTGGGCGTGGTACATGTACACGGTGCCCTCGGGCATGCGGTGCGAGACGATCGCGCGGGCGGCGACGACGCCGTTGCGGTTGACGGCCTCGATCCAGTCGTTGTCCCGTACGCCGATCCTCGCCGCGTCCTGGGTGCTCATCCAGACGGACGGGCCGCCCCGGGACAGGGACAGCATGAAGAGGTTGTCCTGGTACTCGGAGTGGATGGACCACTTGTTGTGCGGGGTCAGGTAGCGCACGGTCACGCCGAGTTCGCCGGTCTCGCCGAGGCGGGGCTCACCGAAGAGCGCGTGCATGTTCAACGGCGGCCGGTACACGGGGAGTTGTTCGCCGAGGGCGGTCATCCAGTCGTGGTCGAGGTAGAAGTGCTGGCGGCCGGTGAGGGTGTGCCAGGGCTTGAGCCGCTCGACGTTGACGGTGAACGGGGAGTAGCGCCGCCCGCCGGTCTCCGAGCCGGACCACTCGGGCGAGGTGATGACGGGGACCGGGGCGGCCTGGGTGTCGGCGAAGGTGATCCGCTTGCCCTCGTGCTCGGCCGCCAGGTCGGCGAGCCGTGTGCCCGTGCGGGCCTCCAGGGTGTGGAAGCCCTGGGTGGCGAGGTGGCCGTTGGTGGTGCCGGACAGGGCGAGGATCGCCTCACAGGCCTGGGAGTCACGGGCGATCGAGGGGCGGCCGTCGGCCGCTCCCCCGCGTACGGTGCCGTTCTTGTGCCGCAGGTAGTCGAGTTCGCTGTCGACCTTGAAGGTGATGCCCTTGGTGGTGGCGCCCAGGGAGTCCAGCAGGGGGCCGAGGGCGCCCATCTTGTCGGCGACGGCCGCGTAGTCGCGTTCGACGGTGATCAGCTTCGGCATGGTGCGGCCCGGAACGGGCTCGCACTCCCCTTCCTTCCAGTCCCGCACCCTGCCGTGCGGGGTGGCCAGCGCGTCGGGGGTGTCGTGCAGCAGCGGCGCGGCGACCAGGTCCTTGCGCACGCCGAGGTGGCCGGCGGCCTGGCGGCTGAACTCCTCGGCGAGGGTGTGGAAGATGTCGAAGTCGGTACGGGTCTGCCAGGGCGGGGCGATCGCCGGGTTGAAGGAGTGCACGAAGGGGTGCATGTCCGTGCTGGACAGGTCGTACTTCTCGTACCAGGTGGCGGCGGGCAGCACGATGTCGGAGTAGACGGTGGTGCTGGTCATCCGGAAGTCGAGGGTGAGCAGCAGGTCGAGCTTGCCCTCGGGCGCCTCCTCCCGCCACACCACGTCCCGGGGGCGGGCGTCGGGCGGCGCCTCGGCCGCCCGCACCGCGTGGTCGGTGCCGAGCAGGTGCTTGAGGAAGTACTCGTTGCCCTTGGCGGAGGAACCGAGCAGGTTGGCCCGCCACACGGTGAGCACCCGGGGGAAGTTCTCGGGCGCGTCCGGGTCCTCGCCGGCGAACCTCAGCCGTCCGGCCTTGAGTTCCTCCACCACGTGGTCGCCGGCCGGGCGTCCCGCGGCGTCGGCCTCGTCGGCCAGGTCCAGCGGGTTGCGGTCGAAGGTCGGGTACGAGGGCATCCAGCCGAGCCGCGCCGACTGCGCGATCACGTCCGCCGTGGTCTTCCCCGCGAAGGGGCCTCCGCCGCCCGCCGCGGCCAGGGTGTCGGCGGAGAAGGGGTCGTAGCGGAACTGGTCGCCGTGCAGGTACCAGTAGGCGGTCTGGATCATCTGACGGGCGGGACGGTTCCAGTCGGAGGCCGTCGCGATCGTCGAGTAGCCGGTGATCGGGCGGACCTTCTCCTGGCCGACGTAGTGCGCCCAGCCGCCGCCGTTGACGCCCTGGCAGCCGGTGAGGGTGGTCAGGGTCAGGAACGCCCGGTAGATGGTGTCGGAGTGGAACCAGTGGTTGGTGCCCGCCCCCATGACGATCATCGAACGGCCGCGGGACTCCTCCGCGTTGGCGGCGAACTCACGGGCGATCCGCGCCGCCCGGCCCGCGTCCACGCCGGTGATCGCGGCCTGCCAGGCCGGGGTGTACGGCTCGCTCGCGTCGTCGTAGCCGGTGGGCCAGCTCCCGGGCAGCCCCTCGCGGGCCACGCCGTACTGGGCCAGCAGCAGGTCGTACACCGTGGTGACCAGCCGCCCGGCGACCCGGCGCACGGGGACCCCGCGCCTCAGGCGTGCGGCGCCGCCGTCGGGGGCGTCGAAGCGGGGCAGTTCGACGGCGACCGGCGCCTCGCCGTCGCCCTCGGCGGACAGCAGGGGCCGGGTGTCACCGAGGTCGAGGTTCCACTTCCCGGCGCCGGACTCGCCGAAGCGGTCGCCGAGGGTTCCGTTCGGCACCACCGGCGCACCCGTGGCCTCGTCCAGCAGGACCGTCCGGAACTCCGCGTGCTCGGCCCGGGCGTGCGCGCCGCCGAGGTCCGCGGCGGTCAGGAACTTGCCCGGCGTGTACGTGCCCGGCTCCGCCCCGTCCCCGGTCGCCTCGTCCAGGGTCACCAGGAACGGCAGGTCCGTGTACCGCTTGACGTAGTCGGTGAAGTACGGCGTCTCCCGGTCGGCGAAGAACTCCTTGAGGACGACGTGCCCCATGGCCATCGCCAGCGCGCCGTCCGTGCCGGGCTGCGCGGGCAGCCACTCGTCGGCGAACTTCACGTTGTCCGCGTAGTCCGGCGACACGGCGACGACCTTCTGGCCCCGGTAGCGGGCCTCGGCCATCCAGTGGGCGTCCGGGGTGCGGGTCACCGGCAGGTTGGAGCCCCACATGATCAGGTACCCGGCGTCCCACCAGTCCCCGGACTCCGGTACGTCGGTCTGGTCGCCGAACACCTGCGGGGAGGCGACGGGCAGGTCCGCGTACCAGTCGTAGAAGGAGAGCATCACCCCGCCGAGCAGGGAGTAGAAGCGGGCCCCGGCGGCGTGGGAGACCATCGACATGGCGGGGATCGGGGAGAAGCCGGCCAGCCGGTCCGGGCCGTACTCCTTGATGGTGTGGACGTGCGCGGCGGCGGCCATCTCCGCCGCCTCGGCCCAGGTCGCCCGCACCAGACCGCCCTTGCCGCGGGCCCGCTTGTAACGGCGGGAGCGCTCGGGGTCGCCGACGATGTCCGCCCAGGCCGCCACCGGATCGCCGAGCCGGGCCTTGGCCTCGCGGTACATCCCCAGCAGCACACCGCGCACATAGGGGTAGCGCACCCGGGTGGGCGAGTACGTGTACCAGGAGAAGGCCGCTCCCCGGGGGCAGCCGCGCGGCTCGTACTCGGGGCGGTCCGGGCCGACGGACGGGTAGTCCGTCTGCTGGGCCTCCCAGGTGATGATGCCGTCCTTGACGTACACCTTCCACGAGCAGGAACCGGTGCAGTTCACGCCGTGGGTGGAGCGCACCACCTTGTCGTGCGACCAGCGGTCCCGGTAGAACTCGTCCGCCTGGCGGCCGCCCTTGCGGTGCAGCGAGCGCAGATCCTCGGAGACCTCGGCTCTGGTGAAGTAGCGGCGGCTGCGCACCAGCGCCTCCGCCAGCTCGCCGTCCATGCCCGCTCGGGCCCGTGCCGTGCCGGTCTCCGTGCTCACCGTGCCACTCCGCTCCGGGCATGCCTGCCCGTTCGATTCGTGATCGGTCACACCGCACACGACTGTACGACTCGCGTCCCCGGGAAGGTCAACAACCACACCAAGAACACGGAAAGGAAGCCGGTCGGGTGGTAGGGCCGGTCGGCCCTACCGGCTCACCGGGCTCGCGGTCACGATGGAGGGATGTCCCAGAACGATGCCTTCCGCGCGCTCGACCGGCAGGAGTGCCTCCGTCTGCTGGCCGGGGTGCCGGTCGGCCGTGTGATCTACACCCGGCAGGCCCTGCCCGCGGTCCTGCCCGTCAACTTCTCCCTGGACACGGACGCCTCCGTGCTCCTGGCCACCTCCTCGGGCTCGGACCTCGTACGCGCCGTCGACGGCGCCGTGGTCGCCTTCGAGGCGGACGAGTTCCACGCGGAGAACCGCTCCGGCTGGAGCGTGATCGTCACCGGACGGGCCGCCGTGGTGACCGGTCCGGCCGAGCACGAACGGCTCGTACGGACCGGTCCGGCCTCGTGGATGCCGTTGCGGGAGACGGTGTTCGTGCGCATCGAGGCCGAGGTGGTCACCGGACGCGGGATCGGGGGAGCGACGGCCGGGCGGTGAGCCGCGGCGGACGGCCGGCGCGTGCCGTCAGCGGCCCTCCTGCCGGAGCCGGTCCTGGACCTGGGTGGCGATGACGGCCGCCTGGATGCGGCGCTCCACGCCGAGCTTGGCCAGCAGCCGGGAGATGTGGTTCTTGACCGTCTTCTCGGCCAGGTACAGCCGCTGGCCGATCTGGCGGTTGGTCAGTCCCTCACCGATCAGGGCCAGGATCTCGCGCTCCCGCTCGGTCAGCCCGGGCAGCGGGTCCGGCTGCTCCTCCTCCTTCTGCTGTCCGCCGCGCAGCCGCGCCATCAGCCGGGTGGTGGCGCTCGGGTCGAGCAGCGACTGGCCGCGGGCCACCGTGCGTACGGCGGTCACCAGGTCGGAGCCGCGGATCTGCTTCAGTACGTATCCGGAGGCGCCGGCCATGATCGAGTCGAGCAGGGCCTCCTCGTCGTCGAACGAGGTCAGCATCAGACAGGCCAGGTCCGGCATGGCCGAGCGCAGCTCGCGGCACACGCTCACCCCGTCCCCGTCCGGCAGCCGTACGTCCAGGACCGCGACCTGGGGGCGCAGGGCGGGAACGCGGACCAGGGCCTGCTCCGCGGTGGCGGCCTCGCCGACCACGGTGATGTCCGGTTCGTCGTTCAGCAGGTCGTGCACCCCTCGCCGGACCACCTCGTGGTCGTCCAGCAGGAAGACCCGGATCGGGCTGTCGGGTCCGGGCTGCTCGCCGTCCGCCATCGATTGCTCCTGTTCCGCGCTGTGTGATCGTCCACGCCGTCCGAAATCCCCCGGCCCTCACATCTTGCGCAATCCCGGACCGGGAGGCCAGGGCCGATCGGCCCCACTGGCCGGCCGGCGGCCGTCATCCGTCCGCGACCGCCGGGGTCACCGGCCGGATCAGCGATCCGTGGTGATTCCGTGGCCGGTTGTCACGCGCGCCCGGCGCCCGGCGACGTCGGGCACCCTCCTCGGTGAGGTCGTGGGAGCTCACCGGCCGGCGTCCGGAGGGACGCGCCACGAGGGCCGGCGGCTCCCGCTGTTCGGCACCGGGGCACGGGGGCGATCGGCTCACGTCCCCGAGCCGCACAGGGGATCACCACGCCAGTCGGAGACGCTCACCCCGTACAGGGAGCGTCCGCCGACGAGTTCGCGTCCGGTGACCAGCTCGGCCTCGACGCGGACGAAGACCTCCCGTGCCGAGGGCGCCCAGGAGACCGGTCCGGTGCGGGCCAGGCGCCGGTGTTCGGCGGGGTCGGTCACCACCGTGGCCGGGCCCGTGACGACGACGCTCCAGCCGGACCGCCGGGCGGCGTCCACGTCGTCGGCCTCGAAGGCGACCACCGCGCCGTCGACCGCGCGGACCAGTTCCGAACCGGCGGCGGTACGCAGCAGGACCGCGCCGTCGTCGTCCAGGCGGAAGTTGACGGGCAGCACGGCGGGCAGGGCCCGGCGCGTGAAGACGACACGGCCGACGGGCACTCCGGCCATCAGCTCCAGGCACTCCTGCCGCCCGAGTTCACGGAAACCGTCATTGGGGTACATCGCCGGCCCTCCTTCGCCCTTCGTCCGGTGCGGCGGTCCTTCCTCCTTCCACCTTGAACCGGGCGGGGCCGGAAGATGAGGGCCGAGGGTCCCGCTTCCCCCGGAGAACGGCCCGGCCGTCACGGGCACCGCGCTCCGGCCCGTGCCGCGTGCTCCGGACACCTCCGCCGCTCACGCCGCGGGGACTACGAGGCTTTCGGGAGCGCGGTGTCCGTCCCGCGGACGGCCGTGGCCAGGGCGTCTCCGACGGCCCGGGCCCCCGCGGCGTTGGGGTGCAGGGGTGCGGCCGGGCGGGTGGGGACCAGGCCCTCGATGTAGCGGTCGGCGGGGGCGGCGCAGATGTCGTGTCCGATCCCCGGGGTGTAGGTGTCGACGAAGGCGGCGCCGTGCTCCTCGGCCGTGCGTCTCAGGACGGCGCCGAGGTGGTCGACCACGCCCTGGATGTAGTTGGCGTCCTGCTTCCAGAAGGGCTGGGCGGGGTGGCAGCCGTCGGTGCGGAGGTAGTTGCCGTAACCGACGACGAAGACCTCGGCGTTCGGCGCGCGCCGGGCGATCTCGTCCAGGACGGTGCCGAAGACCGGCGCCCAGGCGTCGATGCGGGCCCTGATCCTGTCGGTACCGCCCGCGGTGTTCTCCTCCGCGCAGCTGATGCCGTGGGGCGGGGGCAGGAAGTTGACGCAGTCCAGCGCTTCGCCGAAGACGTCGGCGTCGTTGCCGCCGATGGTGATGCTGACGATGTCGGCGGCGGGCGTGAGCGCGTCGTACTGGGGGGCGGTGCCCGGGTACTGGGACGTGCTCAGGTGGCCGGTGGTGGCGGCGGAGCAGGTGACGTCGGTGAGGTGCGCGCCGAGGGCCTCGGCCGCGATGCGCGGATAGCCGGCCAGGGAACGCAGGCACATCGGGTCGGCCGGGTCGGGCGGCGGCACCAGCGGCGCGGCCGCGTAGGAATCGCCGAGCGCGACGTACCGCGGGGGTTCGGCCTCGGCCGACGCGGCCGTGACCGGTGCCGCGGCCGACAGGGCACCGGTGGACAGCGCGATGGCCAGGGCTCTGCGCAGGGTCGTCTTCAAGGACGCCTCCGTCCGGCGGGTCGGAATGTATGGGTATGCCTCGCGATGAGCATGCCCGAGCGGGCATGCCGCCGCACGGCGGACCGCCGCTCGGTACTCCCGCCGGATGACGGCGTGCGGCACGGCCCCTGGTGCTCGCCGCAGCCGGTACGACTACTGGCGCCGTCCGGCGTGGCGGGCCGGGACTTTCCCGTCGGCCGGCGCAGTGCGCACACAGGGGGCGCGCATCGCCGCGTCGGGCGCCGGACCCGGCCCGTAGGGAGCGACGCGGGTGAAGCCGCCCAGGACGAACGGCGCGCCCGTCGCGATGCCGCTCAGTCGCGGCGCAGCAGGACGAGTTCGCGGTTCATCTCACCGAGGAACCGGACGATGACCGTGAGCTCGTCGGGCGTGAAACGGCCCCGCGCGGTGTCGGTGCTCCGCGCGAGCGGCCGGAAGTACTCCCTGGCCAGCCCTCTGGCCGCCGCCGCGAAGTGCAGGTGGACCACGCGACGGTCGTCGGCGGCCCTGACCCGGTGGATGTGCCCCGCCCGCTCCAGCCGGTCCACGCACGCGGTGACCGCGCCGGACGTGAGGTTGAGCTGCCTGCGCAGCCGGCCGGGCGTCATGGGCTCGCCCGTACCGTCCGGATCGGCGTCCAGGATCGCGATCAGGGCCTGCACATCGGTGGGGTGCAGGCCGTGCGCGTGGGCGAACTCCTGAGCGACGCGGTTGAACTCGTTGTTCATCCGACGCAACAACACGGCGAACGACTGCAACCCCGTCGGGTCGTCCACTGGAAGAGGTGTCGAAGGGGTGTCCGGGCCACTCATGACCCCAGTATAGGATCACTCAATCATTGAGATACTCATTCATCGACACACTTCTTCCCCCTGTTGAGGATGTTCATGAGAACCACACCGCGCTGGGCCCGGTGGACCGTGCCCCTCGTTCTCCTGCTGGTCTGGCTGGGCGTGGGCGGAACGCTCGGGCCGTACGCGGGCAAACTGGGCGAGGTGGCCACCAACGAACAGGCCTCCTTCCTGCCGCAGAGCGCCGAGTCCACCAAGGTCCTCGAGGAGCGTGAGGCGTTCGACCAGTCCGAGACCCTGCCGGCCATCGTGGTCTGGACGGCGGACGGGGACCGGATCACCGAGGCGCAGCGGGCAGCCGCCACCGACTCCGTCGGCGCGCTCACCGGAAGCACCGGGATCGTCGGCCGGCCGTCACCGGCCCTGCCCTCCGAGGACGGTCAGGCCCTCCAGGCCGTCGTCCAGCTCGAGCCCGAGCTGGGCGAGGAGTTGCCCACGGTCCTCGACGAGGTGCGCGCGGCGGCGGGGAAGGTGCCGGGCACCGAGGCGCAGATCGCCGGCCCGGCCGCGAGCCAGGCCGACCTGTCGGACGCGTTCGCGGGCATCGACGGACTGCTGCTGGGCGTGGCGCTCGCCGCCGTGCTGGTGATCCTCCTGCTCGTCTACCGCAGCGTCCTGCTGCCGTTCCTGATCATCCTCGGCTCCGTCTTCGCCCTGGGACTGGCCTGTGCCGTCGTCTACGCGCTGGCGGAGCGGGACGTGGTCCGCGTCGATGGACAGGTGCAGGGCATCCTGTCCATCCTGGTGATCGGTGCCGCCACCGACTACGCCCTGCTGCTGGCCGCGCGCTTCCGCGAGGAACTCGCCGTGCGCGGGGACCGGGCCGAGGCCGCCCTGGCGGCGGTGCGGCGCTCGTTCGGCGCGATCACCGCGAGCGCCGCCACCGTGGCGCTCGGGCTGCTGGCCCTGCTCGCCAGTGACCTCACGAACAACCGCGCCCTCGGGCCGGTCGGTGCCATCGGCATCGTGTGCGCCGTGCTCACCACCCTCACCTTCCTGCCGGCCGTACTGGCCCTGCTCGGCCGTACCGCCTACTGGCCGTCCCGCCCGAAGGCGTCGGACGCGTCCGCGGAGGGCCACGCGGTGTGGCGCCGGGTCGCCGCGCGGGTGGACGCGCGGCCACGCCTCACCTGGGTCGTGACCGGGCTCGTCCTCGCCGCCCTGGCGGCCTTCTCGCCCACGCTGTCCGCGAAGGGCGTACCGCTCGACGAGATCTTCGTGAACGACGCCCCCTCCGTCGCCGCCCAGGAGACGCTCGGCGAGCACTTCCCCGGCGGCTCGGGCAACCCGGCCGTGATCATCGCCGACGCCGGCCGTGCCGACGCGGTGACGGCCGCCGCGAAGGACACCGCGGGCGTGGCGTCGGCGGGCGCGGTCTCCGCCTCCGGGCGGCCCGGTGCCGGTGAGCCGCAGGTCGTGGACGGGCGGGTCCGCATCGACGCCACGCTGGACGCGGCGGCGGACAGCGACGCGGCCAAGGAGACCATCGAGCGGCTGCGCGACGACGTGCACGCCGTCCCCGGGGCCGACGCCCTGGTCGGCGGGTACACGGCACAGCAGTACGACACCCAGCGGACCGCCGCGCACGACCGCACGGTGATCGTCCCCGTCGTGCTCGGCATCATCCTGCTGATCCTCGTGCTGCTGCTGCGCTCGCTGCTCGTACCGGTGCTGCTGGTGGCGACCGTCGCGCTCAACTTCCTGGCGACGCTGGGGGTCTCCTCCCTCGTCTTCGAGCACCTCCTCGGGTTCAGCGGGACGGACGCGTCCGTTCCGCTCTACGGGTTCGTGTTCCTGGTGGCCCTCGGCGTCGACTACAACATCTTCCTGATGTCCCGGGTGCGCGAGGAGGCGCTCGCGCACGGCTCGCGGCAGGGTGTGCTGCGCGGACTGACCTCGACCGGCGGCGTGATCACCTCGGCGGGTGTGGTGCTGGCCGCCACGTTCGCGGCCCTGACGGTCATCCCGCTGGCGTTCCTCGTACAGATCGCCTTCATCGTGGCCTTCGGCGTACTGCTCGACACGCTCGTGGTCCGCTCGCTGCTGGTGCCCGCGCTTGTTATCGACATCGGCCCCCGCGCGTGGTGGCCCAGCGCCCTGGCACGCGAGGACACCGCGCCCACCGGGGAGCCGAAGCCGTCGGCGTACGGACCGCGGCGGTGACCTGAGCGGTGCGCGGCCCGGCAGCGGCGCCGACGCGGGCCGGGGCCCGCTGCCGGGCGCGTTCGGCGGAAGACGCCCATGCGCACCGTGACCGCCGCACTCATGATCGGACACAAGAGGGAAGTCGTACCGCACACCTGAGAGGAGCACTCGTGGCGGACATGGACGGACAGCAGAACGGCGAGCGGCTGCGCTGCCTGGTCACCGGGGCCTCCGGATACGTCGGCGGACGTCTGGTGCCCGAACTGCTGCGGGCCGGTCACCGGGTGCGGTGCCTGGCCCGCTCCCCCGGCAAGCTCCGCGACCATCCCTGGGCCCAGGACACCGAGACCGTCCGCGGTGACGTCACGGACGCCGCCTCCGTCGCCGAGGCCATGCGCGGGGTCGACGTCGCCTACTACCTGGTGCACGCCCTCGGAACCGGCCCCGGCTTCGAGGACACCGACCGCCGCGCCGCCCGGATCTTCGCCGAGCAGGCGCACGCCGCCGGGGTACGGCGGATCGTCTACCTCGGCGGACTCACCCCGGCGGGCGTACCCGAGCGTTCCCTCTCCCCGCACCTGCGCTCCAGGGCCGAGGTGGGGCGCGTCTTCCTGGACGCTCCGGTGCCCGCCACGGTGCTCCGGGCCGCGGTCGTCATCGGCTCGGGGTCGGTCTCGTTCGAGATGCTGCGCTACCTGACCGAGCGCCTGCCCGTGATGGTGACCCCGAGCTGGGTGCACACCCGCATCCAGCCGATCGGGATCCGCGACGTGCTGCGCTACCTCGTCGGCTCGGCCACCATGCCGCCCGACGTCAACCGGGCCTTCGACATCGGCGGGCCGGACGTGCTGACCTACCTGGAGATGATGCGCCGTTACGCCGCGGTCGCCGGGCTGCGGCGGCGGATCGTCGTGCCGGTGCCGGTCCTCACCCCCGGGCTCTCGAGCCACTGGGTGGGCCTGGTCACCCCGGTGCCCGCCGCCATCGCCCGGCCGCTGACCGAGTCGCTGCGCCACGAGGTCGTCTGCCGGGAACACGACATCGCCCGGTACGTGCCCGACCCTCCGGGCCGGCCGCTGCCCTTCGACGAGGCGCTGGCCCTGGCGCTGCGCAAGGTCCGGGACGCCCAGGTGGCCACCCGCTGGTCGTCCGCGGCCGTGCCCGGCGCCCCCAGCGACCCGCTGCCCACCGACCCCGACTGGGCCGGCGGCAGCCTCTACCAGGACGAACGGCAGCTGCCCGTCGACGCGTCCCGCGCATCGCTGTGGAAGGTCATCGAGGGCATCGGCGGCGACAACGGCTGGTACTCCTTCCCGCTCGCCTGGGCGGTCCGGGGCTGGCTGGACCGGTTCGTCGGCGGGGTCGGCCTGCGCCGCGGACGACGGGACGCCGAGCGCCTGCGGGTCGGTGACTCGCTGGACTTCTGGCGCGTCGAGGAGATCGAGCCGGGCCGTCTGCTGCGGCTGCGTGCCGAGATGCGGCTGCCCGGACTCGCCTGGCTGGAGATGTACGTCGAGACGGACGCCGACGGCCGCACACGGTACCGCCAGCGTGCCCTGTTCCACCCACGCGGACTGCTGGGCCACGCCTACTGGTGGAGCGTCTCGCCGTTCCACGCCGTCGTCTTCGGCGGCATGGCCCGCAACATCGCGCGGGCCGCCGCCAAGGACATGCGCGCGTACGGCGGACAGGCAGCGCGGACCGGCCCCGCCGGGCACGCCGGCTCCGCCGGAGGCTTCCGCAAGTAGGTGGTGCCGTACGGAGGCCGCACAGGCGGCGCGTCCGCGTCTCGTCGCGAACGCGCCGCCGGCGGGCCGCCGGCGGCTCCCCGCGTCCTGATCCGGCCCACCGGCCCTGGTTCCCGCAGTGCCGTCTCGTCCCACCGGGAGTACCTGCATGACCTGCGCGGTCGTCCTGTTCACCTCGGATCTGCGTCTGCACGACCATCCGCCGCTGCGCGCCGCGCTCGCGGCGGCCGACGAGGTGGTGCCGCTGTTCGTCCGTGATCCCGGCGTGCACGCGGCGGGCTTCGACGCCCCCAACCGCAACGCCTTCCTCGCCGACTGCCTGGCGGATCTGGACGCCTCGCTGCGCCGGCGCGGCGGCCGGCTGATCGTGCGCAGCGGACCGGTCGCCCGGGAGGTCGGCGCGGTCGCGGCCGGGTGCGGTGCCACGGAGGTCCACATGGCCGCGGCGGTGACCGGCTACGGCCACCGCAGGGAGGAGCGGCTGCGCGGCCGGCTCGACGCCCATGGTGTGGCCCTCCATGTGCACGACGCCGTGATCACCGCCGTCGAGCCCGGGCGGGTGACGCCGTCCGGCTCCGACCACTACGCGGTGTTCACCCCCTACTTCCGCCGCTGGTCCGCCGAACCCCTGCGGGAGGTCTGCCCTCCGCCGCGCACCGTGCGCGTGCCGGACGGGGTGCGGGGCGAGCCGCTGCCGTCCCGCGACACGCTCCCCGGTCTCTCCCCGGGCCTTCCCGCGGGAGGGGAGAAGGCCGGCCGGGAGCGGTTCTCCCGGTGGGTGCGGTCGGGGATGTCCGCGTACGAGGAACGGCACGACGACCTGGCCGGCGACGCGACGTCACGGCTGTCGCCGTTTCTGCACTTCGGTGCGCTGTCCGCGGCGGAGCTCGTGCGGCGGGCCCGCGCGCACGGTGGCCTCGGCGCGGAGGCGTTCGTACGGCAGCTGTGCTGGCGGGACTTCCACCACCAGGTGCTGGCGGCACGCCCCGAGGCGTCCACCCACGACTACCGCACCCGGCACGACCGGTGGCGGGGCGAGACGGAGGCCGCCGAGGACATCGCCGCCTGGCGGGAGGGCCGTACCGGCTATCCGGTCGTCGACGCGGCGATGCGCCAGCTGCGCCACGAGGGCTGGATGCACAACCGGGCGCGTCTGCTGACGGCGAGCTTCCTGACCAAGACGCTGTACGTGGACTGGCGGATCGGCGCCCGGCACTTCCTCGGCCTCCTCGTCGACGGCGACGTCGTCAACAACCAGCTCAACTGGCAGTGGGCCGCGGGCACCGGCACGGACACCCGCCCGCACCGCGTCCTCAACCCGGTCGTCCAGGGCAGACGCTTCGATCCGCGAGGGGCCTACGTACGCCGCTGGGTGCCCGAACTGCACGACGTGGACGACCGTTTCGTGCACGAGCCCTGGCGGCTCCCGGAGGACCGTCGCGCCCGCCTCGACTACCCCGAACCGCTGATCGACCTCTCCGACGGGCTGGCACGCTTCACACACGCCCGCGGTCGCGACTGAGGGGGAACGCGCCGTTCACCGGCTCCTCCGCGACCGGCCCGTCCGGTGTTCCGCCATGCGCCATCGGGCGACCGGCCGAGGCAGGGCCCGGGCGGCCCCGGTGCCCGAGGCGCCCCGTCCCGTGGTGGCCCCGTGGTGGCTCCGAACGCCCGACGGGCCGCCGGGTACGCGAAGCGGGTCGCACGCACCGGATCGTTCGACGTCACCCGGGGAAACGGGGAACGCGCACGGCGGACAGCGGCACTCCGGTTCCGGGGAAGCTCAGCGGTTCCGAGCGCGAGGCCCGTTTTCCGCCTCCGTCCGGTGCGGGCGCAGGTGGTGCGGTCGGCGTCGCGGATGCCACCTCTCTCCGGGCCGCGGCCTCGCGTCTCTCCGGGCCGCGGCCTCGCGTCTCTCCGGGCCGCGGCCTCGCGCTGTTCACCTGTGCACCTCGAAGCCGCCGCGGCCGTCGAACCGGACCTCACGCACCTCGTCGAACCCGTCCTCCGGTGACGGTCTGCGCAGGCGTTTCATCGTGGCCAGGACTCCGACGTCCGGAACGCGCTCGCGGCCCGCGCGGGCGGAATTGCGGCGCAGCGAGCCGGCCACGTCGGGAGGGAACCAGTAGGCCGTGGCCGTGGCACCGAACGAGTGAGCCGCTTCCACCAGCGGGTGCCACTCCTGGGGTGACGGATTGGTGTTGTCCACCACCACCGGCCTTCCGGCCGCGAGGTGCTCCGCCAGCAGTCGCATCTGCCGCTGCTGCTTGTGCCGGGCTCCCCGCGGAAAGAGGTCCTTGCTCACCAGCGCGTACCGGCCGGTCAGGCACCGTGCGCAGAACGTGGACTTTCCGGAAGCCTGCAGTCCGACCAACACGGCCACATCCACTTCGGTCGCCATGACCACCACCATGACACGCGGCCGGCCGACCGGGAAACGACCGTTCCGGGCGTCGGGCTTCCCGGCGGCTGTTCTGCGCACATGTCGCGAGGCCATATGGACGGCTGAGACGTGAGTGACGCGTCGATCCGCGGCTGCGTCTCCGCCGTGTCCCCCACGTGTGCGAGGCGGGACTCCCGCCTTCACCGGCTCGCTCGGGATTCCGGCTCGCGTGACCTTCGCGGCCGCAAGGCCGATACTGCCTCCGTAGGACTCCAGGGCGCAGATCGCCGGCCCGGCCGCGAGCCAGGCCGACCTGTCGGACGCGTTCGCGGGCATCGACGGACTGCTGCTGGGCGTGGCGCTCGCCGCCGTGCTGGTGATCCTCCTGCTCGTCTACCGCAGCGTCCTGCTGCCGTTCCTGATCATCCTCGGCTCCGTCTTCGCCCTGGGACTGGCCTGTGCCGTCGTCTACGCGCTGGCGGAGCGGGACGTGGTCCGCGTCGATGGACAGGTGCAGGGCATCCTGTCCATCCTGGTGATCGGTGCCGCCACCGACTACGCCCTGCTGCTGGCCGCGCGCTTCCGCGAGGAACTCGCCGTGCGCGGGGACCGGGCCGAGGCCGCCCTGGCGGCGGTGCGGCGCTCGTTCGGCGCGATCACCGCGAGCGCCGCCACCGTGGCGCTCGGGCTGCTGGCCCTGCTCGCCAGTGACCTCACGAACAACCGCGCCCTCGGGCCGGTCGGTGCCATCGGCATCGTGTGCGCCGTGCTCACCACCCTCACCTTCCTGCCGGCCGTACTGGCCCTGCTCGGCCGTACCGCCTACTGGCCGTCCCGCCCGAAGGCGTCGGACGCGTCCGCCGAGGCCCACGCGGTGTGGCGCCGGGTCGCCGCGCGGGTGGACGCGCGGCCACGCCTCACCTGGGTCGTGACCGGGCTCGTCCTCGCCGCCCTGGCGGCCTTCTCGCCCACGCTGTCCGCGAAGGGCGTACCGCTCGACGAGATCTTCGTGAACGACGCCCCCTCCGTCGCCGCCCAGGAGACGCTCGGCGAGCACTTCCCCGGCGGCTCGGGCAACCCGGCCGTGATCATCGCCGACGCCGGCCGTGCCGACGCGGTGACGGCCGCCGCGAAGGACACCGCGGGCGTGGCGTCGGCGGGCGCGGTCTCCGCCTCCGGGCGGCCCGGTGCCGGTGAGCCGCAGGTCGTGGACGGGCGGGTCCGCATCGACGCCACGCTGGACGCGGCGGCGGACAGCGACGCGGCCAAGGAGACCATCGAGCGGCTGCGCGACGACGTGCACGCCGTCCCCGGGGCCGACGCCCTGGTCGGCGGGTACACGGCACAGCAGTACGACACCCAGCGGACCGCCGCGCACGACCGCACGGTGATCGTCCCCGTCGTGCTCGGCATCATCCTGCTGATCCTCGTGCTGCTGCTGCGCTCGCTGCTCGTACCGGTGCTGCTGGTGGCGACCGTCGCGCTCAACTTCCTGGCGACGCTGGGGGTCTCCTCCCTCGTCTTCGAGCACCTCCTCGGGTTCAGCGGGACGGACGCGTCCGTTCCGCTCTACGGGTTCGTGTTCCTGGTGGCCCTCGGCGTCGACTACAACATCTTCCTGATGTCCCGGGTGCGCGAGGAGGCGCTCGCGCACGGCTCGCGGCAGGGTGTGCTGCGCGGACTGACCTCGACCGGCGGCGTGATCACCTCGGCGGGTGTGGTGCTGGCCGCCACGTTCGCGGCCCTGACGGTCATCCCGCTGGCGTTCCTCGTACAGATCGCCTTCATCGTGGCCTTCGGCGTACTGCTCGACACGCTCGTGGTCCGCTCGCTGCTGGTGCCCGCGCTTGTTATCGACATCGGCCCCCGCGCGTGGTGGCCCAGCGCCCTGGCACGCGAGGACACCGCGCCCACCGGGGAGCCGAAGCCGTCGGCGTACGGACCGCGGCGGTGACCTGAGCGGTGCGCGGCCCGGCAGCGGCGCCGACGCGGGCCGGGGCCCGCTGCCGGGCGCGTTCGGCGGAAGACGCCCATGCGCACCGTGACCGCCGCACTCATGATCGGACACAAGAGGGAAGTCGTACCGCACACCTGAGAGGAGCACTCGTGGCGGACATGGACGGACAGCAGAACGGCGAGCGGCTGCGCTGCCTGGTCACCGGGGCCTCCGGATACGTCGGCGGACGTCTGGTGCCCGAACTGCTGCGGGCCGGTCACCGGGTGCGGTGCCTGGCCCGCTCCCCCGGCAAGCTCCGCGACCATCCCTGGGCCCAGGACACCGAGACCGTCCGCGGTGACGTCACGGACGCCGCCTCCGTCGCCGAGGCCATGCGCGGGGTCGACGTCGCCTACTACCTGGTGCACGCCCTCGGAACCGGCCCCGGCTTCGAGGACACCGACCGCCGCGCCGCCCGGATCTTCGCCGAGCAGGCGCACGCCGCCGGGGTACGGCGGATCGTCTACCTCGGCGGACTCACCCCGGCGGGCGTACCCGAGCGTTCCCTCTCCCCGCACCTGCGCTCCAGGGCCGAGGTGGGGCGCGTCTTCCTGGACGCTCCGGTGCCCGCCACGGTGCTCCGGGCCGCGGTCGTCATCGGCTCGGGGTCGGTCTCGTTCGAGATGCTGCGCTACCTGACCGAGCGCCTGCCCGTGATGGTGACCCCGAGCTGGGTGCACACCCGCATCCAGCCGATCGGGATCCGCGACGTGCTGCGCTACCTCGTCGGCTCGGCCACCATGCCGCCCGACGTCAACCGGGCCTTCGACATCGGCGGGCCGGACGTGCTGACCTACCTGGAGATGATGCGCCGTTACGCCGCGGTCGCCGGGCTGCGGCGGCGGATCGTCGTGCCGGTGCCGGTCCTCACCCCCGGGCTCTCGAGCCACTGGGTGGGCCTGGTCACCCCGGTGCCCGCCGCCATCGCCCGGCCGCTGACCGAGTCGCTGCGCCACGAGGTCGTCTGCCGGGAACACGACATCGCCCGGTACGTGCCCGACCCTCCGGGCCGGCCGCTGCCCTTCGACGAGGCGCTGGCCCTGGCGCTGCGCAAGGTCCGGGACGCCCAGGTGGCCACCCGCTGGTCGTCCGCGGCCGTGCCCGGCGCCCCCAGCGACCCGCTGCCCACCGACCCCGACTGGGCCGGCGGCAGCCTCTACCAGGACGAACGGCAGCTGCCCGTCGACGCGTCCCGCGCATCGCTGTGGAAGGTCATCGAGGGCATCGGCGGCGACAACGGCTGGTACTCCTTCCCGCTCGCCTGGGCGGTCCGGGGCTGGCTGGACCGGTTCGTCGGCGGGGTCGGCCTGCGCCGCGGACGACGGGACGCCGAGCGCCTGCGGGTCGGTGACTCGCTGGACTTCTGGCGCGTCGAGGAGATCGAGCCGGGCCGTCTGCTGCGGCTGCGTGCCGAGATGCGGCTGCCCGGACTCGCCTGGCTGGAGATGTACGTCGAGACGGACGCCGACGGCCGCACACGGTACCGCCAGCGTGCCCTGTTCCACCCACGCGGACTGCTGGGCCACGCCTACTGGTGGAGCGTCTCGCCGTTCCACGCCGTCGTCTTCGGCGGCATGGCCCGCAACATCGCGCGGGCCGCCGCCAAGGACATGCGCGCGTACGGCGGACAGGCAGCGCGGACCGGCCCCGCCGGGCACGCCGGCTCCGCCGGAGGCTTCCGCAAGTAGGTGGTGCCGTACGGAGGCCGCACAGGCGGCGCGTCCGCGTCTCGTCGCGAACGCGCCGCCGGCGGGCCGCCGGCGGCTCCCCGCGTCCTGATCCGGCCCACCGGCCCTGGTTCCCGCAGTGCCGTCTCGTCCCACCGGGAGTACCTGCATGACCTGCGCGGTCGTCCTGTTCACCTCGGATCTGCGTCTGCACGACCATCCGCCGCTGCGCGCCGCGCTCGCGGCGGCCGACGAGGTGGTGCCGCTGTTCGTCCGTGATCCCGGCGTGCACGCGGCGGGCTTCGACGCCCCCAACCGCAACGCCTTCCTCGCCGACTGCCTGGCGGATCTGGACGCCTCGCTGCGCCGGCGCGGCGGCCGGCTGATCGTGCGCAGCGGACCGGTCGCCCGGGAGGTCGGCGCGGTCGCGGCCGGGTGCGGTGCCACGGAGGTCCACATGGCCGCGGCGGTGACCGGCTACGGCCACCGCAGGGAGGAGCGGCTGCGCGGCCGGCTCGACGCCCATGGTGTGGCCCTCCATGTGCACGACGCCGTGATCACCGCCGTCGAGCCCGGGCGGGTGACGCCGTCCGGCTCCGACCACTACGCGGTGTTCACCCCCTACTTCCGCCGCTGGTCCGCCGAACCCCTGCGGGAGGTCTGCCCTCCGCCGCGCACCGTGCGCGTGCCGGACGGGGTGCGGGGCGAGCCGCTGCCGTCCCGCGACACGCTCCCCGGTCTCTCCCCGGGCCTTCCCGCGGGAGGGGAGAAGGCCGGCCGGGAGCGGTTCTCCCGGTGGGTGCGGTCGGGGATGTCCGCGTACGAGGAACGGCACGACGACCTGGCCGGCGACGCGACGTCACGGCTGTCGCCGTTTCTGCACTTCGGTGCGCTGTCCGCGGCGGAGCTCGTGCGGCGGGCCCGCGCGCACGGTGGCCTCGGCGCGGAGGCGTTCGTACGGCAGCTGTGCTGGCGGGACTTCCACCACCAGGTGCTGGCGGCACGCCCCGAGGCGTCCACCCACGACTACCGCACCCGGCACGACCGGTGGCGGGGCGAGACGGAGGCCGCCGAGGACATCGCCGCCTGGCGGGAGGGCCGTACCGGCTATCCGGTCGTCGACGCGGCGATGCGCCAGCTGCGCCACGAGGGCTGGATGCACAACCGGGCGCGTCTGCTGACGGCGAGCTTCCTGACCAAGACGCTGTACGTGGACTGGCGGATCGGCGCCCGGCACTTCCTCGGCCTCCTCGTCGACGGCGACGTCGTCAACAACCAGCTCAACTGGCAGTGGGCCGCGGGCACCGGCACGGACACCCGCCCGCACCGCGTCCTCAACCCGGTCGTCCAGGGCAGACGCTTCGATCCGCGAGGGGCCTACGTACGCCGCTGGGTGCCCGAACTGCACGACGTGGACGACCGTTTCGTGCACGAGCCCTGGCGGCTCCCGGAGGACCGTCGCGCCCGCCTCGACTACCCCGAACCGCTGATCGACCTCTCCGACGGGCTGGCACGCTTCACACACGCCCGCGGTCGCGACTGAGGGGGAACGCGCCGTTCACCGGCTCCTCCGCGACCGGCCCGTCCGGTGTTCCGCCATGCGCCATCGGGCGACCGGCCGAGGCAGGGCCCGGGCGGCCCCGGTGCCCGAGGCGCCCCGTCCCGTGGTGGCCCCGTGGTGGCTCCGAACGCCCGACGGGCCGCCGGGTACGCGAAGCGGGTCGCACGCACCGGATCGTTCGACGTCACCCGGGGAAACGGGGAACGCGCACGGCGGACAGCGGCACTCCGGTTCCGGGGAAGCTCAGCGGTTCCGAGCGCGAGGCCCGTTTTCCGCCTCCGTCCGGTGCGGGCGCAGGTGGTGCGGTCGGCGTCGCGGATGCCACCTCTCTCCGGGCCGCGGCCTCGCGTCTCTCCGGGCCGCGGCCTCGCGTCTCTCCGGGCCGCGGCCTCGCGCTGTTCACCTGTGCACCTCGAAGCCGCCGCGGCCGTCGAACCGGACCTCACGCACCTCGTCGAACCCGTCCTCCGGTGACGGTCTGCGCAGGCGTTTCATCGTGGCCAGGACTCCGACGTCCGGAACGCGCTCGCGGCCCGCGCGGGCGGAATTGCGGCGCAGCGAGCCGGCCACGTCGGGAGGGAACCAGTAGGCCGTGGCCGTGGCACCGAACGAGTGAGCCGCTTCCACCAGCGGGTGCCACTCCTGGGGTGACGGATTGGTGTTGTCCACCACCACCGGCCTTCCGGCCGCGAGGTGCTCCGCCAGCAGTCGCATCTGCCGCTGCTGCTTGTGCCGGGCTCCCCGCGGAAAGAGGTCCTTGCTCACCAGCGCGTACCGGCCGGTCAGGCACCGTGCGCAGAACGTGGACTTTCCGGAAGCCTGCAGTCCGACCAACACGGCCACATCCACTTCGGTCGCCATGACCACCACCATGACACGCGGCCGGCCGACCGGGAAACGACCGTTCCGGGCGTCGGGCTTCCCGGCGGCTGTTCTGCGCACATGTCGCGAGGCCATATGGACGGCTGAGACGTGAGTGACGCGTCGATCCGCGGCTGCGTCTCCGCCGTGTCCCCCACGTGTGCGAGGCGGGACTCCCGCCTTCACCGGCTCGCTCGGGATTCCGGCTCGCGTGACCTTCGCGGCCGCAAGGCCGATACTGCCTCCGTAGGACTCCAGCCGGCATGCCGTCGATCCGCCGCGAGAGCCCGACACCATGTCACCGAAGTCGGCGTCGAGTCAGCGTCAGTACCGCCGCGGCCCGCTTCGGCCAGCAAGAATACAGACCGACGACCCACCCGCTGAGCACACCAGGAGGTACCCATGAAGATGCTGATCAATGTCCCGGAGACCGTGGTCGCGGACGCGTTGCGGGGAATGGCGGCGGCCCATCCCGAGCTGGCGGTGGACGTGGAGAACCGGGTGATCGTGCGCAAGGACGCGCCCGTGGCCGGGAAGGTGGGCCTGGTGTCCGGCGGGGGGTCGGGGCACGAGCCGCTGCACGGCGGGTTCGTGGGACCGGGGATGCTGTCGGCGGCCTGTCCCGGCGAGGTGTTCACCTCCCCGGTGCCCGACCAGATGGTGCGGGCCGCGGCGGCCGTGGACAGCGGGGCCGGGGTGCTGTTCATCGTGAAGAACTACACCGGTGACGTGCTCAACTTCGACATGGCCGCCGAGCTGGCCGAGGACGAGGGCATCCGGGTCGCGAAGGTGCTGGTCGACGACGACGTGGCGGTGACCGACAGCCTGTACACGGCCGGCCGGCGGGGCACGGGGGCGACCCTGTTCGTGGAGAAGATCGCGGGCGCGGCGGCCGAGGAGGGGCAGCCGCTGGAGCGGGTGGAGGCGATCGCCCGGCAGGTGAACGGGAACTCCCGCAGCTTCGGGGTGGCGCTGAGCGCCTGCGCCACGCCGGCCAAGGGCAGCCCCACCTTCGATCTTCCCGGCGGTGAGCTGGAGCTGGGCATCGGCATCCACGGCGAGCCGGGCCGGGAGCGGCGGCCGATGATGACGTCCGGTGAGATCGCCGAGGTCGCCCTCGACGCCATCCTGGAGGACCTCACGCCGCGCACCCCCGTCCTGGTCCTGGTCAACGGCATGGGCGCCACCCCGCTGCTGGAGCTGTACGGCTTCAACGCCGAGGTGCAGCGGGTGCTCGGCGAACGCGGGGTCCCCGTGGCCCGTGTCCTGGTCGGCAACTACGTCACCTCCCTCGACATGGCGGGCGCCTCGGTCACCCTGTGTCAGATCGACGAGGAGCTGCTGCGGCTGTGGGACGCGCCGGTGCGGACTCCGGGACTGCGCTGGGGCATGTGAGGGACGCTGGGGCCATGACCACACAAGGAGTTCCCGTGCTCGACGCCGACTTCTTCCGCCGTTGGATGACGGCCACCGCCGCGTCCGTGGACCGCGAGGCGGAGCGGCTCACCGCGCTCGACTCGCCGATCGGGGACGCCGATCACGGCAGCAACCTGCAGCGCGGGTTCCGGGCGGTGAGGGACGCGCTGGACAAGGAGCCGCCCGCCACTCCCGGAGCGGTGCTGACCCGGGCCGGGCGGCTGCTCATCTCGACGGTGGGCGGTGCGTCCGGTCCGCTGTACGGGACGCTGCTGCGCCGCACCGGCAAGGCGCTCGGGGACGCCGCCGAGGTGGACGGCCGGCAACTGGCCGAGGCGCTGCGCGCCGGGGTGGACGCGGTGCGGCAGCTCGGTGGCGCCGCACCGGGCGACAAGACGATGATCGACGCGCTGGTGCCCGCGGTGGACGCCCTCGGTGACTCCTTCGCCGCCGCGCGCGACGCGGCCGAGGAGGGTGCCGTGGCGACGACTCCGCTGCGGGCGCGCAAGGGCAGGGCCAGTTATCTGGGTGAGCGCAGCATCGGGCACCAGGATCCGGGGGCCACGTCGGCGGCCCTGCTGATCGCCGGGCTCGTGGAGGCCGACGGTGAGTGACGGAAAGCCGGTGGGGATCGTGCTGGTGTCGCACAGCGCGGCGGTGGCCGCGTCGGTGGCGGAGCTGGCGCAGGGTCTGGCAGGCGTCGGCGGGGCGGTTCCCGTGGCGCCGGCGGGTGGCACCGAGGGCGGCGGGCTGGGCACGAGCGCCGAGTTGATCGCCGCGGCGGCCGCGTCCGTCGACCGCGGGGCGGGGGTGGCCGTGCTGACCGACCTGGGCAGCGCGGTGCTCACCGTGAAGGCGCTGCTCGCCGAGGGCGACGAACTCCCCGAGCGGACCAGGCTGGTGGACGCGCCGTTCGTGGAGGGCGCGGTGGCCGCGGTGGTCACGGCCGCCACGGGGGCGGACCTGGCGGCGGTGGAGGCGGCGGCCGTGGAGGCGTACACGTACCGGAAGGTGTGAGGAGGACGGCGGCACCCGGCCGGTTCAGTCGTCCGTGTCCACGAACCGCCGGGCCAGCCGTTCTCCTGCCGTCACCGCGGCCCGGCGGTCCTCGATGGGGGTCACCCGGCTGTCCTTGAACACGATGTAGGTGACGCCGGAGGGTGTGCCGCCGCTGTGCGGGTCGGGGTCGATGCCGAGCGACTCGGCCATGGCGTAGGACGCCTCGCCGATGATGTCGGCGGGGCCGGTGTCGCCGACGACCGCGTACCGCACGCGGTCGCGGTACACCACCGCCACGACCGATCCGCCGCGCACGCCGTGGGACCGGTGGTTCCACACGGCGCTGGGCGCGGGCACCACCACGTAGGGGGTCTCCTCGGAGCTCAGCGGACGGCCGTCGGACTGGACGAAGGCCGTGGAGGAGGAGAAGTACGGGTCGGTGCGGGCGTTGCAGCGGAGACCGGGGCGGCCGTCGCAGTCGATGTCCATGTCGGCCTTCCAGAACACGGCGTCGCGGGTGCCGCACACCGGGACGGTGGCCTTGGCGCCGTGATCCTCGCGGTAGCGGCCGCGGGAGACGGGGGCGCAGGTGCGCACCTTGGCCAGCAGGTCGGCGGCGGAGACGGGGGCCGTGCGCCGTGCGGGCGGTTCGTCGGCACGCACCTCGGCCGGAGCGGTGGCGGCGGGGGCCGGATCCGTACGCCGTGCGGCCGGATCCGTACGCCGTGCGGCCGGATCCGTACGCCGTGCGGCCGGATCCGTACGCCGTGCGGCCGGATCGGTGCGTACCTCGGCAGGCGCGGTGGTGGCGGGGGCCGTGCGCCGTATGGCCGGATCCGTGCGTGCCCCGGTCGGCGCGGCGGTGGGGGCCGGGGCCGTGCGCCGTGCGGCCGGTTCGGTGCGGGGCTGGGGTGCGGTGGCGGGGGGAGCCGAGGGGGCCAGCAGGGCGACACCGGCCATGGCCAGGGTGAGCGACTGGACACGGGACACGATCAAGGGGGCCTCTCGTCGGGGTCACGGACGCACACTCACGGGCACTTTGCACCATTTCGCCCTGATATGGCGGCGTGACGGCCCCGACAGGGCCGGACGGAGCACGATCGCACCAGCGACCACGACAAGGGGCCGGGGTCCGGGTCCGGGTCGACCCGGACCGTCCGGCCACCCGCGCCGGCGCGGGATCTGCGACGACAGCGGTCCGCGCCACGGACTCGAACTCCCCTGATTCAAGGGGCGGTTCGACCCGTTCGGACTTCAGCATACGTAACGCGCGAACACTCCCCCACCCCCACCCTCTTGATGTGACCGCGTCAGCCCCGCCATATTGGTACGGACCATTGTCCGGGCAGTCCCGTGTGTCACCCCCGGGAGGCGGAGTCGTGCGTGGCGTTCCCCCAGCCGTGTCCCCGTGTCGCCTTCTCGCGCTCGGCGGGGTTCTCCTGCTGCTCACCTCCTGCCGCTGGGGAGGCTCGGACGACCGCGGTGGTGGTGAACGGCCGCCCGGAGCGCCGACCGGTGTCACGGCCGAGGCGGGCAGCGCCACCAGCGTGCACGTCATGTGGAACGCGGTCGCCGCCGCCGACGACGCCGAGGTGAGCCAGTACGAGGTATATCGGGGCACCACAAAGGTGAAAGAAGTGCCCGGTGCCGAGCACATGGTGGACGTCACCAGGCTCCGGCCCGCGACCACCTATGTGTTCACGGTGCGGGCCCGGGATGCGGACGGGCGGCTCGGGCCGCGCAGCCGGGAGGTCCGGGCGACGACACCCGGGGCGGCCACGGCCGACGACACCGCCCCCACCCGTCCGACGGAGCTTCGCGGCCGGGCCGCCGGGAACCGGGCGGTCCAGTTGTCATGGTCCGCCTCGAAGGACGACCGGGGTGTGGTGTCGTACAACATCTACCAGGGCGGAACGAAGATCCACAGTGTGGGCGGGAACCAGACAGCCTCCGTGGTGACGGGGCTGCGGCCGGGCACCCGCTACTCCTTCACGGTCCGGGCCCGGGACGCGGCCGACAACCTCTCCCCGGCCGGCGCCGCCGTCCGCCTCACCACCGCGGGCAGCGCGGACGGCCGGACCGGCGCTCCCACCGGTTTCCGGGCCGCGAGTGAACGGTCCGACGGCGCGTACCACATCGTCCTCCACTGGGTGCCGCCGCGCGTCGACGGGGTGGTCACCGAGTACGAGGTGCGCCTGGACGGCCGGGTCGCCACCTCGCTCGTCTACGGCGGTGACGCACCGCGCGACCGGGCGACGTACCGCTTCTACGCCGGCCGGGAGGCCGGTGTCGCCCACCGGGTGCGGATCCGGGCGATGCTGCCGGACGGTACCTGGGGCGGTTTCTCGGCGGAGCGCACGGTGACGACGGGCGCCGGGCGCTGACCCGGCCCCGGGCTCGGCCGCCCGGAGGAAGCCGTCACCTGCCCGGATGCCGCCGGAGTGCGCTCAGGTCCGGGGGCCCGTTGGCTTGCCTCGTGGCAGCACGGGCGCTCCCCGACCTCGGCGGCGCAAGGGATGTACCGCCGGCCGTGCCGCCGGAAAGCGGTCCACATGCGCACCTCGAAGCAACTGCTCCGCTCCGGTCCGGCGGCGGCTGCCGCCGCCGTGCTCGCGCTGACCCTGGCCGGGCCGGCCGCCGCGGCCGGGATCTCCGTCAGCACCACCGGGTCGACGGTCTCGGTGAGCACCGGTTCGTGCACCCAGATCAACGGCCACTGGGGCACCGCCTCGCTGCTCAGCAGCGGCCAGACGAGTTTCTCGCAGGGCCGTCAGGTGGCGCTGTCGGGGAGCGGTTCGGGACAGTCCGCCGCCTGGTCGAATGTCGGTCCGGGCACGTACACGGTGGTCGTGGTGTGCTCGAACGGCGGCACCGCGGGCACGCAGTCCGTCGTCGTCTCCACGGCTCCCAGCCCTTCGGTCTCGCCCACGGCCTCGCCGTCCCGCGGGGTGATGGGCGGCATCGGCGGCGGTTCGACGGACTACGGCACGGTCACGCTGGTGGCGGGCGTCGCACTGGTCGGCACGGGGATCGCCGCCACGGCCTGGTACCTGCGCCGCCGCAGCGCTCCGCGCCACTTCTAGACCCGGCGCCGGCCGCCGTCACGTCCGACGCGCTCCGGGCGGGCGGCCGGCGTCGACCCGTCGCGGTGTCACGCCTCCCGTACGCCCGGAGGCTCCGGTTCGCCGGCGTCCGGCAGCAGGGAGAACTCCGTCAGCGCGTGGTCGAGCCACTGGGTCCAGAAGGTCTCCAGGTCGATGCCGGCCCGCAGCACCAGATGCCGCAGCCGGTCCTCCGGTCCGTCCCTGCCGGGCGGGAAGTCGCGCCGCTCGATCTCCCGGTACTCCGCCAGCTGGCGCTCGTGCAGCTCCCGGTGGCGCCGCAGGTCGGCGGCCAGGCCCGCGGTGCCGACCACGGCCGCCGCCCTCAGCCGCAGCAGCATCGCGTCGCGGTGCGGCTTGGGATCCTGGGAGGCGGAGGTCCAGCGGGCCAGTTCCGCGCGCCCCGCCGGCAGGACCTCGTACGCCTTCTTCTGCCCCCGGGCCGGCTGCTCGGAGGGAAGGGCCCTGATCAGGCCCTCGGCCTCCAGTTTCCCCAGCTCGCGATAGATCTGCTGGTGCGTCGCGGACCAGAAGTAGCCGATCGACCGGTCGAACCGGCGGGTCAGCTCCAGCCCCGACGACGGCTTCTCGAGCAGGGCGGTGAGGATCGCGTGCGGGAGTGACATGGGCTCATCCTAGGGACGGGCCGCGCCCGGCCTACAGGGCCGCCGCCAGCTCGGTGCCCTGCTTGATGGCGCGCTTGGCGTCCAGTTCGGCGGCCACGTCGGCGCCGCCGATCAGGTGGACGGCGCGTCCGGCGGCGACCAGTTCCTCGTACAGGTCGCGGCGCGGCTCCTGGCCGGTGCACAGGACGACGGTGTCGACCTCCAGGACGGTGCTCTCGCCGTCGACGGTGACGTGCAGTCCGGCGTCGTCGATCCGGTCGTAGCGCACGCCCGGAACCATGGTGACGCCGCGGTGCTTGAGTTCGGTGCGGTGGATCCAGCCGGTGGTCCTGCCGAGGCCGGCGCCGACCTTGGACGTCTTGCGCTGCAGCAGGTGGACGGTGCGCGGCGGGGCGGGTCGCTCGGGTGCGGCGAGGCCGCCGGGGGCGCGGTAGTCGAGGTCGACGCCCCACTGACGGAAGTACGTCTCGGGGTTCTCGTGCGCCTTGTCGCCGCCGTCGGTGAGGAACTCCGCGACGTCGAAGCCGATGCCGCCCGCGCCGAGGACGGCGACCCGGTCACCGACGGGGGCGCCGTCGCGCAGGACGTCGAGGTAGCCGAGGACGCTCGGGTGGTCGACGCCGGGGATGTCGGGGGTGCGCGGGGTGACGCCGGTGGCGACGACGGTCTCGTCGTACCCGGCCACGTCGTCGGCGGTGACGCGCGTGTCGAGGCGTACGTCGACGGCCAGTTCGGCGAGGCGGGTGCGGAAGTAGCGCAGGGTCTCGTCGAACTCCTGCTTGCCGGGGACCTTGCGGGCCACGTTGAGCTGGCCGCCGATCTCGCTCGCGGCGTCGAACAGGGTGACGTCGTGGCCGCGTTCGGCGGCGCTGACGGCGCAGGCGAGGCCGGCCGGTCCCGCGCCGACGACGGCGACGCGCTTGCGGCGGCGGGTCGGGGAGAGGACCAGCTCGGTCTCGTGGCAGGCGCGCGGATTGACCAGGCAGGAGGTGATCTGTCCGCTGAAGGTGTGGTCGAGGCATGCCTGGTTGCAGCCGATGCAGGTGTTGATCGCCTCCGGGCGGCCGTCGGCGGCCTTGGCGACGAAGTCGGGGTCGGCGAGCATGGGGCGGGCCATCGACACCATGTCCGCCGCGCCCTCCGCGAGCAACTGCTCGGCGAGTTCGGGGGTGTTGATGCGGTTGGTGGTGACCAGCGGGACCGACACCTCGCCCATGAGGCGCTTGGTCACCCAGGTGTACGCGCCGCGCGGCACGGAGGTGGCGATGGTGGGGATGCGGGCCTCGTGCCAGCCGATGCCGGTGTTGATGATCGTGGCGCCGGCCTCCTCGACCGCCCTGGCCAGGGTGATCACCTCGTCCAGGGTGGAGCCGCCGGGCACGAGGTCGAGCATGGAGAGCCGGTAGACGACGATGAAGTCCTCGCCGACCGCCTCGCGCACCCGGCGGACGATCTCGACGGGGAAGCGCGTGCGGTTCTCGTACGAGCCGCCCCAGCGGTCGGTGCGGTGGTTGGTCTGCGCGGCGATGAACTCGTTGATCAGGTAGCCCTCGGAGCCCATGATCTCGACGCCGTCGTAGCCGGCCCGCCGGGCGAGGCGGGCGGCGCGGGCGTAGTCGTCGACGGTGCGCTCGACCTCGGCGTCGGTGAGTTCGCGGGGCGGGAAGGGGCTGATCGGTGCCTGCACGGGGCTGGGGGCGACCAGGTCCCGGTGGTAGGCGTACCGGCCGAAGTGCAGGATCTGCATCGCGATGCGCCCGCCCTCGCGGTGCACGGCGTCGGTGACGGTCCGGTGCTGCTCGGCCTCGGCCTCGGTGGTGAGCTTCGCGCCGCCCTCGTAGGGCCGCCCCTCGTCGTTGGGGGCGATGCCGCCGGTGACGATGAGGCCGACCCCGCCGCGGGCGCGGGCGGCGTAGAACTCGGCCATGCGGGAGAAGCCGCCCTCGGCCTCCTCCAGGCCCACGTGCATGGAGCCCATGAGGACCCGGTTGGGCAGGGTGGTGAAGCCCAGGTCGAGGGGGGTCAGCAGGTGGGGGTAACGGCTCATCGGGCCCTCCGTGCGCGGTGTCGTGCCTGTAGTTGTAAGGCACGCGCACCGCTTTATGCAACTAGTTGCATAAGAGACGGAGGGCACACGGGGCCGGAGGCGTCACCGGCTTTCGAGGCGTACGTGCAGCTCCTCCTCCTGGTCGCCGGGGACCGTGCTCAGCTCGTGCACCGTGAACAGGGAGCCCAGGGTGGTGCGGAACCGGTCGATCGCCCAGTAGCCGCCGTGCGCGTCGGCGTCGACCGACGCGGCCAGCCGGGCCTCGGGCCGGGCGCCCTCGCGCGCGTCGGCGACGTCGAAGGTGCCGAGCCACACCGTCGGGCGGGTCTCGGAGAACTCCTCCGGTACGTCGTCGGAGCACCGGTCGGACGTGAAGCACGCGCACAGCGTGTCGAACACGATCCGGGCGTCGTCCTTGCTGCATCCGCTGATCTCGACCGAGACGGACTCCGGGTGCGGTCGTTCGCTGCCCATCGTGATCGCTCCTCTCGTGGCCCACGCGTCCCCCGCCCCTCACTCAGCAAAGCACCACCCGGCGAAGAGCACTACCCGCGCGCCGCTGCCGCGGCGACGGCTTCGCGGGCGCCCGCCCCGATGGTGGGAGAAGCTGGAACCGGACGGCAGGAGCGGCGGAAAATCAGCCCCGCGCGCGGTAGAACAAGGGGTGTCGGCACGGTGACGACGTGCCGTGGGAATCGGTGAAGGCGGGGCGTGCGATGAGTGCAGCGGGGTCACCCCCGGCCGACGGCGACGGGCCGGCGCGCGGGCCGGTACGTCCCAGCGGGCTGCTCGACGTGCTGCGGGTGGCCTCGGTGGTCCTGGACGCCGAGGGGCGGATCGTGCTGTGGAGCCCCCAGGCCGAGGAGCTGTTCGGGTACGGCGCGCGGGAGGCGCTTGGCCAGTACGCCGCCCGGATCATGGTGCACGAGCAGCACCTGGACCTCGTGGTGAAACTCTTCGCCGACGTCATGCGCACCGGACGGAGCTGGGCCGGGGCCTTCCCGATCCGCCGCAAGGGTGGCGACACCCGGTTGGTGGAGTTCCGCAACATGCGGTTGCTGGACGCCCGGGGGAACGTGTACGCCCTCGGTCTGGCGGTGGACCGGTCTACCGTGCGCCGGCTGGAACAGGACGTGGCCCTGTCGACCCGGATCGTCGCCCAGTCCCCCATCGGGCTGGCCGTGCTGGACACCGGTCTGCGCTACGTCTCGGTGAATCCGGCGCTGGAGCAGATCAACGGCATCCCGGCCGAGGAGCATCTGGGCCGCACGGTCCGCGAGGTGCTGCCGCTGGTGGACGCCGAGGAGCTGGAGACCGGCGCGCGCCGGGTCCTGGACACCGGCCGGCCCGTCGTCGACCGTCCCATGACCGGCCGTACCCCGGCCGATCCGGACGAGGACCACGCCTGGTCGGTCTCGCTGTACCGCCTGGAGAACGCGCTCGGCACGGTGCTGGGCGTGGCCGTGTCGGTGGTGGACGTCACCGAGCAGCACCGGGCGAACGCCGAGGCCGAGACCGCGCGGCGGCGGCTCGCCGTGATCGCCGACGCCACCGCCCGGATCGGCACCACCCTGGACCTGGACCGTACGGCCGGTGAGCTGGCCGACGTGGCCGTGCCGGAGCTGGCCGACGCGGCGGCGGTGGATCTGCTGGAGGCGGTGGTACGGGGCCGTCGCAGCACCCTCGGCCCCACCGAGCCGGCGGTGATCCGGGCGCTGGCGGTGCGCGGGGTGGACCCGGCGTCCGAGGTGCTGGCGGCGGCCGACCCGCCGGGCCGGGTGACCCGGTACGCGCCGGACCGGCTGATCACCGAGTGCGTGCGCACCGGGCTGCCGGTGATGGTGCCGCGGACCAAGGACGAGGACCTGGCGCGGATCGCCCGCTCCCCGGAGGCGGCCGCGCTGCTGGCGCGGGCGGGAGTCCACTCGTATCTGGCCGTGCCGCTGATCGCGCGCGGGGAGGTGCTGGGCGCCCTCGACCTCACCCGCACGCGCAACCCCCTCCCGTTCGACGAGGACGATCTGCTGCTCGCGCGGGAGCTGGCCTCCCGCGCGGCCGTGCAGATCGACAACGCCCGCTGGTACCAGAACGCCCGCGGCACCGCCCTCACCCTGCAGCGCAGTCTGCTGCCGAGCCATCCGTCCGTGACGGGCGGCCTGGAGGTCGCCTCCCGCTACCAGCCGGCGGGCGCCACCAGCGAGGTCGGCGGCGACTGGTTCGATGTGATCCCGCTGGAGGACGACAGGACGGCCCTCGTCGTGGGGGACGTGATGGGCAGCGGCATCCCCGCGGCGGCCACCATGGGCCGACTGCGCACGGCCACCCACACCCTCGCCTCCCTCGGCCTCGATCCGGCCGTCCTCCTGGAGCACCTGGACCGGATCACCGGCGGCCTGGACCAGGCGATCGCCACCTGTGTCTACGCCGTCCACGATCCCCGCGAGCGGCGGTGCACGATCGCCAACGCCGGGCATCTGCCGCCGGTCCGGGTACGGGCCGGGCACGCTCCCGAACTGCTCGATCTGCCCACGGGGGTGCCGCTGGGGGTGGGCGGGGTGGCCTTCTCCACGACCACCGTCGAGCTGGAGCCGGGCGATCTGCTGGTGCTCTACACCGACGGTCTCGTCGAGACGCGCCGGCATCCGCTGGACGAGCGCCTGGACCGGCTGCTGGCCCTGCTGGACCACCCCGGCGACTCCCTGGAGGAGCTCTGCGACCTCCTCCTGCGCACCCTGCACGAACCCGACAACTTCGACGACGTGGCCCTGCTCATCGCCCGCGCGACGACACCGGGTCCCTGAGCGGTCCCGGGGCCTGCCGGCACGTTCCCGTCGTCCGCCCGGAGTGCGGGCCCGGCGACGCCCGGTACGTAGCGGGCATCGCCGGGCGGGAAGGCGGCGACAGGGCCTAAGGCCTCACACCGATCACGACATGGGCGTACCTCTCGTCGGAGGTGGCCAGGCGGGTGCGCAGGCCGGCGGTGGTGAAGGCGTCGACGGCGGCGGGGGCCTGGCGGCTGCTGGTCTCCACCAGGAGGCAGCCGCCCGGCGCGAGCCAGCCGGGCGCCCCGGCGGCGACCCTGCGCAGCACGTCGAGGCCGTCCGCGCCGCCGTCGAGCGCGACCAGCGGCTCGTGGTCGCGGGCCTCCGGGGGCAGCAGGCCGATCTCGTCGCTGGGCACGTACGGCACGTTGGCCGCGAGGATGCCGACGCGGCCCCGCAGCTCGCCGGGGAGCGCCGCGAACAGGTCGCCGGTGTGGACCTGGCCGCCGAGTCCGGCGACGTTGCGGCGGGCGCAGCGCACGGCGGCCGGGTCGATGTCGGCGGCGTGCAGCTCGACCGTGCCGAGTCCGGCGGCCAGGGCCGCGCCGACGGCGCCGGAGCCGCAGCACAGGTCCACGACGACGGACGCGTCCGGCGCCTGGGCGAGTGCCTGCTCGACGAGGAACTCGGTACGGCGGCGGGGCACGAAGACACCGGGTTCCACGGTGATGCGCCGGCCGTGGAACTCGGCCCAGCCGACGACGAGTTCGAGGGGCAGTCCGGCCGCCCGGCGCTCGACCATCGGGGCGATGTCCCGGGGGGTGGGCGCGGCGGCGAGGATCAACTCGGCCTCGTCCTCGGCGAAGACGCAGCCGGCGGCACGGAGCGCGGCCACGACGGCGTCCCGGGACGAGGACGGTGGAACGGCGGAGGGAGAGGGCGACGGAGACGGCATGTGCGGCAAGAGCTTTGGGCCTTTCGGGAGCCGAAGGGCGCTCTCGCGGTCACCTACTGCCGGTGGTCCGCGTCGCTTCGAGGTGAGAGCACCCGACCTGACACAGCGGTAATGGGTCTCACCTCCGGGACGTCCTTCGGCTGGGGCGGTCCGCAGCCGGACGGCCACACTACCCGACGATCACCGCCGCCGTACGGTGTATGAGGGATCCGGGACCGCGGAGGGAGGCGGGCGCGGGCGGGTGGAGGGAGGCGGGCGCGGGCGGGTGGAGGGAGGCGTGCGCGGACCGGCCCGCGGGGCCGTGACCGGCCTGGCACCGCATCGGTCGCGGGCACCACGTACGGTTGAACACGGAAAACACCTGAGCACCAGTCGCAACGGAATCGCCGATCACGTGAACATCACCCGAGGCTTCACCGGCCGCCCTCGCGTGCACAATCCCGGACTGCCCCCGGGTCAGTACGACGCGGGCGACGAATGGCCCGTCCTGTCCGCCGAGGTCACACCCGACCTGGCGCCCGCCGACTGGACCTTCCGGATCGACGGGCTGGTGGCGGAGCCCCGCACCTGGGACTGGGAGCAGGCGCACGCGCTGCCGGCCTCGGCGTACGAGGGGGCCATCCACTGTGTGACGAGCTGGTCGAAGTTCGGGGTGCGGTTCGGCGGCGTCTCGCTGGACGCGTTTCTCCATATGGTCCGGCCCCATGGCTCGGCGACACATGTGGTCGCGTATGCGCACACCGGCTACACCACCAGCCTGCCGCTCGCCGATGTGACCGGCGGCCGCGCCTGGATCGCCTGGGAGTACGACGGCCGACCGCTGTCTCCCGAGCACGGCGGCCCGGCACGGCTGATCGTGCCGCACCTGTACTTCTGGAAGAGCGCCAAGTGGATCGCGGGGCTGCGGCTCCTCGACCACGACGAGCCGGGCTTCTGGGAGGGCAACGGCTACCACGCACGCGGCAACCCCTGGGAGGAGCAGCGGTACTCCGGTGACTGAGCGGACGACATCGATGACACCCGTGACACCGGCGTCACCGGCCGTACCGGGGTACTCCGCCCCGCCGACGCGGTTCGCGGTGCCCGGACGGATCGGCGTGAACGAGCGGACCGCGTCCGTATGGCGGACGGCGACCCTGACGGAGATCCGCCGCGAGACCCCGCGGGCGACGACCTTCCGGTTCGCCGTGCCCGGCTGGCCGGGGCATGTGCCCGGTCAGCATCTGCTGCTGCGGCTGACCGCCGAGGACGGCTATGTGGCCCAGCGCCACTACTCGATCGCGTCGGCGCCGGACGGCTCCGGGCACCTCGAGCTGACCCTGGACCGGGTCGAGGACGGCGAGGTCTCGGGCTGGTTCCACACGGTGGCCCGCCCCGGTGACCGGGTCGAGGTGCGCGGCCCGCTCAGCGGCTTCTTCGCCTGGCCGGGCGACCGGCCCGCGCTGCTGGTGGGCGCCGGCTCCGGAGTGGTCCCGCTGATGTCGATGGTGCGGCACCACCGGGCCCGGGACATGAGACTGCCGCTGCGCCTGGTGGTGTCGGCCCGCAGCCCCGAGGAGCTGATCTACGCACGGGAGTTCGGCGCGGAGACGACCCGGGTGTTCACGCGCAGCGCCCCGGAAGGTGTGCCCGTGGGACGTCTGGCGGCCGCACATGTGGCGCCGCTCCTGGCCAAGCAGCCTCCTGGTGGGTGGGAGGCCTATGTGTGCGGCTCCAACTCCTTTGCCGAGCACGCCTCCAGGCTGCTCGTGGCGGCCGGCCAGCCCGTGGAGCGGATCCGTATCGAGCGCTTCGGCTGACCGGGACGTCCCCGTCGGGGCGCCCACCGTTTCGCACAGCCCCGGCCGGGCACCCGGCCGGGGCTGTTCCGTGGGTGCCGCGCGCCGCGGAGTGAGCCGCCGGGGGCCGCCGTCGCGTACGGCCGTCCGTGCCCCGGCCTCGGTGACGGCAGGGAGGTCCGAGATGCGAACGCGGGTGCTGTGCCGGCGCCGGCGCAGTCCGCTGTGCCGCCGCTCGGACGTCGTCGAGGCGTGGACGGTGCTGGCCGTCGCCGTGCTGCTGTGTGTGGTGGCACCGCTGGTGGGGGCGGTCGTCGCCTGGTGGGCGCACGGTGAGGCGCGGGCGACCGCCCTGGAGCAGCGCGCCGACCGCCACCGCGTGCGCGCCGAGGTCGTGGAGCGGTCCACACAGGTGCGGCCCTCCGCCCAGACGGGCGGACGGCATGTGTTCCGCGCGGATGTGCGCTGGACGGAGCCGGGTGAGGGGACGCGCACCGCCGTCGCCCGCGTCCCGGCGGACGCGCGTCCCGGTGACGTGGTGCACGTGTGGTTCGACTCCCGTGGGCGCGATGTGCCGCCGCCGGTCGACGACGCCTCGGTGTGGCGGTACGGCATCGGCATGGGGGCCGGTGCCGCGGGAGGCACCGCGGCCGTGGTGCTGCTCGCGCACCGGGCGGTGCGCGGGGCGACGACGCGCCGCAGGCTGGCGGAGTGGGAACGGGAGTGGGCCCGCACCGGACCGGAGTGGACGCACCGCGGCGTCTGAGCCGGCGGCCACCTTCCGCCGAACCCCCCGACAGCAATCGCTTTCCACGCCCACCACCTGGGACTTCACCCGGAGCCTCTGGCGATGCCGCCAGTGATCCACGTACGGTGTCATCGCTTCGCACTGTCCCTTCACGAAGGCGGTCCCTGATGGCCCTGTTCGACCTCCCCCTCGACGAACTGCGCGAGTACCGCAGCGCGTCCACCGCGCCCGAGGATTTCGACGCGTTCTGGTCCAAGACGCTCGACGACGCGCGCGAGCACGATCTGGACGCCCGTTTCGAGCCGGTCGACACGGGACTGTCGACGGTGCGCGTCTTCGACGTGACGTTCGCCGGGTTCGGCGGTCACCCCGTCAAGGGCTGGCTGACGCTGCCCGCCGACGCCGACGCCCCGCTGCCGCTGGTGGTGGAGTTCATCGGCTACGGCGGTGGCCGCGGACTGCCGCACGAGCACCTGCTGTGGGCGTCCACGGGCCGGGCCCACTTCGTGATGGACACCCGGGGCCAGGGCAGCGCCTGGGGTGCCGGCGGCGGTACGGCGGACCCGGTGGGCGGCGCTCCGGCGTACCCCGGTTTCATGACGCGCGGCATCGACGCGCCCGAGAACTACTACTACCGCCGGGTGTTCACGGACGCCGTACGGGCGGTGGAGGCGGCGCGGTCGCACCCGCTGACCGACGCGAGCCGCACGGTCGCCGTGGGCGCCAGCCAGGGCGGGGGCATCACCATCGCGGTGGGCGGTCTGGTCCCGGACCTGGCCGGCATCGCGCCGGACGTGCCGTTCCTCTGCGACTTCCCGCGCGCGACGACGCTCACCGACCGGCAGCCGTACCGGGAGATCGGCTCCTACCTCAAGACGCACCGCGGCCGCTTCGAGGACGCCCTGCGCACGCTGTCCTACTTCGACGGCGTGCACTTCGCCGCCCGCGGCAGTGCGCCCGCCCTGTTCTCGGCGGCCCTGGAGGACCAGACCTGCCCGCCCTCGACGGTGTTCGGGGCCTTCAACGCCTGGGCGCACGACGACAAGGCGATCGAGGTGTACGACTTCAACGACCACGAGGGAGGCGGCGCGTTCCAGGAGGCGGCCAAGCTGCGCTGGATACGCTCGTACATCTGAGGGACCGTACGGTTCCGGCCGAACTGCCGGACCGCTCTTCCCTGCTGGTGTAGACCAATGGTAGATGTGGTGGCGCAACGAGCCCGCACGACTACGGAACGTCACCAACAGGAGGCGCGGCATGGCCCGCACCACCCCGCACGACCACTCGCCCACCGAAGGTGAGCCCCTTTACCGGAGGATCGCCACGGAGTTGCTCGGCGAACTGCGGGACGGAACGATTCCGCCCGGCGAACGCCTCCCGGGCGAGCGGCGGTTGGCCGAGCATTTCGAGGTCAGCAGGGAGACCGTACGGCAGGCGCTGCAGGTGCTGCGCCGTGACGGGCTGGTCGCCACCGACCGGCGGGGCAGCCATGCCACGCTGCCCGGCCCGCCGGTGGAGACGCCGGCGTCGTCCGGTTTCCCGCTCGGCGCGCGATGGGCCGGCCGGGGCGCGGTGGCCAGGGCCACCGTGGCCTGGGAGGCTCCGCCACCCGGGCACGCCGAGGCCCTGGGAGCGACCCCGGCCCGGCCGACGCTGGTGCACCGCTACTGGTCGGCGTCGGCCGACGGGCGGGAGTTGCGGGCGGCGGTGACATCGTTTTCCGCCGTGGCGCTCGCGGAGGTCGAGGAGCTGGGCCGCTACCGCGACCGGGCCGACGGCACCGGTGCGGCGGAGCTGCGGCGGGCCTACGACTGGATGCGCCGGGCGGGTCTGGCACTGCATCACCGCGACACGATCACGCCGGTCGCGGGGACGCCGTCGGTCCGGGTCACCCGGCGCGTGCACGACCAGTACGCCCGCCCGCTGGAGATCACCGAACTCGTCATGGACGCCCAGGAGGACGTCCTGGTCTACGAGTTCACGGTCCCGGCGGCGGTCTGACCGGGTCCGGGGCGTCCGGCGACGACCAGCCGGACCCGTGGACTGCCGTCCCGGCGCCGTCCGAACTCGGGCAGTGCCCACGACTCCACCCGGAACCCGGCCCGGGTCAGCTCGCGCCGCACGGCACCGAAGCGGAAGGCTCGGTAGTACATGACGAACGGCGGGCGCCACACCGCGTTGCGCACCCGCATCACGGCGTCGAACCCCAGCAGCATCCCGTACGTGAGCGAGCCCGGCCGGGGCGGCGCGACCACGGGGAAGACGAAGCGTCCGCCCGGCCGGAGCACCGAGTGGACCTGCGCGAACAGCCCCGGCAGTTCACGCGGCAGGAAGTGGCCGAACGCGCCGAAGCTGACCACGAGGTCGAAGACCGGACCGAACGGCAGTGCCCGCGCGTCCGCCCGCACCCAGCCGGTCGCCGGCCCCGGCGGCCGGACGCGTTCCCGCGCGACGGTCAGCATGCCGGTGCTGAAGTCCACGCCGGTGACGCTCTCCCGGCACACCTGCCGCAGTACGTCGACGCCCGCGCCGGTGCCGCAGCACAGATCGAGCCCGGCCTCGAAGGGCCCGGCCCGCCGCAGTGCCTCCGTGGTGGCGTCGAGCACCGAGTCGGGCGTGCGGAAGGGGGTGTGGTCGAACTTCGGCGCGAGGAGGTCGTAGCCGCGTTCCACGGACGACAGCGCCTGGACGGCGAGTTCGCGCAGCCGGGGGCCTTCGGGGCTGAACATCCGGTCAGCCTAGGGGAGCACGGCCGCGCACCACGGTCAGCACCCGCTCGCACCAGCCCGGATTCTCCTCCTCGAAGGCGATTCCGCCCAGCAGGGTGAGATACGGTCCGACCCGGTCGGCCTCCCTCCACGTCGACGACGACGGGCGCGTCGACGAGCTGACCGTGATGGTGCGTCCGCTGTCGGGTGCGCGGGCGCTCGCGGCGGCCATGGGGGCGCGGTTCGAGCGGATCGCCCGCGAGGCGGGAGAGAAGCCCGCCTGAACCCGCGCGGGAGCGAGACTCCGACACGGGCCCGCCGGTCGTCACCGGCGGGCCCGTCGTCCGTACGGACCACGCTTTTCCGTACCCACCACCGCACCGGGTGGTACAGTGCAAGCAGCACTCGTGTTACGCCCCCCTCTTGTTCGGGCGCCGGTGCCAGTTCCTCCTCGCACATCACCTCGGTTCGCCGCTTCCGCCCGTCGTGTCCGACCGGCGTACGGCTTTCCCGCACCACCTCGTCGGCCGGGTCTCCTCCCGCCGCGACCGGGGTGCTGTTCTCCGCCGCCCGGAGGCGCGTGTCCGCCCTCCCCGCGCGGTTTCCCTCCTTCCCACCGCACGTCCCTGTCCGTCGTCCGCGAAAGGACCGACCCCCATGACCATCACCACACTCGATCACCCTCCCGTAGGGCAGCGGCCCCAGCTCGTCACCGGTGTCCTCGACATCGACGCGGCCGGGAAGGGGCAGCTGCGCGCCGAGAACTGTCTGCCCTCCCCCTCCGACCCGTCCGTCTCCCCCGCGCTGCTGCGCCGCCACGGCCTGCGCAAGGGCGACCTCGTGGAGGGCGTGCGCGGCGACCGGCGCGCCCTGACCGAGGTCACCCGCGTCGAAGGCCGCACGCCCGACGCACCGCACGCCCGGCGGCACTTCCGCGACCTGACACCGCTTCACCCGCACCGGCGGCTGCGCCTGGAGCACCCGGCGTCCGGCCTCGCCGGGCGGGTCGTCGATCTGCTCGCGCCGGTCGGCAAGGGACAGCGCGGGCTGCTCGTGGCGCCGCCCAAGACCGGCAAGACCGTCCTCCTCCAGCGGCTCGCGGCGGCCGTCGCCGGCAACCACCCCGAGTGCCGGCTGATGGTGGTGCTGCTCGACGAACGCCCCGAGGAGGTCACCGACATGCGGCGCTCGGTGCGCGGCGAGGTGTACGCCTCGACCTTCGACCGGCCCGCCAAGGAGCACATCGCGCTCGCCGAGCTGGTCGTCGAGCGGGCCAGGCGGCTGGTCGAGGCGGGCGAGGACGTCGTCGTGCTCCTCGACTCGCTGACCCGGCTGTGCCGGGCGTACAACAACGCGGCCGCGTCCGGTGGCCGCACCCTCAGCGGCGGTGTCGACGCCTCCGCGCTGCTCGGGCCCAAGCGGTTCTTCGGCGCCGCCCGGCAGACCGAGGAGGGCGGCTCGCTCACGATTCTCGCCTCCGCCCTGGTGGAGACCGGCTCCCGGGCCGACGAGTTCTGGTTCGAGGAGCTCAAGAGCACCGGCAACATGGAGTTCCGGCTGAGCCGCGAGGCCGCCGCGCGGCGGCTGTTCCCCGCCGTCGACATCACGGGATCGGGCACTCGCCGCGAGGAACTGCTGCTCACTCCGGCCGAGTTGACCGCCGTACGGGGACTGCGGCGCGTGCTGCGGTCGCGGGACGGGCTGGCCGATCTGGAGACCCTGCTGGGCCGGATGCGTGAGGCCCCCGACAACGCGGCGTTCCTGCGGCGCGTCCAGCCGACCCTGCCGGGCGGCTGAGGCGCCGTCGGCGTGTGGCATCCGGGTGCTCGCGGGCGGTCCCCGGCCGGGGCAGCGCGGTGATCGGGGGGTCCATTCCTACGTTTGCGGTATGACTATCGGATTTACTTCGCGGGCTACCGTGTCGACCTGGGTGCTCTGCGCGGCGGGCCTGCTGGTGACGGCGCCCGCGGCGGCGATCGCCGACGTCGACCCCGGGCCGCGGGTGGCGGCCGGGTCACTGCTGCACCGGCCCGGCACGCACGTCCGCCCGCGCCCGGGGGCACCCGAGGTCCCGGATCCGTCCGCCCTGTCGTGGCTGGTCGCCGACGCCCGCACCGGCGACGTACTGGCGGCGCGCGATGCGCACCGTCGGCTGCCGCCGGCCAGCACGCTCAAGACGCTGTTCGCGCTCACCGTGCTGCCGATCCTCCCGGCCGGCATCCGGCACCGGGTCGGCGAGGAGGAACTGGCGGGCATCGGCCCCGGCAGCAGCCTCGTCGGGGTCGTGGAGAACCGTACGTACCGGGTGTCCGACCTGTGGAACGGGGTCTTCCTCAGTTCCGGCAACGACGCCGTGCGCGTGCTGGCCGCGCTCAGCGGGGGCTGGCGGGCCACGGCCGAGCGGATGCAGGCCAAGGCCCGCGCGCTGGGCGCCCTCGACACCCGGGTCAAGTCACCCGACGGCTACGACGCACCCGGCCAGGTGTCGTCGGCGTACGACCTGGCGGTGTTCGGCCGGGCGGGGCTGCGCAACCACGAGTTCGCACGGTACTGCGCCCGGCACGAGGCGCTGTTCCCGGCCCGCGACGGCGGCTCGTACGGCATCGTGAACACCAACCGGCTGCTCACCGGCGCGGACGGCGTCGAACCCTACGAAGGTCTGCTCGGCATCAAGAACGGCTACACCGGCAACGCCGGCAACACCCTCGTGGCCGCGGCACACCGGGACGGCCACACCCTCGTGGTGACGGTCATGAACCCCCGGTCGGGCGGCGGCCACGCGGTGTACGAGGAGGCCCGCACGCTGCTGGACTGGGGCTTCGAGGCGACCGGGCACGTGACCCCGGTGGGCTCCCTGGACGCCCTGCGCCCCGGCCCGCCGGCCGGCCCGCAGGCGGAGCCCGCCACGACTTCCGTGGCCCGAAGCCACGACACCCCGGCCCACCCGGTCACCTGGACCATCGCCGCGGCCGCCCTCCTGGGCGCCGCGAGCGTGTCCCTGTACCTACGCCTCAGATGGGGCCCGGTACCGACGAACTGAGGGCAAGTGCAGCGCCCCCGAAGGGGCGCGGGGCTGTACTCGACATGCGGCTCCGCCGCGTGGGCGCGACAAGCCCCGCCGTCCCGCGGCAGAACGCGAAACCGCCATCTGTCCCCAAGGGGCGCGGGGAACTGCGCGAATCACGTCAGCACCGGTGCGGTCACCGAATCCAGCGCGGGGACCGGCCGCACTTCCCCGACCGGCCGCCCGCCCCCGAGCAGCAGCTCACCCCGGAACTCCCCGAGCAGGGACGGATCCACCCCGGCCCGCACGAGCGCACCCGCCGCCACGGGAACCCGCGCCCGTCCCGCCCCATCCGCGATCTTCACAGCAACCGCCCGCCCGTCCGGCAGCGCAGCGACCTGCACGCCCTCGAAGCCGTCCTTCGCGAGCAGCCCCGGCACCGCCCGCATCAGCGCGGCCACGTCCCGCCCCGCCCCGGAGGCCATCTCCGCGTGCTCCCGCATCGCGTCGGCGACGCGCGCCTCAGGGGTGCCGGACGCGGCGGTGGTGATCCGCGCGGCGGCGCGGGCGAGACCCCGCAGGGAGACCGCGAACAACGGCGCGCCGCAGCCGTCGACGGTGACCGTGGTGACGCGCTGCCCGGTGAGGTCCTCGACGATCTCGGCGATCGCCTGCTGGAGGGGGTGGGCGGGGTCGAGGTAGTCGTCGAGGGACCAGCCGTTCAGCCTGGCCGTGTACAGCATGGCGGCGTGCTTGCCGGAGCAGTTCTGGGCGAGCCGGGACGGCGGGCGGCCCTCGTGTACCCAGGTGTCCCGGACGACCGGGTCGAACGGCAGGTCGGGGACGTTGCGGAGGTCGTCCTCCGTCAGCCCGGCGAGTTCGAGGATGCGCCGGGCGCCGGCGAGGTGGCGTTCCTCGCCGGAGTGGCTGGCCGCGGCGAGCGACAGCAGTTCGCCGTCGAGCGGCAGCCCCGCGCGGACCATCGCCACCGCCTGGACGGGCTTGAGCGCGGAGCGCGGGTAGCAGGCGGCCTCGATGTCGCCGAGCCGGAAGCCGGCCTCGCCGTCGGGGCCGAGGACGACGACGGAGCCGTAGTGGACGCCTTCGACGACCCCGCCGCGTATCAGGTGGGCGACGGGGGCGTGGAGGGGCTCGCGGATCAGGGGTGCGTCCGCGGGGACGGTGCTGTACATCACACTGCCTGGGGGGAGTCGTGGGCCGGCGTGCGCGCGGGGCGCACGATGTCGGTGAGGGTCGTCTCGACGCGGTCGAGGTGGTGGGTCATGGCCTCGACCGCGTCGTGCGCGGAGCCGTCGGTCAGTGCCTCGACGATCGCCCGGTGCTCGCGGTTGGACTGCTCACGGCGTCCGCCGAGTTCGTTGAGGAAGGCGGACTGGCGGGCCAGCGCGTCCCGGATCTCCTCGATGACCCGGCGGAAGACCGGGTTCTGGGCGGCCTCGGCCACGGCGAGGTGGAAGAGGGTGTCCATCGCGACCCACGCCATGGTGTCGGTCTCGTGCTCCATCCGGTCCAGCAGACGGGTCAGCCGGTCCAGGTTCTCCGGGGTGCGGCGCTCGGCGGCGTACCCGGCGACCGGGATCTCGATGTGCCGGCGCACCTCGAGCAGGTCGCTGGCCGCGTAGTCGCCGAAGGTGGGGTCCTCGACGGCGTCGGCGACGACGAAGGTGCCCTTGCCGGTCCTGGACACGGTCAGGCCCATGGTCTGCAGGGCCCGCAGCGCCTCGCGCAGCACGGGCCGGGAGACCTCGAGGGTGCGGCACAGCTCCGCCTCGGAGGGCAGCTTGTCGCCGATCGCGTACTCGCCGCGCTCGATGGTGCCGCGGAGGTGGGAGAGGACCGCTTCCATCGCGCTGACGCGCCGCGGACCCGCACCACCTGTCTGGCTGTCTGACAGGTTCACGGGGCCGATGGTGCGGGGGCGGCGCGGGCGCTGTCAAGCGAAGGGCCCGTGCCGGGAGGGTGGGGTCAGCCACACCCCCCGTCGGGGGGTCCCCGCCACTCCCTTCCGGGGGCCGACGTCATTCCGCTCCGTGGAAATCGCTCACATACTCAAGCGCATGGTCGATCCGACGGTACTCACCTCTGTCCCGCCCACGCCCGCACGCGAAAAGGGAAGCGACTTTTCCGAATTGTCACGGCGCATGGCCGAAGCGGGTCTGCTGCGGCGCCGCCCTCTCTATTACACGCTGCGCTTCGGGGCCGTGGGAATGGCGCTCGCGGGCGGTGTCGCCGCTTTTCTCGTCCTGGGTGACAGCTGGAGCCAGCTGATCGTCGCCGCCGCTCTGGCCGTGGTGTCCGGGCAGCTCGGACTGGCCGCGCACGATCTGGCCCACCGCCAGGTGTTCTCCCGCCGGCGCCCCAGTGAGACCGGCGGACTGCTGGTGGCCAATGTGCTGCTGGGCATGAGCTACGGCTGGTGGATGAACAAGCACACGCGCCACCACGCGAACCCCAATCACGAGAAGAAGGACCCGGATGTCGCTCCCGACATCATCGTGTGGTCACGGCGTCAGGCGAAACAGGCGAAGGGGCCGGCGCGATTCATCGGAAAGCACCAGGCGGCCCTTTTCTTTCCGCTGCTGACCCTGGAGGGCCTCAATCTGAGTTTCAGCAGTTTCAAGGCCCTGCGCAGCCCGTCGATGAAACGGCCGGTGCTGGAGGGGGCGCTGCTGGTCGCCCACTTCGCCGTGTACTTCGGCGGTCTGTTCCTGGTCCTCTCCCCCGTCAGGGCGCTCGCGTTCATCGCCGTGCACCAGGGGCTGTTCGGGATCTACCTGGGCTCCGTGTTCGCCCCCAACCACAAGGGCATGCCGATGATCGAGGAGGGCACGGAGCCGGACTTCCTGCGCCGCCAGGTCCTCACCTCCCGCAACGTCGACGGCGGGGTGTTCGTCGACGTGTTCATGGGCGGGCTGAACCACCAGATCGAGCATCACCTGTTCCCCAGCATGCCGACGCCGGCCCTCGGCCGGGCCCAGGTCATCACCGAGCGGTACTGCGCCGAGCTGGGCATCCCGTACTGCCGGACGGGTCTGCTCGCCTCGCACCGTCAGGCCCTGCGCCACCTCAGGCAGGTCGGGGAGCCGTTGCGCGACAGGGTCTAACCCCACACCGCCCCGGCCAGGGCCGCGCCCGCGAAGGCCGCGCCCAGGCCGGCCGCCACGCTCGCCGCCACGTTCACGGCGGCGTAGCCGCGGGCGCCGGTCTCGGTCAGGCGGAGGGTCTCGTAGGAGAAGGTGGAGTAGGTGGTCAGGGCGCCGCACAGGCCCGTGCCGAGGAGCAGCTGGAAGCGGGAGCCGGCCGCGCCCGCGGCCACCGCGCCGGTGAGCAGGCCGAGGACCAGGCTTCCGGTGACGTTGACCGTGAAGGTTCCCCAGGGGAACACCGAGTCGTGCCGGGACTGCACCGCGCGGTCGGTGAGATAGCGCAGCGGGGCGCCGGCCATGGCTCCCAGCACCACGTACAGCCAGTTCACCGCGGCGCCCCGCCCGTCCGGTCCGTGGCACCGGTGCCGTCGTCGCGGCGCGCGTGCCGGACGACCTCGCAGCGGTCGAGGAGGACCAGGCCCTCGCCGACCAGCCCGTCGAGTTCCGGCAGGAAGGCCCGTACGCGCTCCTCGGTGTCCACCACGACGACCGCCACCGGCAGGTCCTCGCTGAGGGAGAGCAGCCGGGAGGTGTGGACGACGGAGGAGGCGCCGAAGCCCTCGACGCCGCGGAAGACACTGGCCCCCGCGAGCCCGGCCGCGTGGGCCCGGTGGACGATCTCCGAGTAGAGGGGCCGGTGGTGCCATGTGTCGTTCTCGCCGACGTACACGGTCAGGCGGAGGACGGTGCCGGTCAGCCGGGTCATGGCTGCCTCCTGGTCAGGACGCGGCGGGTCGCCGTGGCGGCCGTCCACACGGCGGCGAGCGCCGCGAGCGGGGTCACCGCGAGGTACACGAGTCCGGCGCCCGCCCTGCCGCCGTCGAGCAGGTTCCGGATGTCGACGGCGTACGTCGAGAAGGTGGTGAAGCCGCCGAGGACGCCGGTGCCGAAGAACGGGCGGAGCAGGGGGTGGGCGGCGCGGACCTCGGTGATGGTCACCATGAACACGCCGATGACGGCGCAGCCGGCGACATTGACCCAGAGGACCGTCCAGGGGAACCCGTGCGCCGGTGTCGGCCACCACAGGGAGGCCGCGTACCTGGCCGCCGCTCCCGCTCCCCCACCGAGCGCGACGGCGGCGACGACGGGGGTCTGGGCGCGGAAGGCGGGGCGGGCCCGAGGGCTCTCGGTTTCCGGGGTTGTCACCGTCGTACGTCTCCCACTCGCTCGGGATCAGCGTAACGTCCCGGAACGCGGCGGGTCATGTCGCGGCCCCACGCGCTGCCAGCCCTTCTCGAACAGCCGCGCCGCCTCGGCGATCCGTGCCTCGTCGCGCCGGTAGCGCACACGGGCGCCGGAGCCGTCGGTGCGCAGCAGGCCGAGGGCCGTCAGCAGCCGCAGGTGGGTGAGGGCGGCCGGGTGGGGCAGACCGAGCAGCGCGGCGACGGTCTCCGCGGTCAGTCCGTCGGCCGGCGCGTCCTGTTCCCTCAGCAGCGTCAGGACGCGCAGTCGTGTCCCGTCGACGGGGGTCCTCGGCATCTCGTACACCTCCGCGCCGGGCCTCGCGCTCCGGAGCCCTTCCACTCTGCCGTGGGCGAAGGCTCCGTGTCCCGGTCCGACGGCACCTTGTCCGGGACCCGACGGGCCTGCGGGCAAAGGCCGTCCGGCCCCGCCCCCGGTCTGCGGGGCGGGGCCGGCGGGCTCACCGGTGGCGGAACCAGGCCGTCGCGGGCAGCGCGCGGTCGTCGTAGCCGAACAGCGCCTGGTTCTCCCAGCCGTTGCCGGAGGACGGGTCGGCGGGGTCCCAGCCGTTGCCGGCGCGGGCGGTCCAGGTGGCCTCCCAGTAGAAGACGCCGAGGCCACGGCCGTTCGGGACGGCCTCCACGATGCTCGCCACGTCGTTCATCCAGCGGGTCTGCCCGGTGGTGGACGCCGGGTAGCCGGGGACGAGTTCACCGTCGAGGTCGATGATGTTCTCGAGGCCGTCCTCGCTGTCGAGACGGAAGGGGTAGGCCGTCTCGGCGACGAAGACGGGCTTGCCGTAGCGGCCGGCCGCGTCGTCCAGGGTCGTCTGGAAGTCGTACAGCGTGCCGTGCCAGTAGCCGTAGTACGACAGGCCGATGGCGTCGAACCTCACGCCGTGGGAGACCGCGTTGTCGAACCACCAGCGGGTGCCGTCGAGGTCACCGCCCTCGGCGAGGTGCAGCGCGGCGACCGTGGACGGGCTGACCGCCTTGACGGCGTCGTAGCCGGAGTTGAGCAGGCCGGCGAGCTGGGGCCAGTTGTCGGTGGAGCCCTCGTTCCACAGCGTGCCGCCGTTGATCTCGTTGCCGACCTGGACCATGTCGGCGGTGGTGCCCTGCCTCTTGAGGGCGTCGAGGACGTCGTACGTGTGGTCGTAGACGTCCTTCTTCAGCTGCCCGTAGCCGTGTCCGGCCCAGGCGGCGGGCTTGTTCTGCTTGCCCGGGTCGGCCCAGGCGTCCGAGTAGTGGAAGTCGACGAGCAGCTTCATGCCCTGCGCCTTGATCCGCTTGGCCATGGCGAGGACGTGCGCCTTGTCGTTGTAGCCGTCGGCCGGGTCCACCCAGACCTTCAGGCGGGCGTAGTTCATGCCGGCGGACCTCAGGATCGCGACCGGGTCGCCGGTGGTGCCGGACGCGGTCCGGTAGACCCCGCCCCTGTCCTCGCTCTTGGGCAGGGAGGAGATGTCGGCGCCCTTGACCGCCAGGCCCGAGGTGCCCCGGGTGAGGGTCAGGTCGTCGACGTTGATCCAGTTGCCGGCGTTCGCGTCGCTGTTGACGCTGATCGTGCACTGGCCGCCGGTCACGCGGACCGGCACGACGATCCGTATCCATCCGGAGTCGGAGACCGGCAGGTCGGTGCGCTGCTCGGCACCGCCGCAGTTCTTCAGGGCGAGGTACGCGGCGTTCTGGCCGCCGCCCGAGCGGACCCAGGCGGTGAGCCTGTAGTCGCCGCCTGCCAGGCCCGACAGGTGCTGGTACGTCTCCACCTTGTAGGCCGAGGACGACCAGTGGGAGAGGCGGTGACCGCCGCCGCGGCCGCCGGACTCCGTGTACGAGGCGGCCGTGTCGCCGTACTCGGACCAGCCGGCCGGGGTGGCGGTGCCGGAACCGCCGGTCTCGAAGCCGCCGTTGGTGAGCGTGCTCGCGGCCGTCGCGGTCTGGGCGGGCAGGGCGGTGAGGGCGAGCCCGGCCACGAGCGGCGGCAGCAGGGCCCGGAGTGTGCGTCTGGGATGGAACATGGGCGTTCGTCGTCCCTTCGACGTGGGGAGGGGGAATGCCCCGCGCCCGGAAGGCGCAGGTGAGGGCCCCCTCCGCCCGCGGTCTGTGTGCTCACGCGGACGGAGGGGAGTCGCGGCTCAGCCGTCGAGTCGTACGACCCGGACGGCTCCTGCCGGGACCGCGAGGCGGCCCGCGGCGCGTTCACCGGTCAGCAGTTCGGTGCCGGGGGTGTCCAGCGGCACCTTGGCGTCGGTGGCGGTGTGGTTGATCGCGAACAGGAAGGTGCCCGGCTCGCCCGCGCGGCGCACCACTTCGACATCGCGGGGCAGGTCGGCGCGCGGGGCGATCCGGGCGTCCTCGGCGGCCCGGCCGAGCAGGCCGGCGAGGCCCTCGGCGCCGAGCCGGGTGGAGACGTACCAGGCGGTGCCCTCGCCGAGGCGGTGCCGGGTGACGGCCGGGCGTCCGCCGGTCAGGCCGTCGGCGTACGTCCACACCGTCTCGGCGCCGCGCGGCACCACGAACTCCGTCCACACGTCGGCGTCGAGTTCCGCACCGTCGGGGCCGGTCAGGCGGACCCGTTCGCCCTGGAGCAGGGGGGAGAACTCCTCGACGGTCAGGCCGAGGACGTCGCGCAGGGCGCCCGGGCAGGGGCCCTCGTGCACGGCGTCGTGCTCGTCGACGATGCCGGAGAAGTACGACACCACGAGGGTGCCGCCGTTCTCGACGTACTCCCTGAGGTTGTTCCCGGCCTCCTCCGTCATCAGGTACAGGGCCGGTACGACGACGAGGGGATACCCCGACAGGTCGGCTTCGGGGTGGGCGAAGTCGACGGTGAGGTGGTGGTCGTAGAGGGCCTCGTACCAGGCGTCGGCGCGTTCGCGGGCGTCGTGGTCCTCGCTGGGGCGCCAGTCGAGGTTCTGCGCCCACCAGGAGTGCCAGTCCCACAGCACGGCGACGTCGGCCTCGGTGCGGGTGCCCCGGATCGTGGTCAACGAGTCGATCGCCGCGCCGAGTTCGGTCACCTCGCGGAAGACGCGGGTCTCGGTGCCGCCGTGCGGCAGCATCGCGGAGTGGAACTTCTCGGCACCGCGCCGGGACTGGCGCCACTGGAAGAACATCGCGCCCTCGGAGCCGCGGGCCACGTGGGCGAGGGAGTTGCGGGCCATCTGGCCGGGGGCCTTGGCGGGGTTGCGGGGCTGCCAGTTGACGCCCGAGGTGGAGTGTTCGAGCAGCAGCCAGGGGGCGCCGCCGGCGACGGAGCGGGTGAGGTCGGCGGCCATGGCGAGGTTGACGTGGGTGCGGCGGCCGTCGGTGATCAGATAGTGGTCGTTGGTGACGAGGTCCACCTCGCGGCCCCAGGCCCAGTAGTCGACGGAGTCGCACTGGCTGAGGGCGGTCATGAAGTTGGTGGTGACCGGGACGCCGGGTGAGAGGCGGTGCAGGATGTCCCGCTCGGCGGTGAAGTTCTCGCGCATGGTGGCGTCGGCGAACCGCCGGTAGTCCAGCGCCTGGGCCGGGTTGCCGACCGTCGGGGTCCGGCGCGGCGGGTCGATCTCGTCGAAGGCGGCGTAGCGCTGGCCCCAGAAGGCGGTCCCCCAGGCCTCGTTGACGGCGTCGACCGTGCCGTACTCCCGCTCCAGCCAGCGGCGGAAGTGAGCGGCGCAGGAGTCGCAGTAGCAGGCGGAGACGGGGACGCCGTACTCGTTGTGGACGTGCCACAGGGCGAGCGCGGGGTGGTCGCCGTAGCGCTCGGCGAGCTTCGTGGTGATGTTCGCGGCGGCGGCCCGGTAGTCGGCGTTGCTGTGGCAGATGGCGCCGCGGGAGCCGAACTCCAGACGCACGCCCTCCTCGGTGACGGGCAGCGCGTCGGGGTGGGCGCGGTAGAACCAGGCGGGCGGCGCCACGGTGGGCGTACCCAGGTCGACGCGGATGCCGGCTCCGTGGAGCAGGTCGAGGTTGCGGTCGAGCCAGCCGAAGTCGTACGCGCCGGGCGCGGGCTCCAGCAGGGCCCAGGAGAAGATCCCGGCGCTCACCATGGTGACGCCGGCCTCCCGCATCAGCCGTACGTCCTCGTCCCAGACGTTTTCCGGCCACTGCTCGGGGTTGTAGTCCCCACCGAAGGCGAGCCCGGTGAGGCCCCTGGGGGTGGTCTCCGGCATGGATTCTCTCCCGATGTGTCGATCTTTTGGGAACGTGCACACACATTTTCGGTGGTGCGGGGCCAACATAACCGCACAGCAACAACCATTGACAAGTGTCCGGGATGTTTCTCTACTGTGAACGCTCACAGAAGCATCGCGAGCGAGCCGAAGGGGCGCGCCGGTGTCGAGGGCGCGAGCGCGCGGAGGCCCGAAGGGTCGAGCACGGTCGTGTCCTCGACACCGGCCGCAGCGCCCCGGAGGCGAGCCGCGCAGAGAGTGCAGCTGGTCTTCGCATCAGGCGGAGGCCCCAGGTCAGGGGAGAGTTCCATGCCGTACACGAAGCGCCGTCGCCTCGTGAGTTCCGCCGTCGCCGTCGCGCTCGGCGCCACCGCACTCGCCGCCTGCGGCTCGTCGTCCGACGACGGCGAGGCCCAGTCGGGCCCGGTCTCACTGACGTACTGGACCTGGACCCCCGGCATGGACAAGGTCGTCGACCTGTGGAACAAGGGGCCGGGCAAGAAGGAGCAGATCACCGTCACGGTGAAGAAGCAGGCGTCCGGCGACACACTGGTCACCAAGATCCTCACCGCGCACAAGGCCGGCAAGGCGCCCGACCTGGTGCAGGCGGAGTACCAGGCGCTGCCCACGCTGGTCAGCAATGACGCGCTCGCCGACATAGGCGACACCGTGGGCGACGCGAAGAGCAAGTTCGCCGACGGCGTCTGGCAGCAGACCACGCTCGGCACGGACGCCGTCTACGCGGTCCCGCAGGACATCGGGCCGATGATGTTCTACTACCGCGAGGACCTGTTCAAGGAGTACGGGCTCTCCGTCCCGGCCACCTGGGAGGAGTTCGCCGAGACCGCGCGCAAGCTGAAGAAGGCGGCCCCCGACAAGGACCTGACCACCTTCTCCGCCAACGACTCCGGCCTGTTCGCGGGCCTCGCCCAGCAGGCCGGCGCCCAGTGGTGGACCACCTCCGGCGACAAGTGGAAGGTCGGCATCGACGACGCCGCCACCAAGAAGGTCGCCGAGTTCTGGGGCGGCCTGGTCGAGGAGGGCGCCATCGACAACCAGCCGATGTACACCCCGGCCTGGAACAAGGCGCTCAACACCGGCAAGCAGATCGCGTGGGTGAGCGCCGTGTGGGCGCCGGGCACGCTGACCACGGCCGCGCCCGACACCAAGGGCAAGTGGGCCATGGCCCCGCTCCCCCAGTGGAGCGACGACGAGAGCCGCACCGGCAGCTGGGGCGGTTCCTCCACCGGTGTGACCACCGACTCGAAGAACAAGGAGGCCGCCGCGAAGTTCGCCACCTGGCTGAACACCGACGGCGACGCGCTGAACGCGCTGGCGAAGGAGGGCGGCATCTACCCGGCCTCCACCTCGGCCCAGCTCAGCGGCGCCTTCATGAGCCCGCCCGAGTACTTCGCCAACCAGCCCGACTTCTACAAGAAGGCCGCCACGATCGCGGAGACCACCGCGCCGTCCGCCTGGGGACCGAACGTCAACGTCGCCTACACGACGTTCAAGGACGCCTTCGGTGCCGCCGCGAAGAACAAGTCGGACTTCACCGCCGCCCTGGACACCATGCAGCAGGACACGGTCGCCGACCTGAAGAAGCAGGGCTTCGGGGTCGCGGAGTGAAGTCCCCGGCCCGCCGGACGTCGTACGGGGTCAAGGGGGCCCCGTACGCCCACCCGTCTCCCGCCACCGCACTCAGACGAGCGCGAAGCGCCCCCTACTTCTTCCTCGTCCCCGCGATCCTCCTGTTCGCCCTGTTCTTCGCGCTGCCCATCGGGTACGCCGTCTGGCTCAGCTTCCGCAAGGTGCGGGTGTCCGGCCTCGGGCTGGGGGCCGGTGCCCGCGACGAGGTCTGGGCCGGCCTGGGGAACTACACCGACGCCCTGTCCGACAGCGAGCTGCTGGACGGCGCACTGCGCGTGCTCGGTTACGGCTGCGTCGTGGTGCCGGTCATGCTGGGCCTGGCGCTGCTGTTCGCGCTGATGCTCGACTCCGAGAAGGTGCGGCTCGCCCCCTTCACCCGGCTCGCGATCTTCCTGCCGTACGCGATCCCCGGTGTGGTGGCGGCCCTGCTGTGGGGCTTCCTGTACCTGCCGGACGTGAGCCCGTTCTACTTCGTGCTCGACAGGTTCGGTCTGCCGCAGCCGGACCTGCTGGACGGCGGACCGCTGTACCTGGCGCTGTCGAACATCGCCGTCTGGGGCGGCACCGGCTTCAACATGATCGTCATCTACACCGCGCTGCGGGCCATCCCCGCCGAGGTGTACGAGGCGGCGAAGCTGGACGGCGCCACGCCGCTGCAGATCGCGCTGCGGATCAAGATCCCGATGGTGGCGCCCTCGCTGGTGCTGACCTTCTTCTTCTCCATCATCGCGACGCTCCAGGTGTTCAGCGAACCGACCGTCCTCAAGCCGCTCACCAACTCCGTTTCCACCACCTGGAGTCCACTGATGAAGGTGTACCAGGACGCCTTCGGCAACGGCGACATCCACGCGGCCGCCGCCCAGGCGACCCTCATCGCGCTCGCCACCCTGGTGCTGTCCTTCGGGTTCCTGCGGGCGACGAACCGGCGCGACAAGCAGGAGGCGACCCGATGAGCTCCCTGGCCCTGCCCAAGGCCGAGCCCACGGCCGGCACCGCCCGTGGCCCGGCGCGCCCCCGCCGGACCGCGCTGGTCCCGACCGTGACGCTGCTGCTCGGCGCGCTGTACTGCCTGCTGCCGGTCGCCTGGGTGGTCATCGCGTCCACCAAGTCCGGCTCGGAACTGTTCTCCACCTTCACGTTCTGGCCCGGCACCGGCTTCGCCGACAACCTCTCCGACCTCAGCGCCTACCGCGAAGGCGTCTACTGGCAGTGGATGGGCAACTCCGCCCTGTACGCCGGACTGGGCGCGCTGCTGTCGACGTGCGTGTCGGCGGTCAGCGGCTACGCGCTGGCGGTCTACCGCTTCCGGGGCCGCGAGACACTGTTCAACGTGCTGCTCGCGGGCGTGCTGATGCCGCCGGTGATCCTCGCCGTCCCGCAGTACCTGCTGCTGGCGAAGGTGGACCTCACGGACTCCTACCTGTCGGTGCTGCTGCCGCAGATCCTCTCCCCGTACGGCGTCTACCTCGCGCGGATCTACGCCGCGGCCGCGGTGCCGGCGGACGTGGTGGAGGCCGGGCGGATGGACGGCGCGGGCGAGTGGCGGATCTTCTCCCGGGTCGCGCTGCCGATGATGATGCCCGGCCTGGTGACGGTGTTCCTGTTCCAGTTCGTGGCGGTCTGGAACAACTTCCTGCTGCCGTACATCATGCTCAGCGACGACGAGAAGTTCCCGATCACCCTCGGTCTGCACACCCTGCTCGAACAGGGCGCCAACACCCCGGCGCTGTACACCCTGGTGATCACGGGCGCGTTCCTCGCCGTGTTCCCGCTGGTCGCGCTGTTCCTGGTCGTCCAGCGGTTCTGGAGTCTGGATCTGCTCTCCGGGGCCGTAAAGTCATGACCATGGGCAACACGGGGGGCAGGCGCAAGCCGCCGACGATCCACGACGTAGCGCGCGAGGCCGGTGTCTCGCGCGGCACCGTCTCGCGGGTGCTCAACGGCGGCCACTACGTCAGCCCCGCCGCCGCGGACGCGGTCAACGCCGCGATCCGCAAGACGGGTTACGTCGTCAACCGGCACGCCCGCTCGCTGATCACCGGCCGGTCCGACTCGGTGGGCTTCCTGCTCACGGAGCCCCAGGAGCGGTTCTTCGAGGACCCCAACTTCAACGTCCTGCTGCGTGGTTGCACGCAGGCGCTGGCCGCGCACGACGTGCCGCTGCTGCTGATGCTGGCCGGTACGGACGACGAACGGCGGCGCATCACGCGGTACATCACCGCCGGGCACGTCGACGGGGTGCTGCTGGTGTCCAGTCACTCCGGTGACCCGGTGGCGGAGGAGCTGCGGGCGGCGGGGGTGCCGCTGGTCGCGTGCGGCAAGCCGATCGGGATGGGCTCGAAGGTCAGTTACGTGGCCGCCGACGACCGGGACGGCGCGCGGGACATGGTGCGGCATCTGCTGGCGCTGGGCCGGCGCCGGATCGGCGTGGTGACCGGTCCGCTCGACACCCCCGGTGGTGTGGAGCGTCTCGCCGGTTACCGGGAGGTGCTCGCCGAGGCGGGTGTGGAGGCCGACGAGCGGCTCGTCGTCTCCGGCGACTACAGCCGGGCCAGCGGCGAGGCGGGCGCCGAGCGGCTGCTGGCGCGGGCCCCGGACGTGGACGCGGTGTTCGTCGCGTCCGACCTGATGGCCCAGGGCGTGCTCACGGCGCTGCACCGGGCGGGGCGCCGGGTGCCCGAGGACGTCGCGGTCGGCGGCTTCGACGACTCCCCCGCGGCCGTCGCCGCGAGCCCGGAGCTCACCACGATCCGCCAGCCGTGGGACCGCATCAGCACGGAGATGGTGCGGGTGCTGCTGGCGCAGATCGGCGGCGAGGACCCGGCGGCGGTGATCCTGCCGACGGAGCTGGTGAAGCGGGGCTCGACGTAGCCCCCGCGCGGGGTCCCGGCCCGGCGAAGGCACGGTTCCGGGTCCTGCTCGGGGTGGAACCCCGCGGGACGCGGGCGGCGGTACGCCGGCCGCCTCCGTGCGGGGTCCGGACGGCGGCCTCGGCGGTCCGTTCCGGGACGCCCCCGCCCGACCTGCCGTAAAGGGCCGCCGCCGCGCATTCGTTGCTTATTCATTGAATGTCGGACAAGTGTTACCGTTCGGGTATGGCAGCGGAGACGGCCGGGGCGCGGCTCGAGGAACGGTGGCGTGACATCCTCGCGGTGCACGCGCGCACCCTGGGCGAGATCGACCGCGCCCTGCATCCGTACGGTCTGGGCGCCTCCGACTTCGAGGTGCTCGATCTGCTCGCGACCGCGACGCCCCCGGACGGCGAGCAGTGCCGGGTGCAGAACCTGGTGGGCCGGGTCCACCTCAGTCAGAGCGCGCTGTCCCGCCTCATCGCCCGCCTGGAGAAGGACGGCCTGGTGGAGCGCAGCATGTGCCTGGAGGACCGGCGCGGGGTGTATGTGCGGCTCACGCCGAAGGGGCGCGCGCTGCACGCCGAGGCGCTGCCGGTGCAGCGCGCCGCCCTGGCCCGCACGCTGGGCGGGTAGCGCGCCGGTCCGGCCGGCTCACGGGCGGGCCAGCAGCGTACGCACCCCCTCCGAGGTGAGCGTCAGGCGGTGCTCGGAGCTGCCGTCGATGGTGAGTGACAGCTCCTCGGCCGGCCACTGGGCGGCGAGCGCGCCGAGCGGGACGAGCCGGTAACGGGAGACGAACGGCAGCAGTCCGGCCATCTCCAGTTCGGACGTGAACACGGGCACCACCTGGGTGCCGCCCGGCTGCTCCAGCACCGGAAGGGCGACCGCGCCGGGGTCGGCGGCCTCCTCGTCGCCCGCGTCGTCCGGGACCGGGATCAGTACGTCGCTGTCGGCGAGGGCGTCCAGCGCCATCGTGTCCTCGGTGTTCTCCGACAGGGCGTCCAGGGCCCGCTGCGCGGGCGTGGGGGCGTTGTTCTCGTGCGCGGGTGTCTCCATGGCAGATTCCCTGGTAGCGGCGGTCGTACGGCCCGCCCGGGACAGGATCCGGCCCGGGCACAGTGCTGCACGCGTACCCGTTCGCATGTCGCGCAACCCTGCGGGTTCCGGCCCGATCGCCACCCTTCCGGCACCCCTTCCGGCACCCCTTCCGGCCCCGATGATCCGCATGGCTATCATATGAGCACCCTCTAGCTCGAAAGATGATCCTGTGACTGTCAACGAAGACTCGTTCACCAGCTGGAAGCACCGCGAGGAGATCGCGGAGTCGATGATCCCGATCATCGGGAAGCTGCACCGCGAGCGGGACGTCACCGTCCTGCTGCACAGCCGCTCCTTGGTGAACAAGTCGGTGGTCAGCATCCTCAAGACCCACCGCTTCGCCCGGCAGATCGCCGGCGAGGAGCTCTCGGTCACCGAGACGCTGCCCTTCCTCCAGGCGCTCACCACGCTCGACCTCGGCCCGTCCCAGATCGACATCGGCCTGCTCGCCGAGGCCCACCGCACCGACGACCGGGGCCTGTCGGTGGCCGAGTTCACGGCGGAGGCCGTCGCCGGCGCGACCGGCGCCGACAAGATCGACCGCCGCGAGCCGCGCGACGTCGTCCTCTACGGCTTCGGCCGCATCGGCCGCCTCCTGGCCCGGCTGCTCATCGAGAAGTCGGGGTCCGGCAACGGTCTTCGTCTGCGCGCGATCGTGGTCCGGCAGGGCGGTGAGCAGGACATCGTCAAGCGGGCCTCGCTGCTGCGCCGCGACTCCGTGCACGGCCAGTTCCAGGGCACCATCACCGTCGACGAGGCGAACAGCACGATCACCGCCAACGGCAACACCGTCAAGGTGATCTACGCGGGCGACCCGACGGAGATCGACTACACGGCGTACGGCATCAAGAACGCCATCCTCATCGACAACACCGGCAAGTGGCGCGACCGCGAGGGGCTTTCGCTGCACCTGCGTCCCGGCATCGACAAGGTGGTGCTCACCGCGCCCGGCAAGGGCGACGTGCCCAACATCGTGCACGGCGTCAACCACGACACCCTCAAGCCGGACGAGCGGATCCTGTCCTGCGCGTCCTGCACCACCAACGCGATCGTGCCGCCGCTGAAGGCGATGGCGGACGAGTTCGGGGTGCTGCGCGGGCACGTGGAGACGGTGCACTCGTTCACCAACGACCAGAACCTGCTGGACAACTACCACAAGTCGGAGCGGCGCGGCCGTTCGGCGCCGCTGAACATGGTGATCACCGAGACGGGTGCCGCCTCGGCCGTCGCCAAGGCGCTGCCCGACCTCGACGCGACCATCACCGGCAGCTCGATCCGGGTGCCCGTGCCGGACGTCTCGATCGCGATCCTCAACCTCCAGCTCGGCCGCGCCACCGACCGCCAGGAGGTCCTCGACCACCTGCGCAACGTGTCACTGACCTCGCCGCTCAAGCGCCAGATCGACTTCATCAGCGCGCCCGACGCGGTCTCCAGCGACTTCATCGGCTCGCGCCACGCCTCGATCGTCGACGCCGGCGCGCTGAAGGTCGAGGGCGACAACGCGATCCTCTACCTCTGGTACGACAACGAGTTCGGCTACTCCTGCCAGGTCATCCGGGTCGTCCAGTACGTTTCCGGGGTGGAGTACCCGACCTACCCGGCTCCGGCGGTCTGACCCGGAGAGCCGGCAAGCGGAACGGACACGACGAGGGGGCGGGGCGGGCGAGATGCCCGGCCCCGCCCCGGTCTGCCCGCTGTACCGGCGGTAAGGGGCAGATCGGTAACGATCATCCCGTACGGGTTGCCGGGGCACGTGGAGTTCCTAGTCTTCCGGCATGGCCCTCTTCAGCAGTCGCACCGGTAAACGCCCCCGTATCGTGCCCGCCCTCGACGACGCCGAGCTGACGCGCGTGCTGGGGCGGTTGAGCAAGCGGAACGGGGGCGGCAAAGCCGCGGACGTGACCCTCGTGTCCTCCTTGCTGGAGGAGACGGGGGACGACTGGGACCGTCGCGGTCACCGGGTGTCCGTACTGGCCGAGGCGACGGCCGACGCGGGGATCGCGGCGGCGTGGCTGGGCCGGGAGCCGCAGAGCGCGGACGCCCTGGTGTTCCACTCCTGGACCGGGCTGGTGCGCGGTCTGCGGGACGGACACCTGGAGGACGCCGGGCAGTTGGTCTCCCAGTGCCACCAGGCCGCCGAGCGAAGACCGGAGGATCCGCTGCCGTGGGTGGTCCTGCTCGGTGTGTCCCGGATCGAGCGCTACGGCCAGAACGACGTCAACGCCGTCTGGCGGGAGGCCACCGGGCGCGACCGCTGGCACCGTGAGGCGTATCTGCAGATGCTCGCGTACCTGTCGCCGGAGGAAGGCGGGTCCAGCGCGGCCGTCCTCGACTTCGTCGACGTGGTGCGCACCCGCATCCCGGCCAACGCGGCGTGTGCGGCGGTCGAGTTGACCGCCGCCGTGCGGCAGTACCAGGGGCTGCTGGCGCAGGGCGGGGTGCGGGCCATGACGGCCGGTCAGCTGTGGGAGGGCGGACAGATCGCGGCCGCGCTGGACCAGGCGGCCGCGCTGTGGGCGAAGCCGGGCTTCTTCCAGCACGCGGCGGCGCAGGCCGATCTGAACGTGCTGGCGTACGCGCTGTGCGCGGCCGGCCGGGCCGTCGACGCGCACCACGTGTTCCAGACGCTGCAGGGCGTGGTCACGCCCTGGCCGTGGAACACCGACGGACCCGCGCTCCAGCGGTTCGAACAGCACCAGGCCAAGGCGGAACGGGGACGGCAGGGCGGCGTCGGCGGAGGGTGACGTCCACCGGCCGCCGCTCCCGCGTCAGCTCCGTGCCAGGACGGTGGTGACGGCCTCCCGCAGCACCGCCGCCGGGTCCGGTACGGGTCCTTCGGAGCGCCAGGCGACGAAGCCGTCGGGGCGGACCAGTACCGCGCCGTCCGCGGTGATCCCGTGCGTCCGGGCCCAGTCGGCACCGTCCTCGGGGACCAGTTCCGCGTCGGGTCCTTCGCCCACCCGGTACGCGTCGAGCGGTACGGACAGGTCCTTCGCGACCTTCGCCGCCGCGGTGTGCCAGTCGCAGGCGCCGTTCGCGGAACTCAGCAGCACGCACGACCGCTCGTACAGGTCGAGCGTGGAGATCCGGGTGCCGGAGCGGTCCAGCCACATGTGCGGGGCGCGGCTGCCCGGCTCGCCGGTCAGCATCACCCCGTCGGGGATGACCGGCGTCGCCGGGTCGGCGCCCAGGACCGCGCCGCGCGGGTAGCGGTAGCAGAGCGCCACGTTGAGGATGCCGCCCGGCTTCATCCCGGGACCACCAGGACCACCGGGGCCACCGGGACCACCGGCTCCGGGACCACCGGGGCCGCCAGGACCACCGGCTCCGGGACCACCAGGACCACCGGGGCCACCGGCTCCGGGGCCACCGGGACGACCGGCTCCGGGACCACCAGGACCACCAGGACCACCGAGGCCGCCAGGACCACCGGGGCCACCGGCTCCGGGACCACCGAGGCCGGGACCGCCGGGGGCGGGGGCTCCGAGGGCGGGGGCGCCGGGGGCGGGGGCGCCGGGGGCGGGGGTGTAGCCGGGGTGGCTGTGCTCGCTCGAGCGGGAGGAGGCACGGGCGCTGGTCGCCTCCGCGACGGGCCGGCGTTCGGCGTCGTAGGACTCCAGCAGGCCGGGCTCGGCCCAGCCGCCGAGCACGGCGGCCAGCTTCCAGGCGAGGTTGTGGGCGTCCTGGATGCCGGTGTTGGAGCCGAACGCCCCGGTGGGCGACATCTCGTGGGCCGAGTCGCCGGCCAGGAACACCCGGCCGTCGGCGTACCGTTCGGCGACCCGCTCGGCGGCGTGCCAGGCGGCCCGGCCGGTGATCTCCACGTCGAGGTCCGGCACGCCGACGGCCCTCCGGATGTGGGCGGCGCACCGCTCGTCGGTGAACTCCTCGAGGGTTTCGCCGTGTTCGGGGTGCCAGGGGACGTGGAACACCCAGTGCTCCCGGTTGTCGACCGGCAGCAGGGCCCCGTCGGCCTCCGGGTCGGTCAGGTAGCAGACGATGAACCGCCGGTCCCCGACGACGTCGGCGAGGCCGCGGGAGGTGAACGTGAGGCTCACGTTGTGGAACAGGTCGCCCGGGCCGTTCTGGCCGATGCCCAGCGACTCACGGACGGGGCTGCGCGGGCCGTCGGCGGCGACGAGGTAGTCCGCCCTGATCCTGGTGTGCTCGCCGGTCTCCCGGCTCTTGACCAGCACCGTCACACCCTCGGCGTCCTGGTCGAAGGAGAGCATCTCCGTCCCGAAGCGCAGGTCCCCGCCGAGCTCCCGGGCTCCCTCGAGGAGCACCGGTTCCAGGTCGTTCTGGCTGCACAGGCACCACCCGCTGGGGCTGAAGCGGGCGAGCCCGCCACCGGGGTCGATCTCCTGGAGCAGCCACTCGCCCTCGTCACCCGCCAGGCTCGGGGTCTGCCAGATGCCGTGGTTCTCCGCCAGGACCGACGCGGCCCGGCCGATGCGCTGCTCGACCCCGGCCGCCCGGAACAGCTCCATGGTGCGTACGTTGTTCCCCCGCCCGCGCGGGTGGATCGACGTGCCCGCGTGACGTTCGACGAGCGTGTGCGGCACGCCGAGGCGTCCCAGGAACAGGGACATCGACAGGCCCACCAGGGAGCCGCCGACGATGAGGACCGGCGTGCGGTGATCCGCCCGGCCGGCCGTATCCGATCGATTCATTGAAACGCCTCCAGCGTCGCCCTCGACGGGCTGTGGAACAGGACTCACCTTTCATGCCCGGTACGGAACGGTTCGCGTCCCGGCGGCACCCGGATGACACGCGGTTCACCCACCTGCCCCGTGTCGCTCGCGCGCACCGGAAGGTCGCGTCAACGATCGACTCACGGCGACCCCGGCCCTTCTGCGGGCACGGCGGTCGTTCCCGACCTTCCGACGAAGAGGAGAGGTGCGCCGGATGACCATGTCGGCACGCGTATCGCAGTCGGCGTTCGACGGCTCGAGGCTGCGGGTGATCCTGCTGCTCGACCTGTACGAGGGCGCCCAGGAGCAGTTCCTCGACGCGTACGAGCACATGCGCAACAAGGTCGCGTCCGTCCCCGGTCACATCAGTGACCAACTGTGCCAGTCGATCGAGAACCCCTCGCAGTGGCTCATCACCAGCGAGTGGGAGAGCGCCCTGCCGTTCCTCGCGTGGGTGAACAGCGAGGAGCACATCGCGATCGTCCGGCCGATGCACAGCTGCGTCCGGGACACCCGGTCGATGCGCTACAGCATCCTGCGCGAGACCCACCCGGAACAGCCGCTCACTCCCGAGGCGGCGCGGGCGGGCCTCCAGACGGCGGCCCGCGTGGGCGCCGGGCTGACCCACCACGCCCTCACCTTCACCGTCAAGCCGGGCTCCGAGTCCAAGGTCGTGGACATCCTGGCCAACTACGACGCGCCCGAGACGCGGATCAACGGCATCACGCGACTGCACCGCACCTCGCTCTTCATGCACGGCAACCGCGTCGTACGGGCCGTGGAGGTGGAGGGCGACCTGCTGGCCACCCTGTGCCACGTGGCCAGCCAGCCCGAGGTCCAGGCGGTGGAGGAGGCCATCAACCCCCATCTGGAGCAGGACCGGGATCTGTCCGACTCCGACTCCGCGCGGGTGTTCTTCACCCGGGCCGCGCTCCCGGCCATGCAGCACGTGGCGGCCGGCCGCCCGGAACCCGCCGGCCTGCGGCGGCACATGCTGTTCTACCCGGCCGTGGCGGGCCACGGCCTGGAGCTGGCCCGGTTCCTCGCCCACCAGGACGAGGCCGCGGCGAACGACCCGGACAGCCCGGTGTACGCGAGCACCGTCTTCCAGCGCGACGACATCGTGACCCGCATGATCGACGTCACGGGCGAACTCGATCTCGACCCGCTCTCCGCCCTCGGCGTCAAGGGCCCGGGCAAGGCGGCCGAGCTGGAGCGTCTCCTGGACGGCGCCGCGATCGGCGTCGAGGGCTCCCTGGACTCGGAGCGCAACCTCAACCGGCTCCTGGCGCACGCCGACATGATGCCCGTCACCGACCGCAGCTCCGCGGATTCCTGACGGTCCACCGCGGTGGTGTCCGCGGCCGCGGCCGCCTGGACGTCACCGGCACACCCGGAGGTAACAACCATGTCCAAGCAGCATCCACGCATCGTGGACCTGAGCGAGACGGAACCCAACCGACGGCGCGGAGGTGACCTCAGAACCCTGCTCACCCCGGCCACCGTGGGCTCCACCAGCGGCTTCATGGGCCTGGCGATCATCAAGCCCGGCGAGCGCATCGGCGAGCACTACCACCCGTACTCCGAGGAGTTCGTGTACGTGGTCAGCGGCGCGCTCGAAGTGGACCTGGACGGCGAGCCGTTCGCGCTCCGCGCCGAGCAGGGACTGATGATCCCCATCGACATGCGGCACCGCTTCCGCAACGTCGGCGACCAGGAGGCCCGCATGGTGTTCCACCTGGGCCCGCTCGCCCCGCACCCGAGTCTCGGCCACGTCGACACCGAGGAGACCGAAAGCGCCCCCGCCGGACCGCAGTTGACGGTCGGCGGTCCCGGGATCAGCCGGTCGGCCGAGCCGAGCGAGGCCATAAAATGACCCGCCGAGTGGCCGTCACCGGTATAGGTGTGGTCGCTCCCGGCGGCATCGGAGCGACGGCGTTCTGGGATCTTCTGACAGCCGGCCGCACCGCGACCCGCGCCATCTCCCTGTTCGATCCGGCGGGTCTGCGCTCACGCATAGCCGCCGAGTGCGACTTCGACCCGTTCGAGCACGGACTGGACGCGGATCTGTGCCAACACGTGGACCGGTACATCCAGTTCGCCGTGGTCGCCGCCGCCGAGGCCGTGCGCGACTCCGGACTCGACACCGGGACCATGGACCCGTGGCGCACCGCGGTCTCGCTGGGCAGCGCGGTCGGCGGCACCACCCGGCTGGAACACGACTACGTGCTCGTCAGCGAGGGCGGCCGGCGCTGGGACGTGGACCACCGGCAGGCCGGGCCGAAGCTGCACCTGGCGTTCTCGCCGAGCACCCTCGCCTCGGTCGTCGCCGAGCGGTTCGACGCCCGGGGTCCGGTGCAGACCGTCTCCACCGGCTGCACCTCCGGGCTCGACGCGGTCGGTTATGCCTTCCACACCGTCGCCGAGGGCCGGGCCGACGTCTGCGTCGCCGGGGCGTCGGACTCGCCGATCTCACCGATCACGATGGCCTGCTTCGACGCCATCAAGGCGACGTCGCCCAACAACGACGACCCCGAGCACGCCTCCCGGCCCTTCGACGCCCACCGCGACGGCTTCGTGATGGGTGAGGGCGCGGCCGTACTCGTCCTGGAGGAGTACGAGCACGCACGGGCCCGCGGCGCGGAGATCCTCTGCGAGATCAGCGGCTACGCCACCTACGGCAACGCCTACCACATGACCGGTCTGACCAGTGAGGGACTGGAGATGGCCCGGGCGATCGACACCACGCTCGACCAGGCCCGTATCGATCCCACGCTGATCGACTACGTCAACGCGCACGGCTCCGGCACCCGGCAGAACGACCGGCACGAGACGGCCGCCGTGAAGCGGTCCCTGGGGGCGCACGCCCACGAGACGCCCATGAGCTCCATCAAGTCGATGGTGGGGCACTCACTGGGCGCGATCGGCGCGATCGAGGTGGTCGCCTGCGTCCTCGCGCTGAAGCACCAGGTGGTGCCGCCCACGGCGAACTACGAGACCCCCGACCCCGAGTGCGACCTGGACTACGTGCCGCGCACCGCCCGCCCGCGGAAGCTGAACCATGTGCTCTCCGTCGGCAGCGGATTCGGCGGCTTCCAGTCCGCGGTGCTGCTGTCCGGGCCGGGTGGGAGGACACGATGAGCAATCGGCGCCCCGGGCGCGCGGCCGTCACCGGCATCGGTGTGGTCGCGCCCAACGGACTGCGGACCGACGCCTACTGGAAGTCCGTCCGCGAAGGCCTCAGCGTGCTGGACCTGATCAGCCGCGAGGGCTGTGACCAGTTGCCGCTGCGGGTGGCGGGCGAGGTCCGGGCCTTCGACCCGGCGGCCCTCATCGAGGACCGGTTCCTGGTGCAGACCGACCGGTTCAGCCACTTCGCGATGGCCGCCGCCGCCCTCGCCCTCGACGACGCCGGACTCGGCGGCGAACCCGCCGACCCGTTCTCCGTCGGCGTGGTCACCGCCGCCGGGTCGGGCGGCGGCGAGTTCGGCCAGCGCGAGCTGCAGAAACTGTGGGGGAAGGGTTCCAAGTTCGTCGGCCCCTACCAGTCGATCGCCTGGTTCTACGCCGCGAGCACCGGACAGATCTCCATCCGCGGCGGCCTCAAGGGCCCCTGCGGGGTGGTGGCGAGCGACGAGGCGGGCGGTCTGGACTGCCTCGCGCACGCGAGCCGGGCCGTGGGCCGCGGCACCGACGTCATGGTCGTGGGGGCCACGGAGGCGCCGCTGGCCCCGTACTCGATGGTGTGCCAGCTCGGCTACCCCGAGCTCAGCACCCTCGACGACCCCGACCGCGCCTACCGCCCGTTCACCGAGAAGGCGTGCGGCTTCGTACCCGCCGAGGGGGGCGCGCTGCTCGTCGTCGAGGACGAGCAGCGCGCCCGTGACCGCGGAGCGCCCGTACGGGCCACCGTGGCCGGCCACGCCGCCACGTTCACCGGGGCCTCCCGCTGGGCGGAGTCCCGGGAGGGCCTGGCCCGCGCGATCCGCGGCGCCCTCGACGAGGCGGGCTGCGCGCCGGAGGAGATCGACGTCGTGTTCGCCGACGCCATGGGCGTCCCCGCGGCGGACCGCGCCGAGGCCCTGGCGATCGCCGACGCGCTCGGCGCGCACGGCACCCGCGTCCCGGTCACGGCGCCCAAGACGGGCATCGGCCGCGCCCACTGCGCGGCGCCCGTGCTGGACACGGTGGCCGCGGTGCTCGCCATGGAGCACGGCCAGGTGCCCCCGACACCCAACGTGTTCGACATCTGCCACGACCTCGACCTGGTGATGTCGCACGCTCGCCCCGCCGAGCTGCGCACCGCCCTCGTCCTCAGCAGGGGACTGATGGGCTCCAACGCGGCGCTGGTCGTGCGCCGCGGTGACGATTCCGCCCGGTAGGAACGGGCGGGGAAGGAGCAGTCGCCCATGATCACCACCGAAGTGACCTTCGACGAGCTGGCCGCGCTGATGAAGCAGGCGGCCGGCATCACCGTCGACCCCGAGGAACTGAAGGACTCCGCGGAGTCCCCCTTCGACGTCTTCGGCCTCGACTCGCTCGGCCTGCTCGGCATCGTCGGCGAGCTGGAGAACCGGTACGGCGCGTCGCTCCCCCCGGACTCGGAGCGCTGCCGGACGCCGCGGGAGTTCCTGAACCTCGTCAACAGCACCCTCATGGCTGGAGCCTGAAAGTGGCCGGACACACCGAGAACAGCATCACCATCGACGCTCCCTTCGACCTCGTGTGGGAGATGACCAACGACCTGGAGAACTGGCCGCGGCTGTTCAGCGAGTACGCGTCCGTGGAGGTCCTCTCCCGTGAGGGGGCCACGACGACGTTCCGGCTCACCATGCACCCGGACGAGAACGGGAAGGTGTGGAGCTGGGTGTCGGAGCGCACCCCGGACCGGGAGAGGCGGACCGTCCGCGCCCGCCGGGTCGAGACGGGCCCGTTCGCCCACATGGACATCGTGTGGGAGTACGCGGAGCTACCGGGCGGTGTGCAGATGCGCTGGACGCAGGACTTCGCGATGAAGCCCGACGCCCCGGTCGACGACGACTGGATGACGGACAACATCAACCGCAACTCCCGTACGCAGATGGCCCTGATCCGGGACCGGATCGAGCAGGTCGCCCGTGACAGCGAGAGCGCGTCCGTCGCGTCCTCGCGCTGAGCGCCGGTCCAAGGAAGGAAACCCGATGCACCACGCCCTCATCGTCGCCCGGATGAAACCCGGTTCGGCGCCGGACATCGCCGACGTGTTCGCCTCCTCCGACCGGGGTGAACTCCCCCACCTGATCGGGGTCGGCCGGCGCAGCCTCTTCCAGTTCGGCGACGACGTGTACCTGCACCTCATCGAGGCCGAGCAGGACCCGGCACCGGCGATCGCGAAGGTCGCCGGGCACCCCGAGTTCCGCAGCATCAGCGAGCGGCTGGAGGCGTACGTCAGCCCGTACGACCCGGCCACGTGGCGCAGCCCCAAGGACGCCATGGCACGGTGCTTCTACCGCTGGGAGAGCGGCGCCCGTTCCTGAGCGGGAAACCCCGAGGCCGCCGGTTCCGCGTCAGTCGCGGAGCCGGCGGCCTCGGGGTTGTCGGCGCGCCCTTCGGTCAGCCGGGGACGGTGCACTCGAAGGCGTGCAGATAGGCGTTGACCGGGCTGATGTCGCCGATGGCGAGGCCCGCGGCGGTCAGCCGGTCGACCATGCTCTGCCGGGTGTGCTTGGCGCCGCCGACGTTGAGGAGCAGCAGCAGGTCCATGGCGGTGGTGAACCGCATCGACGGGGTGTCGTCGACGAGGTTCTCGATGACGACGACGCGGGCCCCGGGCCGTGCCGCCGCGCGGACGCCCGCGAGCACCCGGCGGGTGCTGTCGTCGTCCCACTCCAGGACGTTCTTGATGATGTACACGTCCGCCTGGACGGGGACGCCCTCGCGGCAGTCCCGGGCCACGATGTCGACGCGGCCGGCGAGCGAACCGCCCCGGCGCAGCCGGGGGTCGGCGTTCTCGACGACGCCCGGCAGGTCGAGCAGGGTGCCGTGGAGGTGGGGGTGCTTCTCCAGGAGGCTGGCCAGGACGTGTCCCTGGCCGCCCCCGATGTCCACGACGGAGGAGGCGTCGTCCAGGTCGAGCAGCAGGGCCACGTCGCGCGCGGACTGTTCGCTGGACGTCGTCATGGCCCGGTTGAACACGTGGGCGGACTCGGGGGCGGACTCGTTGAGGTAGGTGAAGAACTCCTGGTCGTACACGTCCTCGAAGACGCCCCGTCCGGAGCGCACCGCCTCCTCGAGCTGCGGCCAGACGTTCCAGGTCCACGGTTCGGTGCACCACAGGGCGATGTACCGCAGGCTGTGCGGGTCGTCCTCGCGCAGCAGCCGGGACATCTCGGTGTGCTCGAAGGTGCCGTCGGGGTTCTCGGCGAAGACGCCCTGGCAGGTCAGGGCGCGCAGCAGCCGCCGCAGGGTGTGCGGCTGGGTCTTCACCGCCGTCGCCAGGTCGTCGACGGTCATGGGGGTGTCGTCCAGCGCGTCCGCCACGCCCAGGCGGACGGCCGCGCGTACGGCGGCGGCGCACGCCGCCCCGAAAACGAGCTCCCGCAGCCGCATGGGCGGCGGGGGAACCGGATCAACGGTGGTCATCCGTTGCCTCGCTTCTGCTGTCGTGCAGTCGGGGGTGGGGCCGGCGGGTCAGCACATGCCGGCGGGCTCGGAGAGCGTGCAGGTGTTGTGGCTGAACCTGTTGTTCTCGGCGGTGTCCCGGTCGGCCAGGTCGACCGGGCTGTTGCCGGTCACCAGGTTGTCGCGGATCTCGTTGCGCTCGCTGGGCGTGCCGACGAGGCTCTTGAAGAGCACGATGCCGCCGGAGAGCGGGGAGGTGCCCTTGTTGTCCTCGACCCGGTTGTAGGCGACCAGGGTCTCCTCGGCGCCGGTGAGGACGATGCCCGAGCCCTGCAGGAAGGGCAGCCGGGGCGTCTTGGGGCAGTACTTGTTGTTGGCGTGGAGGTAGTTGTACGTCACGCGCAGGTCGCCGGCGCGCGGCTTCGACTCGTCGCCGACCACGAAGACGGCGGCGCAGTTGCCGGTGGCCTCGTTGTGGTCGACGGTCAGGTTCCGCAGCCGGCGCACGGTGACGCCGACGCGGTTGTCGGCCAGCCGGTTGTAACGGATCACGGTCCTCTCCGCGTCGCGGGCGCCTTCCTCGGTGTCGACGGTGTTGGCGACGAACACTCCGGCGTCGCCGTTCCTCCGGACGAGGTTGTGGCTGAGCACGCTGTGCACGGAGCGTTCCTCCGCGATGCCCCACTGGCCGTTCTTCTCCGCCAGGACGTACTTGACCTCCAGCCCGTCGGTGCCGGTGGCCCACAGCCCGTTCTTGGCGTGTCCCCGCAGCGTCAGGGACCGTACGGTGACGTTCTCGACGGGGCTCTTGTCGGTGCCGGTCACACAGATGCCGTTGCCCGCCTCGGCGCAGGCGCTCTTGCCGGCCTTCTCGGCGGGCACCAGGACGGTGCGTCCGGCGCCGTGGCCGCGCAGGGTTACGTCCGACTTCCTGATGTCGACGCTCTGCCGGTAGGTGCCGGGGGCGAGGAGGACGGTGTCCCCCGGCTTCGCGGCGTCCACGGCCTTCTGGATCGACTGGCCGGGCTGTACGCGGTGCACGGTCGGATGGTGGGCCGACGGGGCGGCACCCAGCCCCGCGGCCACGGCCGCGGCGGTACAGGCGAGAAGGGCGATGTGTCGTTTGTTCATGAGCCGAAGCTATGAGCGGGGGTGGGGCCCCGCCACCGGTGATCACCCGGGTGGGCCGATGCCCCCGCTCGACGGGTGATCACCCGGCCGGCTCATCTCTCGTGGACGACGGCGACCTCCCCCGGCGGCAGGACGAGCCGTCCGTCGACGTCGTGGTCGTGCAGCAGTTCGCGTCCGCGGGCCGGTACGTCGACGGGGTCGGCGGTGTGGTTGACGAGGAAGAGGAAACGGGAGCCGTCGTCGGCGTGCCGGCGTACGGCCTCGACTCCCCCGGGGAGGCCGGGAACCTCCGCGGTGACGCCCGCCTCGGCCAGGAGCGCGTCGACGACGCCGGCGACGCCCGCCGTGTCCGGCCGGGTGGCGACGTACCAGGCGGCGCCCTCGCCGACGGTGTGCCGGGTGACGGCCGGCCGGCCCGCCAGGGGACCGTCGGCCCAGGTACGTACCGCCTCGGCTCCGGTCAGGTGGGTCTTCTCGGCCCACAGGTCGGCGCGGTTGCCGTCGTCCAGGGTGAGGACCTCGTCCTCCCGCAACGGGTGGAACTCCTCGCTCCGTACGCCCAGCAGCTCGCGGAAGGCGCCCGGGTACCCCCCGAGCCGGACGTGGTCGTTCTCGTCGACGATCCCGCTGAAGAAGGTGACCAGCACGGAGGCGCCGGCCCGCGCGGCGGCGGCGACGCGGTCGGCGTCCGCGTCCGTGACGGTGTACAGGGTGGGTACGACCACGGCGCGGTAGCCGGTCAGATCACCGTGTACGGAGGTGACGTCGACGGTGACGCCGCGCTCCCACAGCGCCCGGTACCAGCGCTGCACCTCCGCCTGGTAGTCCAGCACGCCGCTCGGCCGGCCCTCGGTCTCGACGGCCCACCAGGACGGGTAGTCGACGACGAGGGCCACGTCCGCGCGGACCCTGCTGCCCCGTACCGGGGCCAGGGCGCTCAGCCGTCTGCCGAGTTCCACCGTGTCGCGGAAGACGTCGGTGTCGCGTCCGGCGTGCGGAACCATGGCGGAGTGGTACTTCTCGGCTCCGGCGGCGGACTGGCGCCACTGGAAGAACATCACGGTGTCGGCTCCCCGCGCCACATGGGTGAGGGAGTTGCGCAGCATCTCGCCGGGGCCCTTGGGCCGGTTGCGGGGCTGCCAGTTGACCGCCGAGGTGGAGTGCTCCATCAGCATCCACGGGTCGCCGCCGGCCACCCCGCGGCTGAGGTCGGCGGAGAACGCCAGCTCGATGTGGGCCCGCGGGTCGGCGGCGATCAGGTAGTGGTCGTTGGCGACGACGTCCATGTCGGCGGACCACGAGAAGTAGTCCATCCACTTGGTGGCCGACGACATCATGAAGTTCGTCGTCGTCGGCACCTCGGGGGTGATCTCGCGCAGTACGTCGCGCAACTCGCGGTAGTGGGCGAGCAGTTCGTCGGATGAGAAGCGGAAGAAGTCGAGCTGCTGGGTGGGGTTGACGAAGGTCGGCGACTGGAGCGGGGGCAGGATGTCGTCGAAGGTGTCGTAGCGCTGCGACCAGAAGGCCGTGCCCCAGGCCGCGTTGAGCGCGTCGATCGTGCCGTAGCGCTTGTCCAGCCAGGCGCGGAAGGCGTCGGCCGCGGCGTCGGAGTAGTCGTGGGGGACGTGACAGCCGAGTTCGTTGTCGACGTGCCACAGGGCGAGCGCGGGGTGCTGCCCGTACCGCTCGGCCATCAGGCGTGTCATGCGCAGCGCGTACCGGCGGAACACGGGGGACGACACGGCGTACGACTGGCGGGAGCCCTGGTGGAGGACGGTGCCGTCGGGCCTGCGGGGCAGGATCTCGGGGTGCTTGCGGGTGAGCCACGGCGGTGGGGAGGCCGTGGCGGTGGCCAGGGCGACGCGTATGCCGGCGGCGTGCAGCCGGTCCAGTACGGTGTCGAGCCAGCCGAAGTCATGAGCGCCCTCGCGCGGTTCGAGCATCGCCCAGGAGAAGATGCCGACGCTGAGGAGGTTGACGCCGGCCTCTTTCATCAGCTCGATGTCCTCGAGCTGGACGTCCTGGCTCCACTGCTCGGGGTTGTAGTCGCCTCCGTATCCGAGGCCGGGGACCTGGAGCGGCCAGGGGCGGTGCGTGGGCATGTGTTCCGTCCTTCCGGAGGGCTGTGCTTCCCGTGGGCCGGCTGTACGGCTACCGCACATGTGGCTGGCGCACATGTGGCTGCGGCACCCGTTCGTGGTGTCCGTCGGGGAAGTGGATCTCCATCGTCCCATCTTCCTCCGCGTCGGCCAGGGTTGCGGTGGGCAGCATCCGGGAGTGGCCCGTACACGGGAAACGGAGGGGGCCGCCCACCGTGTCCGGTGGGCGGCCCCCTCCGTTTCCATGAGTCCGGCCGGCCGGGCCGGCCGGATCGCGGCTCAGACGACCGGGGCCGTCCGGTCCTTGTCCGGCGTGGTGTCCGCGGCGGCGGACTCCTCGGCGAGGCGTTCCATGCCGCTGGTGGTCTTCAGCGGCTTCTCCTTCAGGAAGACGACGGCGACCAGGGCCAGCAGCGCGAACGGCGTGGCGATCAGGAACAGCTCGGCGGTGGCGACACCGTAGGCGTGCTCCACGATCTCCCGCATCGGGGCGGGCAGCGTGCTCATGTCCGGGACGCTGTGCCCGCCGCCCGAGCCGCCCTCGGCCCCTCCGGCGACGCCCGCCTTCTCCAGCCCCTTGGTCATCTCGTCGGCCACCCGGTTGGCGAGGACCGCACCGAGGACGCTGGTGCCGATGGTGCCGCCCATGCTGCGGAAGAAGGACAGCACGGAGGTCGCGGCGCCCAGTTCGGCCGCGGGGACGTCGTTCTGCGCGGCGAGCACCAGGTTCTGCATCAGCATGCCGACGCCGACACCGAGGACGGCCATGTACAGGCTGAGCAGACCGAAGTGCGTGTCGGCGTCGATCAGGGAGAGCAGCGCGAGGCCGACGGTCATGACGACCGCGCCCGCCACCAGGTAGCTCTTCCACTTGCCGGTCCGGCTGATCAACTGCCCGGCGACGGTGGACGACACCAGCAGGCCCAGGATCATCGGCAGGCTCATCAGGCCGGCGACGGTCGGCGTCTTGCCCAGGGACACCTGGAAGTACTGCGAGAGGAAGACGGTCCCGCCGAACATGGCGACACCGACCAGGAGGCTGGCCACCGTGGTCAGGGTGACCGTGCGGTTCTTGAAGATGTCGAGCGGGATGACCGGCTCGTCGGTACGGGCCTCGACGAGGACCGCCAGGGCCAGCAGCAGCACGCCGCCGGCCACGAGCGCGGCGGTCTGCCACGACGCCCAGTCGAACTGGTTGCCGGCCAGCGAGACCCAGATGAGCAGCGCGCAGACACCGGCGACGATCAGGAAGGCGCCGAGCCAGTCGATCTTCACCTGGCGCTTGACGGTGGGCAGCTTCAGCGTGCGCTGCAACAGCAGGATGGCCAGCAGCGCGAACGGCACGCCGATGAAGAAGCACCAGCGCCAGCCCAGCCAGTCGGTGTCCACCAGCACACCGCCGATCAGCGGTCCGGCCACGGTGCCGACGGCGAAGACGGCACCGAAGATGCCGGAGTACTTGCCCAGTTCCCGGGGCGGGATGACGGCGGCCATGACGACCTGCGCGAGCGCGGTCAGACCGCCCGCGCCGATGCCCTGCACGACCCGGCTGAAGATCAGCAGCGTCGTGTCGTGGGAGAAGCCCGCCAGCAGCGAACCGACCACGAACATCAGCAGGGAGAGCTGGAGCAGCAGCTTCTTGTTGAACAGGTCGGACAGCTTGCCCCACAGGGGCACCGTCGCGGTCATGGCCAGCAGTTCGGCGGTGACGACCCAGGTGTAGGAGGACTGGCTGGCACCCAGGTCGGCGATGATCGTCGGCAGCGCGTTGGAGACGACGGTGCCCGCCAGGATGGCGACGAACATGCCGGCCATCAGGCCGGACATGGCCTGGAGTATCTGCCGTTGGGTCATGGAGGCGGGAGGCGCGTCGGCGGGCGCCGGGGGTGAGCTCACGGGATCTCTTTCGGACGATGGTCGAACGCTCACGCGCGCGGGACGGACGCCGACGGGTGCCGGCGCCCTCGGGGGCGCGGAACGGACAGCGGGGGCGGCGGCCGCGGCGGGAGGCCGGGCGGCCGACGGTGAGGACTTACGCGGGAGGTGCCGGGAGACCGGCGGCGAGGAGGGCGAACACCTCCTGGAAGACGTCGAGGAAGGCGGCTTCCTCCGGCCGGGGGGGGGGGGGGGGGGGGGGGGGGGGGGGCCGCGCGGGCGCCGCGCCCCCCCCCCCCCCGCGGGCGGGGGGGGGGGGGGGGCGCGGGCGCGCGGCC